>DATGLT010000112.1:0-48329 GCA_035294005.1 Verrucomicrobiia bacterium
CACCACAGATCATGTTGGAGTGGCAGGAAATCCTCACAACATGGTCATTTGAAAAAATTCTCGACCTGTTGACAAGTTCTGAGCAAGAACCCACCCGCCTTCGCCAGTCCAGCCCATTTTGTGGAATCCTGACCCAACAGGAGCGCATGGAGATTTTTCGGGAGTATGAATCGCTTCGAACTTGAGCACATCATTCGTGCATCCAGTGGGATTACCAACCAGAAAGAAATCGTAATCGTCGGAAGTCAATCCATTCTCGGCAAATTTCCGAACGCAAACCAACGGTTGCTGGTTTCAATGGAGGCCGATGTCTTCCCATTAGAACAACCACAACTTTCAGACCAAATTGATGGGGCGATAGGAGAGCGGTCTTTGTTTCATCAAACATTTGGTTATTACGCCCACGGGGTTTCGGAGAACACGGCGGTTTTACCAAATAATTGGAAAGAACGACTCATCGCTGTGCAAAATCAGAACACCGGAGGCGGAACCGGCCTCTGTCTGGAGCCCCACGACTTGGCCGCATCCAAGCTGGCTGCAGGGCGGGAGAAAGATCTCGAGTTCGTTCAAGTCATGTTGTCAGAGAGAATGATTCAGGCATCTGTGCTGAACGAGCGCATTCGTACCCTGCCCTTATCACCAGACCAGTTAAATACAATCCTTTCACGCCTGGAGCGAATTAAAGCCGGCGACAAAAACCCATCGTCCAGTTTTTCAACTGATTGAAATTCAAGGTGGTGTCAGTTCTTACGTAGTCCTGATAGCACCTCCCGAGTTTCTCTTGAGGCAGGCAATCTGGAAAACTTGTCCTCTAGCCAGCCATTAATTCCAACCTCCTCGCTAATCGGCTGGGTGTGAGGTCCCGCATCCGCGCCTCATCTACCAGCTTCCGTGCCAAGACACGATCCCGACCGGCCCAATCCACCGCACTTCGTCGTTGTTTCTGTTGTTTCTCGGCAGGCTGCTGACTCTTAAGCCAATTATCGTATTTTGACGACATTATCGCCATCCGGCGACTTTATCGGAGAGGTGCACAAATCTCTCTCTCCCTCACCAACTCCGGGAGCCTGCATTGCTCGCAGATCGAATTGGAATGATCACAGAAATCGCGGACGAGTTGGATTAGGCCTTGCTGCGCTGCGGCGTTGGCAAGGATGTGTGGGTCGGAACGACCCAGGAGCCGCTCGCGCGCCAGGCGCAAAACCGAGTTATCTCCGGCGGCTGGCCAACTGAAGTAGCATTCCTCCAGTGTGGCCTGAACATCCTGGTTTTGACCTTCCAGGGCTCGCGTCCAGAGCCAGGGGATGACCACGTTCATGGCCAGGTCCGCCGCGCGCGCAGGACCCAGCAACGGTTGAGGCGTTTTCAACTGCGCGGACTTCAAGGTCCAGTGCCACGACCAGAAATCGTCCGCAGGCACCTGTAACAGGGCTGGAAGTGAGCGGCACATTTCACACGGTTTGGCCTGGGTGGCACACCAGCTCCGGAGCTTGCCGGCTACTGAGCCCGAGACCGACCAGCCCGCCGCAAGTGCAAGTCTGCGTTGCGGGTGATTGGCAGGGCGCAGCCCGTGCAAGCGCCATAACGTCCGAGGCAGCACCACGTCAGAAAAGCCGTCACGTTCGCGCCACCAGCGGTCCCACACTGCCCGCAGGTAAGTATCGGCGCCCACTTCGTTGCGCGTCAACTCGGCCGGCAACAGCCCGCTCAGGCCAAGCAACCTCGCTTGAAGGGTTTGGCTCGAGCCGCCGGAGTCGCCGTCGTGATTCCAGCGCAGGCGCAGCTCGCCGAGACGTTGCATTGGCCAGACGTTGTTTTTGTATCCAAGCCCGCGGAACAATCCTTCCCAAAGCGATTGTTCCCAACCCACCTGTTTAGCGCGCGCGCCGAAAAGGGACCCCTTGCTTCTCAAACGCACGCCGGCGGCCTGGTGAAGCAAATCGATCAAACGTTCTTCGGGCAGATGCCTCAATGGAGCGCAGCATTTCCCTCGCAGTTGTTCCGGGAATCCCGGAGCGTTCTCTCCCCCCAACCAAAGGCTCAACTCACCCAACGGGGCATCGAGCGAATCGCGCAGCGGCAAGAGGGGCGGCGAGCCGGCTGCAGAGCGTTCCGCGTACCAGACTACGTGCAGCACCACCTTCTGAAATGCCGGGTTGCAATCGTGCCCGTGACTGTGCCACCCGCTCGCTCGCAAATCCACTTCGACATCCCCCAGGACCGGCGCCCGTTCCCCGATCTGCACCATTGCCCCTCTGAAATCCGGCCCGCCTTCTACATTGTGGAAACCCGGATGAAGAACCCGCACCGGGACACCGTCCAAGGTTTTGAGCTGGTCGCGCAGTACGCGCTGGTGCAGCCAAATGGCTTGGAGCAGGCGCTCCGGGGGGCTCTCCGCATCCTCGTGCAGGACCATGATAATGCCTGAGGACACCCGCCACCTGGCGTAGAAGTTGTCGTGAATGGATGACACCTTGCGCTGCCCTTTTTGCGCCCGGCCCTGGATGATGTCAAGCCCTCAGCACATTGCAAAAAAAGGCTTGCGCATGGCTCAAAGTAGTTAAGATCAAGTGAATGAGAATGCGTCGTTTAATGAGAGTGGGTTGTGCCGGGATTCTCAACCATCAGTGGGCGGCCCGCCTTGGATTTTACCGGTACGGTTGGTTAGGCTCAGCATGGATGCGATCCTGCCTGGCGTTGCTGGTGCTCTCATTGGCAGGATCGCGGGCGAGCTTCGCGGACCCGGTCGATATCCGTCGCGATGCGACGGTGCTCGCCGTCGAAAAGGTGCTGCCCAGCGTGGTGAATATCGCCACCGAAACCGTCATTGAATACCACGAATGGTACGACGCGATGCTGCGGAATTTTTACGGCTGGCCCCGAACACCGGTTCATCAGGAGAAATCCACCAGCCTTGGCTCCGGCGTGATCATCGACGACGACGGTTACGTGCTGACCAACCTGCACGTCGTCCGCCGCGCCAACCGGATCCAGGTAAAACTTTGGGACGGCCGTGAGTATGAGGCCGAGACGATGGGCTCGATGCCAGGAACGGATGTGGCGCTCTTGAAGCTCAAAGCCAAGCCCGGCGAGAAATTCAAGGCGATCAAACTCGCTCCCGACGACGATCTTTTGTTGGGAGAGACTGTGATTGCGTTGGGCAATCCCTACGGCCTCGGCGGCTCGGTGACCAAAGGCATCCTGAGTTCAAAGAACCGGCGCCCTTCAACCGGCGACGAACCATTGGACGTGCAGGATTGGTTGCAGACTGACGCTGCGATTAACCCGGGCAACAGCGGCGGTCCACTGGTCAATCTTCGAGGTGAACTCATCGGCTTGAACGTGGCGGTCTATCGAGAAACCGACGGCCAGCGGGGGCTAGGCGTTGGCTTTTCCATTCCGGTCAAACAGGTTTCCGCGGCTTTGTCGCGCTTCTTCACACCGGAAGCCACGGACTCTCTCTGGTTCGGCGCGCAATTCAAGCCGGGCTCAAATCCTGTCGAGGTTCTGTCGGTTCAACCGGGAGGACCCGCGGCCAAATCGGGGCTGCAGGAAAATGACCTGATTCTTGAAGTAAATGGGACCCGCCCGCGCAATTTGATCGAATGCAACCGCCTCCTGGCCTGTGAAAGCCGTTCTGCGGACCTGCTGGTTCGCCGCAGCGGGCGCGAGCAAAAACTTTCGGTGAAGCTTCTTTCCTTTGATGAGTTGGTGCGGCATCGACTCGGGTTAACCGTGCTCGAAGTGAGCCCGCAAGCCGCCGCGGGCGTGGGCGTCCGGGCTGGCGAAGCCTTGCTCATTGACAAGGTAGAAAAAGGCAGCCCCGCGGACCAGGCGCAAATCGAGAGAGGATATCTTCTAACATCCATCGACGGACAGGGCGCGTCCAGCCTGCGCACAGTTGCTGAAGTCCTTGGCCGGAAAAAGAAGGGGGACACCGTGCACCTGGTTGTGGTGGTTCCGAGGCGGTTGGGAGCCTTTGTTGAATTGCAGCAAGCCGCAGCGGAAGTGCCGCTTCGGGAATAAGATGATTTTTGCAAATCAGCCGGCACAACGCCGTTACACGAAGTTTTTATTCGCGATCCCGTCGCTGGTTTCACTAAACTAAGTTTTGGGTCGGTCCATGAGCGATGGCATGATGATAGAAGTGACCAACCTGACCAAACGATACGCTGGCCGCACGGCAGTTTCCAACATTTCGTTCACGGTCGGGCGTGGGGAAATTGTGGGATTGCTTGGACCCAACGGAGCAGGCAAGAGCACTACCATGCGAATCCTGGCGTGCTATCTTCCGGCGACCTCCGGCACCGTCCGCATCGGCGGGTTGGACATTTTCCGCCATTCCGAGGAAGTCCGCAGGCGTATTGGTTACATGCCCGAAAACAACCCGCTCTACTTCGATATGCGGGTGCGCGAATATCTGAAGTTCAGGGCCCGGCTGAAAGGGTTGGGTCACCGGCAATCTCGAGGGCGGGTGGACGTGGTCCTGGAGCAATGCAGCTTAACGGACGTGTCCCACCGAATTATCGGCCAGCTTTCGAAAGGCTACCGCCAGCGCGTAGGGTTGGCGGACGCGCTGGTGCACGAGCCGGAACTGATCATTCTTGACGAGCCGACGATTGGGTTGGACCCCAACCAAATCCGGGCCGTGCGCCAGCTCATCAAGGGCCTGGCCAACACCCATACCGTGCTGATTTCGACCCACATTCTTCCGGAGGCCGAAATGACCTGCAATCGCATGATGATCCTTTACCAGGGCACCATCCTCGCCGCCGATACTCCCGAAAACCTCCAGCATTTCATGAGCAGCAAAAGCCAGGTCCTGGCCGAAATTGCCGCCCCCATCGATGAATTAAAAGCGTGCTGGGCTGAAATGCCGGAAGTCGAGCGCTACGACGTTTCCGCTTGCGAAGGGGAATACTTCCGGTGCGCGTTGACTCCTCAAAACGGGCTGGATTTGAGGCCTGTGATCTTCGCGCTCGCTCGCGAGCGCGGCTGGCGACTCCGCGAGCTGACTCGCAACCGGCACTCGTTGGAAGACATTTACGTCCAACTCACCCGCCCACCCGAGGAGGAAGAGGCCTGATGCAGGCGTACTTGACCCTCGTCCGCCGCGAAATGGGCGCTTATTTGCTCTCGATGACCGGCTACATCATTGTCGCCGCCGTCACTTTTCTGCTCGGCTTGAGTTTTGTTGTGCTCATGGTGAAACTGCAGCAGGACTCGACGCCCATCCCGCTGACCGAGATATTTTACAACACCCAGTTTTTCTGGCTGATTCTGCTCCTGGCAACTCCGGTCATGACCATGCGTTTGTTTGCCCATGAGAAATTCTCCGGAACCTTCGAGACGCTAATGACCGCCCCGGTCAGCGAACTGGAAGTGGTACTCGCCAAGTTCTCCGCCGCTTTGATTTTTTATACTCTGGCCTGGGTGCCGCTCCTGGCTTGCTTGCTTGTGGTTCGGCATTTCACCAACGATCCGTCTGCGTTCGACGTGGGCGTCATGGGCAGCACGTTTCTTGGAATCATCCTGGTGGGCGCGATGTTTGTCTCCATCGGCCTTTGTTCATCGGCGCTGACCAAGAGCCAGGTTGCCGCGGCGATGATTAGCCTGCTTTCGGGCGGGTTCATCTTCTGCGTTGGGTTCCTGGCAGACCGGGTCGCCGCTCAAACCGGATGGAAAAATCAGTTCCTGGCCTCACTGGCATTTTTCGACCAGATGCACGACTTCGTCCGCGGTATCATCGATACCCGCGCGGTCGTTCTTTATCTCAGCCTCACTTTGTTTTTTCTTTTTGTGACACTGCGAATCGTCGAAAGCCGGCGTTGGAAATAGTCATGGCACCTGACCCCGATATCGGGCCGAGCTTTTCACCCACCCGCAAATGGGTGATTGCGCTCAATGTCGCTTTCATCATCACGGTTGTATTTGGCATTGTCCTGATGGTCAATTACCTCAGCCGCCGCCATTTCGTGCGGCTTCACGTCAGCACCCAAAGCAAAGTCAAACTCTTCCCGCGCACCCGGAACCTCTTGCGCTCGCTGACCAATTCAGTCCAGGTGACTTTGTACTACGACCGGGAAGACCCTTTTTATGCCACGATCGCCGAACTCCTGGGAGAGTATCAGAACGCCAATCCGAGAATCAGCCTTAGGGTGGTGGATTACCGCCGGGATCCGGGAGCCGCCCAGTTGCTGCGCACAAATTATACGTTCCTGGCGCTGCGCAGTGCCAAAAACCTTATTATTTTCGACGGCGGAGAAAAGCGCAGAAAGGTCATCGATGGAGATGAACTGGTAAAGTACGCCACCAAGCAGGCGTTGGTTGAGAATAGAGTGGAATTCACTCGCAAGCCGACTTTGTTTGAAGGGGAACGGGCTTTTACCGCCGCGTTGGTGGCGGTAACCACCCCCAAGCCTCTCCGGGCCTTTGTCCTGGCTGGCCATGGCGAGCATCGAATCGACAGCGAAGACGAGAGCATGGGCTATAAGAAATTTGCAGACGTGCTGCAGACGGAAAATTATATCCAGCTGGAGACCGTTTCGTTGATGGACACAAACCATCCGCCACTGGCGGATTGCAACCTCTTGATCATCCCCGGTCCTCTGACACGGTTCGAAGACGCCGAGTTGGAAATGATTGACCAGTACCTGGCCCAGGGCGGCCATTTGTTGGCCCTGTTCAACGTTTTGTCTATCGAGCGCGGCGACACCGGGTTGGAGCGGGTTCTGACCAAGTGGGGAGTTAATGTAACCCCGAACATCATCACCGATCCGGAGAACCATGCCGGCGAACAGGACGTGATCGTTGCAACCTTCTCGAACCACCCGCTCGTCAGCGCACTTGCCGGCAATGAGTTGCGACTCCACATGATTTTGCCCCGATCCATTGCAAAAGTGCGCTCTCGGCCTTCGGGCGCGGATGCGGCCAGCGTCGAAGAGGTGGCGTTTACGGGACCTCGATCGTATGTGCGCGGCGACGAACACAGCGGACGCCACGCCTACCCGCTGATGGTTGCGGTCGAAAAAGGCGGTGTCAAAGGGGTGGTTACGGAGCGCGGATCGATGCGAATGGTGGTGGCGGGTGATTCCATATTCCTTGCGAACCACCAAATTGAATCCGCTGCGAACCGGGAATTTGCCAACATGGCAGCCAACTGGCTGCTGGATCGGCCGACACTCGTCGAAGGCATCGGTCCCCAGAATGTGACTGAATATCGACTGGTGATGACGAATTCTCAGCTCCAAGGCGCCGAATGGGTTCTGCTCGCAGGCATGCCCGGGGCCGTCCTTCTGCTGGGCGGTATTGTCTGGCTGCGCCGCCGCAGTTAGCCGGATGCAGGCTGACATCCCATCTCACCATCCCCCGAACGCCACAGTGGCGAATTGCCAACCCGTCGATTCCCGCCCATGAGCATCCGAAAAACACTGGTGTGGCTCATGGTTGCGGGCGCGCTGTTTGCCTTCATCTACTTTCTCGAACGAAACCTGAAGTCCGCTTCAAAGCCGCCCAACAAAGTCTTTCCCGAATTGCGCGCTGACGCGGTCACTTCGATACTCATCAGGCCTTCCGGGCCGGTTCAATTGCAAATCCGAGTGGACCGCACAAACGGCGCCTGGCAACTGACTCAACCGCTGAGTTATGCTGCGCAGACCGAAAAGGTCACCAATCTGCTGGCCTTCCTGCAGAACCTCCGCCCGGCACCGTATCTGAATGTGACCGAGTTGCGCCATCACTCCAACGCCGACGAGGAATTTGGATTCGCCGCGCCACTGGCCACTTTCGTCATCCAACAGGGCGACTATTGCCCCCGCGTCCGCCTGGGCGCTCTGACCAATCCCGGTGACCAGGTATATTTACAAATCGAAGGCGACCTCGGCGCGTACGTGGTGGATTCCGAATTACTCAAGCTCTTGCCGCAATCGGCGGACGATTGGCGCGATACTTCGCTGATTAACTTCAGCACATTTGCCTTCGATCGCATCGGAGTCACCAACAATGCCAAGGGCGACCCGGCGCGGCCTGGCTTACCCGCCTCATCGTCCGCTTTCGTGCTTCAACGCGACCCCACAAACCGGTTGTGGCGCATGGTTTGGCCCCTGGATGCCCGCGCCAATAACACCCGCGTCGAGGATGCCCTCTCCAAGTTGCGCAAACTAAAAGTCCGCAAATTTGTTTCTGATGACCCCAAACTTGACTTTGAACCCCTGGACCTCGCGCCCGCTCAACTCGAACTCGGCTTCAGCAACGGCACCAACAATCTCGAGTTGCTGCAATTTGGACGTTGCCCAAGCAACAATGTCTCCGCGATTTTTGCGCACCGGGCAGCCCAGTCGGGCGCGATCACTGTCGACAAGGACCTCTTGCTCCCCTGGTGTTCTATCCTCAATGATTTTCGCGATCCTCACCTGCTCGAGCTTACCAGCGCTGTCGAGTCGGTTGAGTTCGTCAACGGGACAAACAATTCCTCCGCCCAGCGTCAAACGGACGGCTCATGGCGCCTTCTTCCTGGTGATTCTGTTGCTGATTCCAATCTTGTTCCGCAGTTCTTTTCCGCGCTGACCAATCTGGAAATCCTGAGGTTCGTCAATGACGTGGTAAACGCCGCAGACTTGCCGGACTACGGGCTCTCTCCACCTTTATACCGGATGCGGATTAAGACTGCGGGCACAACCACCAATGCAAGCTTGGTCGAGCTCGATTTCGGACGTGGCACAAACCTGCAGGACGCGATTTATGTCAAACGCACAGACGAGAGTTTCGTCTACGCCATTTCGACCAACGATTTCGCCCGATTGCCGGTCGCAAGCTGGCAATTGCGCGACAGGAGCCTTTGCCATTTTGACGTTTCGGATGTTGCCGGTTTGACCCTTGTCCATGGAAGCCGGATCTGCCGGATGATTCATAAAGGCCCGGTCAGTTGGACTTTCGCACCGGGTTCACAGGGAATCATCAACGACGGTGCCGTCGAGGAAACCGTTCGGGGCGTACTGCAAACTTCGGCTATTTGCTGGGTGGACCGCGGTGAAAGCGCCCTGGCGGGATTTGGACTTGGCTCTGACGCCGCCCGGTTGATTTTCGACCTGAAGGACGGCTCAAAGTTCGAGCTGAAACTCGGAGGCTCGGCTCCTTCGGGCAACATCTACGCCGCGGTGGCACTGGACGGGCAACCATGGATTATGGAGTTTCCCTGGGCACTGGTCCGCGATCTTGACTCGTATTTCCCGCTGAGCGCTGCGCGCTGAGTCACATGTGCGCAGCGCAAAAACGGCGGTTCTGGCGGATTTGCCGGATCTACTTCCGGCGATTCCGAATCGCGGTTTGGTTCCTGGTGCTGCTCATTCTCGGCTCGATCATTTACCTAAACCAGGTGGGCTTGCCAGAGTTTGTCAAACGTCCGCTGCTGGACAAACTCAAGGAACACGGCCTCGACATACGCTTCTCACGCCTTCGGCTGAGTTGGTACCAGGGAATCATCGCCGAAAACGTCCACTTTTGGCCCTCCTTCGCCGAAGGCACTCCTCACCTTTCAGTCGAGGCGATGCACGTGCGCCTGAACTGGAAAGCCCTTGCTCAGCGCCGTCTCCAGGTGGATTCCCTCATGCTGCGGCAAGGCCGCATTTCGTGGCCTTTTACAGGCTCAAACCAATCCCACGAACTTAGCCTGACCCATATTCAAACCGACCTCCGTTTCCTTCCCGGCGACCAATGGATGCTCGATAATTTTCGGGCTGATTTCAACGGCGCGCGCCTTCAGGTATCGGGCACGGTGACCAACGCCTCCTCCGTGCCTGACTGGGATGTGTTTCACCGTGTGCAGCCCGCTTCCAATCCCGCCAGGCTTTGGCAGAGTCGGATTAACAGCCTGGCCGATACTCTCGAGCGAATTCGTTTTTCGGCTCCTCCCGATTTGCGCATTAATATCCGCGGTGATGCCCGGGACCTCCACACCTTTAATGTCCTGCTCTCCGTTTCCGCGCCGGGCGCCCAAACGCCCTGGGGCAATGTCGCGGACGGCCATTTCTTTGCCCGTTTGCAATCCGCCGATAGCAACGGGGTTTCGCGCGCCGACCTGAGCCTGGAGTCCGCCGGTGCCCAAACCCCCTGGGCCGCGGTGACCAATCTATCGATGGTCCTTCGTTTGTCTCAGGCCGACCAACAGGTGAACATCGTCAATGCCGAGATCAAGCTCTCCGCCGCCCAGGTTCAAACTCCCTGGGCCAATGGAACCAACGCCACCTTTACCGCAACCTGGACTCATGCTATTACCAATCCGATCCCCCTGTCCGGGCAAGGCAATCTGTCCTGTTCTTTTATCCAAACTTCCTGGGCCAGTGCTTCAGATTTTCAGTTGCGCTGCATGCTGCTCACCGCCGCGGCCACTGACCCTGCTCCGGATCCATCCCTGGCCTGGTGGACAAATCTCCAACCCTACCAGCTCGGTTGGAATTGCAGCCTTTCAAATCTCGCTTCTCCCAGGCTGGCCGCAGAGTTTATTTCCTGCGCCGGTGATTGGCTTGCGCCTCGGCTGGCCATTACTAATTTCGACGCCACTCTTTTCGACGGCCACCTCCAGGCGCATGGAGGGATTGACGTTGCGACCCGCGCCACCCGCCTCGAATTGCTTTCCGATGTGGATCCGCATCGGGGCGCGCCTTACCTGCCGGACTCCGCGCGAACCTGGTTAAACCGCTTCTCCTGGCCAAAGCCGCCTCGCCTTGCGACAGAATTGGCCTGCACCCTTCCACCATGGACTAATTCTCACCCCGACTGGCGTGCGGAGGTGCAGCCTACCTTGCTGTTGCGCGGCGAAGTTGATTTCGAGCAGGGCGCCAGTTACCAGCAGCAAATTTATGTCTCCAGCGCTCATTCGCATTTCGTTTACTCCAACCTATCCTGGCGGTTGCCTGACCTGGTCCTTACCCGGCCGGAAGGCCTGTTAAGCGCCGAGTTGTTTTCGGACGAAGTGTCTTCGGCGTTTTATTCGAGGGTTTCCAGCACGATTGATCCGATGGCTTTGAAGCCGCTTCTGGAGGCAAACGGCCAAAAAGTTTTCGACCTTTTTGTTTTATCCAAACCGCCCCGGCTCGAAGCCGAGATCTGGGGGCGCGGCTCCGATCCGCAATACCTCGGCGCGCGAGGTCATTTGCTGATTTCGAACCTCACATTCCGGGGCGACTCCATCTCGCGAGTTGAAACCGCGGTGGACTATACCAATCGCGTCCTTAGGTTTTTGAAGCCTCATATCGACGTGGCGGATCGCGGCGCTGTGGCTGACGCCTTGGTCGTCGACCTGGAACCCGAGGTGATCTACCTCACTAACGGGGTGAGCAACGTCGATCCCATGCTCGTGGCGCGCGCCATCGGTCCGCACATTGTCCGCGCAATCGAGAACTACCAGTTCGCCACGCCCCCCAATGGCCGTGTGTACGGGACCATCCCGTTGCACGGTGAGGAAGGCGCAGATCTGCATTTCGACCTGGCCGGCGGTCCTTTCCACTGGTGGAAATTCAACCTCCCGCATATCACCGGCCACGTGCATTGGTCCGGACTCCACCTCAGCCTGACCAATGTGCAGGCCGAGTTTTATCATGGAGTTGCCGCCGGATGGGCCGCTTTCGATTTTCCAAAAACACCCGGAACGGACTTTCAATTCGTCCTGAGCGCTACCAACGTGCTGTTGCAGTCGCTCATGGCTGATTTGTCCAGCTCGACCAACCACCTGGAAGGCCGCCTGAACGGCGATTTGACCGTCACCCGGGCCAATACCGAGAGCTGGCAGACCGTGTTTGGGTACGGTGACGCTCATTTGAAAGACGGGCTCCTGTGGGACATACCTTTATTCGGAATTTTTTCTCCCGTGCTCAATGGAATTGTCCCTGGAATGGGCAACAGCCGGGCCAGCGCGGCTTCCACGACCTTCACCATCACCAATGGGTTTATTCGAACCTCGGATCTCGATATTCGTTCCACGGGGATGCGACTGCAGTACCGCGGCACCGTGAACCTGGACGGACAACTCAATGCGCGGGTCGATGCCGAACTCCTTCGCGACATGTGGCTGGTCGGCCCCCTGGTCTCGACCGTGTTTTGGCCGGTCACCAAACTCTTCGAATACCGCGTGTCCGGCACGCTGGATAATCCCAGGAGCGAGCCGGTCTTCATGATTCCAAAAATAATGCTCATGCCCTTTCATCCTTTGCGAACCCTCAAAGGACTGAAACCTGAAGACCCAAACACAAACCCGAACTTTTCACCGCTCCCCCCCTGAACACGGCCGCTCGCCTTCCCTTTGCCCTGGAACGTTCCTCTTCTCTGGCGTGGCTCTTTATCAAAAACAAAGGCTGCGCTATACTGTTCGAAACCAATGAAAATGTTCATGACGTATGTTCTGGGGACCGTTCTGGGAATTGCATCAGCCTCAGCCCAGGATTGGGCCAAAACGCGCCTCGAAAAATCACCTCGCCACATGGAGTGGGTGAAGGTCAAAAACGGCAATCGGGATGTTAATTGCTTCATTGCCTACCCGGAGGTGAAGGAAAAGGCGACCGCCGTAATTGTTATTCATGAGATTTTTGGCCTGACCGACTGGGTGCGGGGAGTTACAGACCAATTGGCGGAGGCGGGTTACATCGCAATTGCACCCGACTTGCTCTCTGGCGCCGCCCCGAACGGCGGCGGCACGGCCGAGTTGGGCGGTGGCGATGCCGTACGCAAGGCCATCAGTTCGTTGCCCAAGGATCAAATCACCGCCGATCTCGACGCCGTGGCCGGCTATGTCAAAGGGCTGCCGGCCTGTAATGGGAAACTAGTGGTCGCCGGATTTTGTTGGGGGGGAGGCGAGTCCTTCCGGTACGCGACCCACAACAAAGACCTGAAAGCCGCGCTCGTTTTTTACGGAATCCCTCCCGCGAGCGACGACGAGATTTCCAGGATTAACTGTCCTGTATATGGGTTCTATGCCAGCAACGACGCGCGGATTACTTCCACGGTGGAGAAAACTTCAGAACGAATGAAGAAGGCCGGCAAAACCTATGAGCCGGTCACCTATGAAGGAGCCGGTCATGGCTTCATGCGGGCCGGTGAAGCTCCCGACGCAACCGCCGATAACAAGAAAGCCAGGACCGAATCGTGGGCTCGTTGGCGGGCTATCCTCAAGGACCTGTGAGCCAAACCGATCTACGGGTTGGACCCCATTAACATTTAGGTTTCTATGGCACAAATTTGGAACCGCGGGGCCATATCACAGGGGAAATTGGGGTAGGCACCACATTGCGAAGAACGAACGATTCGAAAGTAAGGTGCTGGATGTTATGAGCGCACGTGAAAACCAGGCTGTGCATGCGACGGTACGCCGCTCGCTACGCGTTCTCATCGTTGAGGATTCCGCGTTGGACGCTCAACTGCTGGCGCGCGCCCTCGAAAAGGGCGGCTTCGCCTTAACGTGGGTGCGCGTGGACACCGCGGATGGGATGGATGAAGCGCTTCGACAACATCCCTGGGATTTGATCCTGTGCGATCACGCCATGCCGCGCTTCAGCGCGCCAGGGGCTCTGGAACTGCTGAAACGGCACAACATGGATGTGCCGTTCATCATCGTTTCGGGCTACATCGAGGAGGAAACGGCTGTCGCGGCGATGAAAGCCGGCGCCCACGATTACATCATGAAGGACCGGCTGGCCCGACTCGTTCCTGCCGTCGAACGCGAGTTGCGCGATGCCGAAACGCGCCGGGCACGCGCACGGTCTGAGGAAGAACTTCGCCGCGCCCACGAACAGCTCGAAGAACGTGTGGAGCGGCGCACCGCCGATCTTAAGGCCGCAAACCTCAAGCTGGAGAAGGTGATCGAGGAGCGAACCCGCCTTGAAAACGAGTTGCTGGAAATCGCTGAAAACGAGCGGCGCCGCATCGGGTTTGACCTTCACGATGACCTGGGCCAGAAATTGACAGGCATGGCGCTGATGATGAAGGGACTGGAACGGCGCCTGGCAACCGAAGCCCACGCGTGTGTCGAGGAGGCGGCAAAAATTCACGCGCTAATGCACGAAGTGATTCAGCATACGCATAACCTGGCGCGCCAGTTCAGTTCTCTCGATGTGAAAGGGGACGACCTGGCCACAGTCCTGAAAGGGCTGGCGGCGAACGTAAAGAGGCTCTTCGAAACTAACTGTATCCTTACGGTCAAAGGCAAGCCGCCCACACTGGCTCACAACACAACTCTTCAATTCTATAAAATCGCCCAGGAAGCTGTGAGCAACGCAATCAAGCATGGAAAAGCGACTCAAGTCTCCCTAGGCCTCGGATGCGAGGACGATCGCCTCGTGCTCACGATCAAAAACGATGGGCTGCCTTTTTCACCGCCTTCAGCGAACAGCACTCGAATGGGATTGCGCATCATGCATTATCGCGCCAACACAATTGGCGCCCGTTTGGATATCCGCCCGCTTGGAAAAGTCGGCACTTTGGTGACTTGCACGCTGCCGCTCAAACCTGCTTCGCTACGGGCGCGCGCTTCCAACGAGACGCATGACAGGCTGGTTGAAAGTGCCGACGAACTGCAGGCCGCCGCCACCTCGGGCATTTGAGCGCTGGCTCCGACCCATCCGCACTTTAGACTGGCATCGGTTTGGGCGTTGAGCACCATGCAACCACCAGCATGGCCATCACTAATCTCCAACCCCCTCCGACTGCTCCGCCGCAGACCTTCCGCCTTTCTGCTGACCAGTGGCGCTCCGGTATTGCAGCCTGGCTCGGCTGGACCTTCGACGGGTTGGACATGCACCTCTATACCCTGGTGGCTTCCCCGTTTGTGGCCCAACTCATCGGCGCCGCATCGAGCACCGACCCGCGGGTTGGACGGTTTGGCTCCATTATTCAGGGCGCTTTTCTTCTGGGCTGGGCCCTCGGGGGCGGATTCTTCGGCCGGGTCGGCGACCGGCTCGGCCGCGCTCGCGCTCTGAGTCTTACGATCCTGACTTACGCGGCATTTACAGGATTGTCTTTCTTTGCCCATGCCTGGTGGCAGCTGATGATTTTCAGGTTTCTTGCTGCGTTGGGAATCGGCGGCGAATGGGCGGTCGGGGCGTCTTTGTTGTCCGAAAGCTGGCCCCGACAGTGGCGCCCCTGGATTGCCGCAGTTCTGCAGACCGGGGTGAACGTCGGGGTCCTCGGCGCCGGGCTGGCGAATTTTCTTTTGGCGGCGGCTCCACCGCGTTTTGTTTTCCTCGTTGGAGTCGTTCCGGCATTACTGGTCTTTTGGATCCGTCGTGCCGTTCCAGAAACCGAGGAATGGCAGAAAGCCAAACGCCACGTGGAAGCTAGAGAGCCTGTGCTGCGGGACCTGTTCTCAGGTGAAACCAGAGCGATTACGATGTGGATCACTCTTGTTTGCGCGGTTTCCCTGACCGCTCACTGGGCTTTCATGTTCTGGCACCAGCAGCACCTGCGCAATCTTCCGGACGTGATTGGGTGGACCCCGGAACAGAAGAACAGGCTTGCGAGCAACGCCATGTATGTGGTCATGGCGTTTTCGATCCTGGGAAATTTTTTCGCCGCGTGGCTCGCGCGAAAGGTCGGGTACCGGCGCGCGATTGTCGTTCTGTTCCTTGCCTACTGGGTCGCGATGTTTGGCGCTTATTGCGTACCGCGCGACCACCACTCTCTTTTTGCCTGGTTTCCCTTCATCGGTTTCTGCCAGGGCGCTTTCGGTCTCTTTACCATGTATCTGCCGCCCCTTTTTCCGACGCTCTTGCGCACAACGGGGGCCGGGTTTTCATACAACATCGGCCGCATTACCGCCGCCTTGGGCACCGTTTTCTTCGGCCTGTTCTCTACCGTTGGCGATCACCGCGCTGCCCTGCTTTACGCCGGTATGCTCTTTTTGCCGGCAGCGATTCTCGCCCGGTTTCTTCCGGCTCAATGCGATTAATCCAAAATGTCACGACGGATTCACCGGCCTGAGTCTCCTGAAATAACCAAGCTACGGATGCGACCGCGCGGCCCGCGGCAAGCAGCCCCTATCCTGGTCGGCATCGCCGGTGGAAGCGGCTCGGGAAAGTCGTGGCTGGCCGAACAACTCAAACGGCGATTCCATCCGAACGCACTGAACATCTGCCTCGATGATTTCTATCGCGATCGTTCGCATCTCTCCACCGCAAGGCGCGCTACAATCAATTTCGACCACCCACGCGCCATCGACTGGCCTGCACTCGAAGGGGTCCTCAGGACACTCGCCCGCCGGTTGCCAGCCCGCTGCCCGCGTTACGATTTTAAGACCCACTCGCGCCTGCCCGCGTCCAAGCGCATCCGCCCCGCGCGGATCATCCTGCTTGAGGGGCTGTGGGTTTTGCGTCGGCCTTCGATCCGGCGCCTGCTCTCGTTGAGTATCTTTCTTGAGGCTTCCAACTCGGTGCGCCTGGCCCGGCGCCTTGCCAGGGACTTGGCCAATCGCGGACGTTCGGCCGAGTCGGTGCGCCTGCAGTTCCGCTCCAGTGTTCAGCCGATGCACCGCCAGTTTGTGCAGCCCCAGAAAAGACACGCTGACCTGGTGTTCAAAGGGGCTTTTGGACAGGATCAAATCGACCGGATCGCTGTTGTGCTTGAGGGTTTCGTTGCTTCAGGTGCGCCAAGGAGTTGACGCCCCCAGAACACCCCATTTACTCCCCCCGGCCATCCAGCGAACGTCACCACGGCCCAGGAACTCTGCCTGCGTGAAGCCCGCGGGCGGCTCGTATCCGATGAAGGATCCCGGGCCAGCCGCGACTCACATGGAAAAATTTATCTGCATCCACGGCCACTTTTACCAACCGCCGCGAGAGAATCCCTGGCTGGAATCGGTCGAAGTCCAGGATTCGGCGTCGCCTTATCATGATTGGAATGAGCGCATCACGATGGAGTGCTACGCTCCGAACGCGACCGCGCGCATCCTCGACGGATCCACCAGAATCCAGCAAATCACCAACAACTATTCCAAGATCAGCTTTAACTTTGGTCCGACCCTTTTGTCGTGGATGAAGGACAAAATGCCCGATATTCACGAAGCGATTGTCAATGCCGACAAGCTCAGCCGTGAACGCTTTGGGGGCCACGGCTCCGCTATTGCCCAGGTCTACAACCACATGATCCTCCCTCTGGCCAATCCCCGGGACAGGCATACACAGGTCCTTTGGGGCATCAAGGATTTCCAATCCCGTTTTGGGCGTGATCCCGAGGGCATGTGGCTTTCCGAAACCGCTGCCGATACTCCCACCCTGGAAACCCTGGCCGAGTTGGGAATCCGCTTCACAATTCTCTCGCCGTACCAGGCGAGCCGCGTGAAGGAAATTGGCAAGCGCAATTCGCGGGATGTCAACGGCGGCCAGATCGACCCAACCCGCCCTTACCTCATCCGCCTGCCGTCCGGAAAGTCCATCACGGCGTTTTTCTACGACGGTCCGGTTTCACGTGCCATCGCTTTTGAAGGTTTGCTGATCAGCGGGGAAGCCCTGGCCAATCGTCTCACGAGCGCGTTTGATGACCGGCGTGAATGGGATCAACTGGTGCACATCGCGACCGATGGCGAGTCCTACGGGCACCATCACAAGCACGGCGAGATGGCCCTTGCGTATGCTCTCCACCATATTGAATCGACCAACCTGGCGCGTCTGACCAATTACGGACAGTATCTCGAAACGCACCCTCCGACCCACGAAGCTCAAATCCACGAAAAAAGCGCCTGGAGTTGTGTCCATGGCGTTGGCCGTTGGATGCGGGATTGCGGTTGCAATAGCGGAGGCCGGCCGGGATGGAACCAGGGCTGGCGCGCCCCTTTGCGCGAATCCCTGGATTGGCTGCGAGACCAATTGGCGCCGCTCTTTGAATCCAAAGGAAAGGAGTTCCTGCGCGATCCCTGGGCGGCCCGGGACGGGTATATCGACGTGATCCTCGATCGTTCTCAGGAGAGCACGAACAGGTTCTTTGAGGCCCATGCCTCTCGACCCCTCAAGGAGGAGGAAAAGGTCCTCTGCTTGAAACTCCTGGAGCTCCAGCGTCACGCCATGCTGATGTACACCAGCTGCGGCTGGTTCTTTGATGAAATTTCCGGCATCGAAAGCGTGCAGGTCGTGCAATATGCCGCCCGGGCTTTGCAGTTGGCCCAAGAGGTTTTCGGAAAAGACCTCGAACCGGAGTTTCTAACGCATTTTGAAAAGGCCAAGAGCAATATCCCGGAAAACCGCGACGGCCGGTCGATTTACGAGAAGTTTGTCAAACCGGCCATGATTCACTGGCCCGAAGCCGAGGCCCATTACGCCATCAGTCTGCTCTTTCAGCAATATGGCCAGAAAACGCGCATCTTCTCGTTCAGCTTCGAGGATGAAGAACGACAAATCCTAACCGCAGGCAAGACCCGGCTTGCCGTTGGACGCACGCGCATTCTCTCCGAGATCACCCACGAGTCTGAGGTCTTGTCTTACGGAGTGCTGTACCTTGGCGAACACAACCTGACTGGGGCGGTGAGGCGGTTTGACTCCAACGAGGCTTATGATGCCATGTTCCAGGATGTCAAAAAGGCGTTCGATGCCGCCGATTACCCGGAGACCATTCGGCTTCTCGACCGCCACTTCGGCGGCACGCCGTGCTCGCTCAAATCTTTGTTCAAAGACGAGCAGCGCCGAATTCTAAACGAAATCCTGGCCTCGACCCGAGAGGATCTGGAAAGCCGGTTCCGCCTGATCACCGAGCGGTATACGGGGCTCATGAATTTCCTCCAGAACATGGGCGCTCCCTTGCCGCAGGCGCTGGAAACCGCCCGTGAATACGTGTTGCACGGCGATATCCGACGCCTGGTCGAGGCAGATCCTATCGACATTGATCAACTACGGCATCTCTTCCAGGAAGCCCAATCTCGTTACAATCGTGTCCTCGATCCCAACCTCAGTTTTGTCATTAGAACCCGGCTTGAACGGATGATGCAACAACTGATCGAAAATCCCGCCGATCTTCATCGCATCACTGCCTTTGACCAGTTCGCCCGGCTTGTCCTGCCGCTGCCTCTTGGGCTGAACCTGTGGCGTGTTCAAAACACGTATTGGGAATGGTTCAACCGGGAGGGCGCGCCATCATCGCCCCAGGCCGCTGCCGACGAAGCGGCCCTGGCTCGGCAAAAAGCATTTTTGGAGTTAGGCCGTACCTTGGGCTTCGCCTTGCCGGATCCGCCGCCAGTCGAGCCATCCGTGAAAATGGCGGCTTGAGTGCCGACCTGGCCCCGGCAACCAGCCTGGCACAGCAGATGTTATGAAGGAGTTGCAGATCGCAGCCGAGAATCATCCACGCTGGGCACGCATCCCCGGCAGCACGTACCGTCTCCAACTCAACTCAAGTTTCACGTTCGCCGAGGCTCTCACCATCGTTGACTACCTGCGCCAGTTGGGCGTTACGGACTGTTACGCTTCTCCGATCCTCACCGCGCGTCCCGAAAGCACTCACGGCTATGACGTGTGCGATTGCGCCGAAATCAACCCTCAAGCGGGCGGGTTCGAGGAGTTCGAGCGCTGGTCCGCATACCTGCGGAAAGCCGGGTTCGGGTTGCTGTTGGACATTGTGCCTAATCACATGAGCGCCAGCTTGCATAACCCGTGGTGGCGCGATGTCCTGGAGAATGGCCCCGACTCCTCCTCCGCGTCCTGGTTCGACATTGACTGGGAATCCAACGAAAGCGATTCGGTGCCAAAGGTGTTGCTTCCTATTCTGGAAGAACCTTATTGGAGAGTATTAGAGAGCGGGAAACTGCGCCTGATCTTTGATGGCGGCATGCTGGCATTGGCCTGCGCCGGACACGTCTTTCCGTTATCGCCTCAATCCAGGGCATCGGTTCAACAGGAACTCCTCGAGATGTGCCGACAGGCCGCGCGCGAAACCGAGTCCCTGGAAGAGTTGAATGCGCTGGGTGAAATGGCTCTCCAGCTAAACTCGCGCCACGGGAGATTCGAAGCAGAACCCACGGGCAAGGTGTTTCAGGTTGTCGCCCCACCCCGGGATCGGCCCAGGATTTGGCCGTCGTTGAAGCGCGCTCTCAAGCGCTTTAACGGAACGGTCGGCGACCCTGAGTCATTCAATGCGCTGCACGCCCTGATTCAACAGCAACATTACCGGCTCGCCTGGTGGCGATTGGGCAATGAAAACACCAATTACCGGCGATTCTTTGATGTCACTGACCTTGTCGCGCTGCGAATGGAGTCGCCCGAAGTTTTTGAAGCCACGCACAGACTCGTGCTACGCTTGGCGCGGCAAGGCAAAATCACCGGCCTCCGCGTGGACCATCCTGACGGGCTCTGGGATCCAAAGAAGTATTTTGTCGCTCTTCAAGAGTCCTTTCACTCTCAGGATGATACTCTATCGCCCGAAGACGAGTTCGAGGCAGATCCGAATGCGCACGTTCCGAGTGCCGACCGCGGGGCGTTGTACATCGTTGCCGAAAAGATACTGACCGGGTCGGAGCCTTTGCCGCAGGATTGGCCGATTGCCGGCACTACCGGCTATGATTTCCTGAATCTGCTTAACGGGCTTTTCGTCAATGGCGCAAACCGGCAGGCTCTGGACGATTTATACTTCGAATTTAGCGGCGCTAAATCTGACTTTCCGACGCTGGTGTTTGAAGCCAAGTTGAAGATTCTCCAGACCAGTATGCTTGGGGACCTTCGCCGCCTGGCTCGGCAGTTGCGCTCTCTCTGTGCTCACACCCGGTATGGGCAGGATTTTAGCCCCAGCGAATTACGCCGCGCCCTGGCGACGCTGATTGCCACTTTCCCGGTCTACCGGACCTACACAACCGAAACGAGTGAGTCCCCGTCCGCGCAGGACGCCGCTGTAATCGACGAGGCCTTCAAAATCGCAATTTACCAGGATCCTGCCGCCGACACGGAGATTCTTGGCTTCATCAGAGACCTTCTGTTTCTGAAGCATCCGGCAGACCTGGATGAAAACGGGATCCGCGCATGCCGGCAATTCGTAATGAGATTTCAACAGTTGACCGGTCCCGTTATGGCCAAAGGCCTTGAAGACACCGCCTTTTACAACTACAACAGGCTTATCAGCCTCAACGAGGTTGGCGGCGCTCCCGACCAGTTTGGAACAGATCTTCACGCCTTCCACACAAGCAACCAAAGACGTGCCCAATACTGGACACACAGCCTCCTCGCCACCGCTACTCACGACACCAAGCGGGGTGAGGACATGCGTGCGCGCATTAATGTCCTGTCCGAAATCCCCGGCGAATGGCGCCAGGCCGTCCTCAAGTGGAGCCGCTTGAACTCAGACCAAAAAAGCTTTGTTGATGGCCAACCCGCTCCCAGTCCAAACGACGAATATTTTCTCTACCAAACATTGATCGGCGCGTGGACCAGCGAAGCGGAAAACAATCCTGGTGCCGAGGGTTTTCTCGATAGAATTTCCCAATACATGCTCAAGGCCCTTCGTGAATCGAAAGCCCACACTTCCTGGACTCAGCCCAATGCTCCGTACGAGAACGCCACACACTTGTTCGTTCAACAAATTCTGAAACATTCGCCTTCGAACACGTTCCTCGATGATTTCATGCTCTTTCACAGAAACATCGCCGTGTTCGGCGTGTTCAATTCTTTAGCCCAGGTCGTTCTTAAGCTGACCTCTCCGGGAGTGCCTGATTTCTACCAGGGAACGGAGTTATGGGACTATAGCCTTGTGGATCCAGATAACCGGCGGCCGGTTAATTACGATACGCGCCGCGCGTTGCTGACCGAACTTCAGCAGAAGGCCGGCGATTCTGGTGAATGCGTGTCCCTGGTCAAATCCTTGCTGAAGAATTATCAAACCGGGCAAATTAAACTCTACACCATTTGGCGCGTCCTGGATTTGCGGGCGCGGCGTCGGGATTTGTTTGAGTCCGGCGAGTATGCTCCGCTCTCGGCAACCGGCGGGAAGCAGGAACATATTTGCGCGTTTGCCCGCCGCGGCGCGAATGAGTGCGTCATCGCCGTGGCCGCGAGACTGATGATGAGCCTGGGGCGGGGAGCACAGCGTGCGGCCCTCGAACCTGATGTTTGGCAGCAAACCGCTCTGCCCGTTGCCGTTGCTGAACCCGGCGCCCGGTTTCGCGACGTCCTGACCCAACAGGTCATTTCAGTCGGGCCGGATCGGTTGATTCCCATCGCCACGCTGCTGTCCACCTTGCCGGTCGCGGTGCTCGAGCCGATTTGAGCAAGTCACGGCGCTGTTTTCACCCAGGTCCTGAGCACTTCGGCTACACTCCAGGCCTGCGCGATACAACCTCGCGGTGTGAACGGCGGCTCGGCATCGAAAATTTCGTTAATCGACCCAATGCAACCCTCGTCCAGATGTGGAATGAAACTTTGCAGGAACGTCCGAGCGCCCGCTTTGTCTTCCGGATGGACTTTCAACCAGGCGTCAATAAAGGGCCCAATGAGCCATGCCCAAACCGTGCCCTGGTGGTACGCCGCGTCCCGCGCGCGCAGGTCTCCAAAGTACTTCGATTTGTAGTCGGGGCTTTGACGGCTGAGGGACCGCAGCCCTAAAGGCGTGACCAGGCGTTCCTGCACCACCTCCAGGACCGATTGCCAACGCTTCTCCTCGAGGATGGGAAACTGTAATGAGAAGGATAACAACTGGTTTGGCCTGCATGAAATATCATCGCCCGCTTCCGAATCGATCACATCGTAAAGGTAGCCTCCTTCTTTGTACCAAAACCGCGCGTTGAACGAATCCCGCGCGCGCTGGGCATGCTCCGCAATGGGTTTGGCTGCCGCCTCGGTCTTCTCCTGCCTCAGCCAGTTCTCCAGAAGCCGAAGCGCATTATACCAAAGGCCGTTTATCTCCACCGCTTTGCCCCGTCGCGGCGTCACCACCCAATCATCCACCTTTGCATCCATCCACGTCAGTTGATACCCGGGCGCACCCTGGGTCAGCAGGCCGTCTCGTGGATCGACCCTAATCCCAAAGTCCGTTCCGCGAAGGTGTTTTTCGACAATGTCCACCAGTTTCGGAAGGATCAGGCGCAACGTTCCTCGATCGCCGGTGAGGTCCACATACCGGCTCAGCGCGTGAAAAAACCAAAGCGTGGCATCCGCTGTGTGGTAAAGTCCTTCGCTTTTTCCTTCTGGAAAAAGATTCGGAAGGAGTCCCTTGCGAATGTAATGGGCGAAAGTCCTCAGGATCCAACCGGCTTCAGTGAAACGGCCTGTGGTCAGCGTGAGGCCTTCCAGGCTGATCATGGTGTCGCGCCCCCAATCCGTGAACCAGTGATATCCGGCGATGACCGTTCGGATATCGTCGCCAGCCGCATGGGCTCGAGCTGAATCCTGGATGCGTCCGGCCGGATTGATGATGAATTGATCGGCGGCTAGTACCAGATCGGCTCCCGGGGATAGCTGTGCCGCCGGCGCCGCACAGCAAATGAGGCGGCGATGGCGGGTATGGTAAAAGCCCACAGCCTCCTCGGGCGTTAGCGCAAGCATGGTTCCCCACCACTCGGTCGACGCAATCAGAGTGGCATCACGGCGCGGGTGCAAGGCCACCGAAAAGTAACCCGGGCTCCAAAGCCATCCGCGAGCCGGGCCCCCTCGCTCGGCTTCTTTCGGATAATAAATTTCCCGCCGGGTGCCTCCGTCGTACGTTAAGGCTCCACGGTCTCCGTTTAGAACCATGCGGAGTTTTGGCAAAATGTCCGGGCAACTCACTTCGTAGCGATCGCCGTCGACGCTCAGCCGGTAACCCTGCGGCGATTTGGCGTCGACGGCTTGATCATGTCCCCGAAAGTGTATCGATGGATGCACTTCCAGTTGGATCTCCTGTTGCCCGGAAAGCAGGCGGTAATTGATGTGAACTGTGTTTTGGCCGTACAGGAAAAGAATGTGTTTCTCCAGGACAACTCCGTCGATTTGATATTGCCAGACGGGCAGGCCGTTCTCCAGGCGAAACTCGGCGAGGGAATTGGACGTTGCGGACGCATCATCCGGCTCACTGGACTCGGCACCTCCGAATTGCAGCACCCTTCCGTCGGGCAGTCGAATGTACTCCGCCAGGTGGTTGAGCATGACCATTCTTCCGAACGGTCCCGGCAGGGCGGAAATAAGCAGCCCGTGGTAGCGCCACGTGACACTGCCTGAAATGGTGCCCGAGGCATACCCGCCCAGGCCGTTCGTGGTGAGCCATTCGCGCTGGAGGACTTTCCGGGCTTGGGCTCCGCGTGCGCCCCTGAGGTCGAGCAGCCTGATCAGCTTATCCATCTTGCGCTACCGGGGTTCTCCGTCGGCGTCATTGAAGGGTTCAGCTGCGAGGACCACAGCTGAATGTCCTGGAATGCGCCATCCCGATTCGGTGTTTACATCCGCCGTCCCACAGCCGTCGTACCGAGGCGATTCACTGGACCATATCAGTTGCCACCGGCTTCCTTCAGGTGCCGCGACCAGTGGTTCAGACAGGGCGGCCTCGAGGAGATCCGGCCCGAGATTGACTAACATGAGGCGGTCTCCGGGTTCTTCAGAGAAAAAGCGAAGGACGAAACATTCGGGAGCCAGCACCGCCCCGTCCACCCCGCCAGGTTGCGGCCGCGAAAAAACCGGGTCCTCCCGTCGCAGCTTAATCAGATCGGCATGGAGCAGGTAAATGGCGCGGTTCTTTTCCTTCTCCGACCAATCGAGTTTGCAGCGCTGAAAACTCTCCTTCGAGTGCGGCTCAATCAGGTGCGCTACGCTTTCCTTGTGCGCGACTGACGGAAACTGCGAAAGAAAGCCTTTGCGCCCCTCCGCCACCAGGGGCGCAAGGTCAGGCTTATGATCCGCAAAGTACAGGAACGGGGCGGATGCCGCGAATTCCTGGCCCTGAAAGAGCATCGGGGTCGACGGGCCAAGGAGCAGCAAAGCTGTAAGTGCTCGCAGCCGGCCTGCTGAGGCAACCTGGTGAACGCGTTTGCCGAGAAGCGAGTTGGCGACCTGATCGTGATTCTGCAGGCAGATCACGAACTGTTCGGGCATCAACCCTTTGGTCCCCGTACCTCGTGACTGTTTCTGCCACCCCGAACGCTGGCCCTGGTAAATAAAACCGCGCTTTGCGGCTGAAACGAATTCCTGGGCCGATCCTTTGAAATCCGAATAATACGCCTCACTATGGCCCGATGCCGCAATCGCGGCGATGTGGTGCCAGTCGTCGTTCCAGATGGCGTCGAGGCCGTACCCGCCCTGCTTCACATCCCGGACCAGGATTGCGTGTTGGCACTCATTTTCCGAAACGACGTACGTGCGGCGGTTCGGGGCCGCCTTGCGGACGCAGCCGCACAGCTCTTTAATCACGTGCTCGGGTGACGCGTCGAAAATCTGTTGTGTCGCATCAAGCCGCAAACCGTCCATATGGAACTCCTCCACCCAGTAAGCCGCGTTTGAGCAGACGAATTCGCGCACCGGTCCGGCGTTCTCGCCGTCGAAATTGATGGCCTCGCCCCACTCGTTCGCATAGCGCCGGGTGAAATAGTCTTCGGAGAATTGTTTGAGGTAATTGCCGTCCGGCCCAAAGTGGTTGTACACCACATCCAGGATTACCCCCAACCCGAGGCTGTGCGCACAATCGACAAAATGCCGCAACTCGTCCGGCCGCCCGTAAAGCCGTGTCGGCGCAAACAGATCGACTCCGTCATAGCCCCATCCAAATGCGCCCGGGAACTCCGCCACTGGCATTATTTCAATGAGCGTCACTCCGACTTCAGCCAACGCCGGCAGTTGCTTTTGTGCGGCCGCAAAAGTCCCCTCCGGAGTAAAGGTGCCGATATGAAGCTCATATATCACCTGGCCTGAACGAGCCACACCGGTCCATTCCTGGTCGTGCCATGTGAAACGAGACGGATCGATGATCTCCGAAGCTCCGTGGGGGCCTTCGGGTTGGAAGCGCGAGGCCGGGTCCGGAAAAATCCCCGAGTCCAACTCCATGCGATACCACATGCCTGTTTTGGCGGCCGGCACGTAACCGGAATAGTACCCGTCTTTTTCCCGTGCCAGTTCCGCCCTCTCTGTTTTGGGAGAACCGGCCGACCCGAATTGAACCGCCACGCGGGAGGATTTGGGCGCCCACACCCGGAAATGCGTCCCCCCGCCCGCCACTGGTTCTGCCCCTACGGGAAAGCGCCTCTTGAACCGCACTTCAGAATGCTCTGTTTTCCCAGGGCCTGGGCCCCGGTCAACCGTAGTTGCACTAGCCTTTTCGTGGATGCTCATACCTCTCAGATTCACGTTCAACTTGATGACATTTGTTTCATTTGCAAGTAGGAAGAAACGTAACCCTCGGATTGCCTTTTTGCTTCGAACCCAGGCTGAAAAAGCGTCGCTGAAACATCGCTTGTTTTTTTCGTCCGCCCACTCGTCTGGCATCTGATCGAGGCGCAACTTGCGAGACTCAGTCGCTTTCCATGCCGATGGTTCTTGCAAATGCAGTAGAGCAGGAAAAATATCCCTCAAACGGGCCCTTCCCGTTTCTTAATCAGAAATGCAAACACCTCAATATGAAATCCACCCTCTCACCTAATACTACGACGAATCGTCGCGCTTTCCTGAAGACATCCGCAGCCGCCGCAACCGGAGTTGCTCTCGGTGCGGGATTGAGCAGACCCGGATACGCCGCTGAGAACAACACCATAAAAGTGGCTCTAGTTGGTTGCGGCGGCCGAGGAACTGGCGCGGCGGCCCAGGCCCTAAGCACAACCGGCCCCACACGCCTCTATGCGATGGCCGACGTGTTCGAGAGCCGGCTGCAGGCGAGCCTTGGCAATCTCAAGACCGGCCACGAAGGCCAGGTCGATGTCCCGGCAGAGCGCCAATTCGTCGGATTCGACGGTTTCAAAAGCGCCATCGATTGTCTGTCCAAAGGCGACGTTGTGTTGCTGGCCACTCCTCCGGCGTTCCGGCCCATTCATTTCGCGTATGCGGTCGAAAAAGGCTTGAATGTATTCATGGAAAAATCCTTTGCAGTGGATGCGCCTGGCATACGAAGAATTTTATCCACAGGTGAGGAGGCATCCCGCAAGAACTTGAAGGTTGCCGGGGGGTTGATGAGCCGGCATTACCGTCCGCTGGAACAAGCGGTGGAGCGCATTCACAACGGCGAAATAGGCGAGGTGATCACCGAATGGGCTTACCGGATGCACGGGCCCGTTGGGTTGGTCCGCAAACAACCCGCCATGTCCGAATTGGCTTACCAGATTTCCAACTACAGCAATTTCACATGGCTCAACGGCAGCTTCATTGTCGATTGGCTTATTCACAACATCGACGTGTGCTGCTGGGTGAAAAATGACTGGCCGGTGTCAGTCCAGGGAATGGGCGGTCGACAGGTTCGACAGGAGCCCGATCAGTTGTTCGATCATTATGCGGCGGAATACACGTTCACTGATGGGACGCGAATGATGGCTCAGGGCAGGCATATGACGAATTGCTGGGATTTCTTCGGAGATTTCATCCAGGGAACCAAAGGGTGCGCTGTGCTCGGGGAAGGCCAACCCAAACCGCGCCTTTTCAAAGGGCATCAACCCCTGTCCGAAAACATGATCTGGGGCTACAAAGGCCCCGAGTGTGATCATTATCAGCGCGAACACGACCTGTGGTTTGATGCGATTCGGAACGACAAGCCGTACAATGAAACAGAACGCTGCGCCAAATCCTGCCTGACCGCGATCATGGCCAGGATGGCATGCGAATCGGGCCGCGAAATTTCCCGGACCGAAGCAATGGCTTCCGAGATTGAACTGGCGCCTGGCCTGGCTGAGATGAAATGGGATTCAGAGCCGCCCGCCAAACCTTCAACCGACGGAACCTACCCGATCGCGATGCCGGGCCAGGACCACGTGTGAGACGGCCCGCGCTTCCTCTTTAACCGTGGTTGCCGCCCTGCTCGCGCTGCGCGCGAGCGGGAGCCGCCCATCTCCGGGCCAGGACTCGCAGTTCTTCGTGGCGATCGGATTTTGGCCGCTTTGAGATTTTCTCCGCGGCCCGGTAAAATTTTTCCATGTCTCCCCCGTTGCTGGCGAGGAGTTGCTCGAATCCGGGCACGAAGTCGTAGTAAGCGGCAACTGAATTGAGGTGCGCGTTGTTTATCGGATGGGTGAACCAGCCGTCGTATTCGGAGTCGCCGCCCCAGCCAGACTTGAGTTTGGCGAACTCCGACAACATGTCGTCCAGGATCTGTCGCTTCTGTTTTCGAACAGTTTCAATTGGAACCCCTTTGTTCTTCGTGGAAGCCCTGACCTTTCCCTCGGCCGTCAACTCGTCCCCGTAGAGTTGTTGCAGTTGAGCGCGCGTGCGCATGACCAGGTGCACGAACTGGTCAGAGTGTTGAAGGTGGGTGAGGTATTGAGTGAGTTCCGGAGTATTTCCTCGCGATTTAAGCCAGCGCCGGGCGCCTTCCTGGCCAACGGTCGTGGCGAACGCTTCATTGAAATCCGTGTCTCCTCGAGCGAAGAGCCGCTGATGCGCCAGTTCGTGGAAGATGATCTCCGCCAGGTCGGCATCCGCCTCAAAAATGAAAGTGTTGAGCACAGGATCCTTGAACCAGCCCAGTGTCGAGTAGGCGCCCACACCTCCGACGGAGACGTCCAGGCCCTGCGACCGCAGATAAGCCGCGTAATTCGTTGCGCCTGCTTTCGAAAAGTAACCGCGGTACTCGAGGCTCCCCAGCAACGGGTACCACCACGTTTTCGGCTCCATGGAAAGTTCTGGAGCCGCCTCGACATTCCAAACGACAAACGGCCGGTGCACATCCACGTACTTGCGGTAGTGGTCATCGGTTGGAAGTTTTAGTTCGGACGCGGCAAACGCACGAAGGTCGCCGAGCAGTTCTAATCGTTGCTTGAGCACCGCCGGTGTGTTCGTCGATGCCAGCAACTGGTCGATTGGCTTTTGGTGCGCGAAAATCTGGTACTGGCCTTTAACCGCCTGCGTGTAAAAGCCCAGGGTGTGGCACCCGGAAAGTCCGAGACCTGCTACCACCAGGCCCGCCAAAAGAAGCCATTTGCGCAGTTTATTTCGATTCCCGCTAGCGGTCACAATTTTTGAAACTCTCAAATCAAAACTGATGTTGGATTTTGCCGAAACGCCCGCTTTCCAGCAGTTGGCGGCGTTCCGTCGAAGCTGGTTCCGTCCTGGATCGAGACGGGCCAAAAGCTCCCAGGTCAGTTAAACGAAATAGCTGAAATTTGGCAAATTCTGTTTCCTCGAGTGTAAAGATTAGTTCATCGGACAATTCACTTTCTCGGCCCTTCCGCGCTCTTTGGACCGCGTCCTTTTCGTTCTTCCGGAGTTTTGACCCCTCCGCTAAGTTGATGGCATGCGAATTTTGTCGGGCATACAACCCTCCGGCGCTTTGCACCTGGGGAATTATTTCGGGATGATGAAGCCTGCGATCCAACTGCAGGACCAGGGTGAAGCGTTTTATTTTATTGCGAACTATCATTCGATGACGTCGCTGTATGATGCCGAGGAACGGCGGCGGAACACGATGGATGTGGCCCTGGATTTCCTGTCTTGCGGTCTGGATCCCAAAAGAACCGTTTTTTTTAGACAATCAGACGTGCCGGAGATAACCGAGTTGACCTGGATCCTGGGCACAGTGGCGCCGATGGGCTTGCTCGAGCGCTGCCATTCGTACAAGGACAAGGTCGCCAAGGGAATCGCCTTCAATTTCGGGCTCTTTGCGTATCCTGTTCTGATGGCCGCTGACATCCTGATCTACGATTCAAACCTCGTTCCGGTAGGGCAGGATCAAAAGCAGCACGTCGAAGTCACTCGCGACATTGCCATCAAGTTCAACGAGCAATACGGTCAGACTTTTGTTGTCCCCGAACCTCAAATCCGATCGGAAGTTGCCAAAGTTCCCGGAACCGACGGTGAGAAGATGAGCAAAAGCTACGGCAACACCATTGAGATTTTCGGTGACGAGAAGGTGCTTCGCAAAAAGATAATGGGGATGAAGATGGACAGCCGGACGCCACAGGAGCCAAAGCCTGATGCCGAGCAAAATCTTGCTGTGCAATTGCTCAAATTGGTGGCTCCCGCGGAGGTGGCGCAGGATTGGCAGGAACGCCTGCGCGCCGGCGGGTTGGGTTACGGCGACCTGAAGAAGGCCCTCTTTGAGCACTACTGGAATTATTTCGGCCCAGCCCGGGCGCGGCGTGCCGAATTGGCTGCGAACCTGGACTATGTGGAAAAAATTCTGACCGAAGGCGCAGCCAAGGCCCGAACCCTGGCGCAACAGGTGTTGCGCCGCGCCAGAACTGCAAGCGGGCTCCAGTAAGCGTGGTGGGGGGGGGAGTGCGTCAGGTGGATGTGCCCTGGAACGCACAGGGGTGTGCATGCAAACGCACATGGCGCGTCAGATCGTTCGCGGCTAAAAGAAGCTGTAGCAAACAGCTACAGTTTGTTTGTGGTTGATTGTAGAAGTTGGGGCCGGTGGCGTAAATCACGCCGTGCAACCGGGAATTGGCAGCCGCCGGCCTCCTTTTTTCCCTCGAATTCCTAAGGCTCTCTCTCGTGCTTCAGCAGCCAGTCGTATAGCTCCGGGTTCTTGTAGGTTTCGGTCCAGGCATCATGCCCGGCTTCCGGGTAGACTGTCAGTTTTACGTCGCGTGTGCCGATTTTTTTAAGCAGTTCGACTATCCTCTCCGATTCGACGACAGGCACAACCGGGTCTTTGCCGCCGTGGAACGCCCAGACTCCAAGCGATTTCAACGCATTGGCTCGCGGCCCTTCCGCCAAAAGCAACGTAATCAAATTGCCCCCGCCGCAAATGGGCGCTATCGCGGCAAACCGTTCTGGATATTTCGTGCCCAAACTCCAGGTGCCGTAGCCTCCCATGCTCAGTCCCGTTAAATAAACACGTCGTGGATCGACCTTGAGATGGGCTATTGTCTCGTCCAGCAAGCCAATCAACGGTTCATCAGCCCAGATTTGCCCCGGCGGACATTGCGGCGAAACCAGGATGAACGGGAAATCCGGGTGTTCGGCAACGATTTTTGGCGGACCGTGAACGGTAACTTTCGACAAATCGGTGCCGCGCTCCCCGGCGCCATGCAAAAAGAGCATCAAAGGCCAGCGTTTTGTGGACGAGGGGTCGTAACCCTTTGGTTTAAACAGCAGGTATTTGAGAGTCGCTCGTTCGGTTTTTTGAAACGTGAATTCTTCGGGCGTTTGCAGTTTCGCCCATTCGCTTTCCGCGGCGTGGCCGAAGGCCGAACTGAGGAGGATCACCAGCGCCGCGATCGCGGAACGTGTAAAGATAGGGTTGGGCATAAGTTAGCGGGGATTCTACATAAGTTTCAGCTTTGGCAGATCCTGAGAGTCGACGAGACCCACAGGGCGGCGGCTCGCGTCCACGACGATTAGATCGTCGATATCACGCTCGTTGAAGACTTTCAGGGCCTCGGCCGCCAAAGCATCTTCGCGGACCGAGATTGGATTGCGGGTCATCACACGGGACAGACGTTCGTTGAGAAGGTCGCCGTCCGAGGCGATTTGCCTGCGAAAATCTCCGTCGGTGAACACACCAACGAGTTTGCCCCTGGCGTCAACAACACTGAGACTGCCGCTGCGAGCCTCGGTCATGACCAGCAAAGCTTCCTTCACCGTCAAGGCCGCGCTTGCCACCGCGTTGCGTTGCCCTGTTCGCATGATGTCCTTGACGCGCGCCAGCATGGACCGGCCGATGGCGCCTGATGGGTGAAACTTTGCGAAGTCCTGTTTCTTGAAGCCGCGGGCCTCGAGCACCGCCATCGCCAGCGCGTCCCCTAGTACGACCATAGCGGTTGTGCTGGACGTTGGGGCCAGGTTGAACGGACAGGCTTCCTTTGGAACCCGAACATTGAGGGCGAGGTCGGAATGCCGGGCCAGGGACGATTTTGGCGAGCCTGTCACCGCGATAATCTTGACTGAGAACCGCTTCAACGCAGGCAAGAGGTTCAGCAGTTCCTCGGATTCCCCCGAATAACTCAACGCAAGGACCACATCGCCGTCGTTGACGATCCCCAGGTCTCCGTGCAGCGCGTCCACAGGGTTAAGCACCACGCTGGTCGATCCCGTACTGGTGAGAGTCGCTGAAATCTTCTGGCCAACATTGCCCGATTTGCCGATGCCAACGACAATGATTTTTCGGCGCTGGCGCAGGGTGGCGGCGAGCAAATCCACCGCCCGCTCAAACGTGACGTCCAGTTGAGCGCGCACCGCTTTGAGAGCGGAGATCTCGATATCGAAGACTTTCCTGGCCAGGGCCGAATGGCTCACTGGGCCAAGATGTGCTGAAGCGCAGGACGTTTCAACCCGAAAGCCGCGGCGGTTCTCCTATTCGGTGTTGGGAAAGGAGCCGAGCACTTTGACGAAGTTACAGTGTTCGCCGAGATGACGAAGCGCGTTTTCGACTTTCCGGTCACGCATATGGCCGTCGCAGTCGATGAAGAAGAAATACTCCCAGGCCTTGCGTTTGCTCGGCCGGGACTCGATCTTGGTCATGTTGATTCGGTACCGGCGAAACGCCGCGAGCGCGCTGTGGAGCGCGCCTACCTTGTCGGTGACGCTCACCATGATGCTGGTCCGGTCGTGTCCGGTCGGCGGACTGCATTGACGGCCCAGCACCAGGAATCGCGTCGCGTTGGCGGCGTTGTCCTGGATATCGTATTCGAGGATGTCGAGGCCGTATTTTTCGGCCGCCAGCACGCCGGCAATCGCGGCGGTATTTTTCTGCTTGGCGGCAAATTCCGCCGAGCGCGCGTTGGATGAAGTCTCGATGATTTCGACCTTGGGCAGGTTAGTTTGCACCCAGCCTCGGCACTGGCCGAGTGACTGCGGATGCGCGAACAGTTTTTTAATCTGTGAACGCGCGCAGTTGCCTAGCAAACAGTGCTGCACCGGCAGAACAATTTGCGCCACGATTTTTAAATCGCTGTCCACAAACATGTCCAGCGTGTGTGTCACCACCCCTTCGGTTGAATTTTCCACCGGCACAACCCCGTAGTCGGCCCTGTGCTTGCTCACGTCCGTGAAAACGTCCGCAATGGTTTTTTGCGACGAATACTTCAGGCTTGCCCCGAAACGGCGAATGGCTGCCTGGTGAGTAAAGGTGGCTTCCGGTCCCAGGTACGCGATGGTCATTGTTTTTTCGAGCGATAACGCGCTGGACATGATCTCGCGATAAATCGCGTGCAGCGATTCGTTGGTAATCGGCCCCGGGTTCAGGCGCGACACCCGGTTAAGCACTGCTCGTTCGCGGTGCGGAGCATAGATGGACTCACCGGAAGTCTTTTTCATCTCACCGATGGCCAGGACGTGTCGCGTGCGCTCGTTGAGCAGCTTCACAATTTGCCCGTCCAGGGTGTCAATTGCTTTTCTATGTTCCGGGATATTCATTCTGATTGACCCATCTCGCAGGTGTGGAACCGGGGCTTACGCCGCCGGTTCGTCCGGAGAAGATTGAGGCGGCGCGGCCTGAGCTCCTGCTGGGTTTTCGGGAGCCGGGTCGCTTGAGACCGCGCTGAGTTGTTCGGGCGGGGCAGTCGCCAGCCCGGGATCAACAGTGGCCAGCGACTCGGGTTTTTGCACGGGAATGCGACGCAACTCGTCGGCCGCCGGCAAGTCTTCCAGCGCGCGCAGGCCGAAGTATTCCAGGAACAAGGCGGTTGTGCCGTAAGTCATCGGGCGTCCTACAACTTCCGCCCGCCCCAGTTGCTCAACTAAACCGCGGTCAAGCAGGGTCTGCATTACACCGTCCACGGCCACACCGCGGACTTGCTCGATCTCGGCGCGGGTGAGCGGCTGCCGGTAGGCGATGATGGCCAGGGTTTCCAAGGCGGGCTGAGATAACCGCGGCGGGCGCGCTTTGTGCCCGACCAGCGCCTTGAGCCATGGCGCGTACTCGGGCTGCGTCACGAACAGCCACGCCCCGGCGATGCACGCCAGCCTGAAGCTGCGCCCGGCCGTTTCATGGTCACGGGCCAGTTCTTCCAGCGCTGCTGTCAGTTGGTCTTCTTTCACCTTTTTGAGGCTGCGCGCGGTCTCGTTGCCGTCGGCATGCTCAACCGCCGACGCAAATACATCCTTCAGTTCCTTAAGGCTAAGGGGCTTTTGGGCTGAAAACAGGATAGCTTCGAGAATGAATTTCAATTCCATCGTGTCGAAAGTTTATTCAGGAGTGGAAGAGGATTGCGCGAGTTCGGCCATGGGTGCTTGCGGGGCTTCCGCGGGCGGGGTGGACGGTTCGGCGCGGCGTATTTCGATTTCGCCAAACGCTTCGCTTTGGACGGCAGCCAGTTGCTTAAGCCGGATGAGTTCCAGCAGGGCCAAAAATGTCACTACTACTTCAGAGCGGCTGCTCGCGCCGGCAAAAAGCTCGGAAAACCTGAGCTGCGACCGTTCGCTGATGGCTTTCATCAAATGTTCGATTTTTTCGCTGACGGACCATTTGTCCTCGAAAATGTCGCGTTGCTCGGGGCGCTGGTTGAATCGCTGCAAAACCGCGTTGACCGCGTTGAGCAAATCGAAGATCGAAGCGTCGTTGCGGGCGGGACTTTCGCTTTCAAATTCGGGTTTGACCGGGGCTCGCGGAAAAATGTCTTCCTGGCGTGACTCCAAAACTGCCAGTTTTGCCGCCGCGTCCTTGAATTTTTTATATTCGACCAACTGCCGGATCAATTCCCACCGCGGGTCATCGCCTTCCTCCTCGCCTTCGGCCTGCACCTGTTGATCGACGGGGAGTAACTCGCGGCTTTTGATATACATGAGCGTGGCCGCCATGACCAGGAACTCGCCCGCGATCTCAAGATCCAGCAAGCGCATTGTGTCGATGTACTCGATAAACTGCGTCGCCAGTTTGGTCAGGTTCACCTCGTAAATGTCCACTTCCTCCTTCTTTATCAGATAAAGGAGCAAATCAAGCGGGCCTTCGAAGACCTCGAATTTTACCTTATACTCGGACATGGAAACCAATGTTTGAGCCGGTTCCGGAACAAAGCTATCTTAGGGAGACATCCCGCGGTTGGCAAGGCAACGCGAAGCGGCGGAAGCGGCGATGATTTGCCGCCGCCACAAAGCGGGTTAACGCGGCGCCATCGGTGTGTCGCGCCCGAGCTTTGCCTTGAGCCGTTTATTGGCGGCCGCAATGCATGCCACCAATTCCGGGTTGCGTTCCCGGTCGATGTCAAATCGCTGTTTGTTCCGCTGCTCGTCCGGATTATCTGACTGATAACACCACCAGTAAGCCAGGGGAATGCCTGCGGCGATGACGTCATTCAGCGTCTTTTCCACCCATGGTTTCGCCGCGTGCCAATCGTCATAGCTCTCGAAGTAAGCGGGTGTTTCATTCCAGATGTTCGTGTCGCTTTTGGCGTACGCGTGCAGCCCCAGTTCCCCGATCATTAGCGGTTTGCGCAGCCGGGCCGCGATCTCTTTGTATCCTTTGTCGTCGAGCCACTCTCTTCCGCCGTTCTTTGCCGCTAATGCGTAACCCGGGTGATTGTCCGGGTACGAGTGAATGTCGATAACATCGACGGCTGAGTTACCGTACAAGAGTTTAAAGCATTTGAACTGGTCTTCGAAAGTATCCGCGATCCAGCCTTGTCCCTGGTACAGGTGCCACTGGCATTCACGCATGTTGGAACCGCCGCTATTGACGAGCCTCAATGGGTCGGTCTGCTTGATGCGCAGCGCAACCTGGTTGAAAAAACTCGCGACGTCTCCCAGGGACGGCATGCGTTCGCCATTATACACCCGTTGGGAGTCGCCAATATCAGCCGAAAGGGTCACCTCGTTGGAGATTTCCCACATCAACACCGCTTTGCGATGACGGTAGCGCGCCACTGTTTCGTCGATGTAGCGATAAAGCAGTTTGCGGCCGCGCGATTCCGGATTGCAGATAAGCTCCCGTTGCTGTTCGTCTCCATAGATCCAGCCTTTCACCGGATCGAGCTGAGTATCGGTAAAAGAGGCGGCCGAAAGAGACCAGACAAGCCGGATGCGGTGGGTGTCGCATAGGTCGAGGGTTTTGTCGAGTGCCGTGTACAAAAGTTTGCGCCGCTGGGGATCGGCGTACGCCGCAGGTCCTGAAGGACCCCAGGGCAACGCAAAAATGCGAATGGATTCAAAGCCCAGCTCGTGAAGATTTCGCAACGCTTTGTCCTGGAGTTGCACCACAGGGTTTGTTTGGTCCAAAGAATTGCCGTGCGCCAGTTCATCGTACAATTGCCAGAAAAGATCGTATTTGTTGAAGCTGATCTCGGCAAATTGTCCTCCGTCCAGGAACAGCACGCCGTTGCTCACGGTAAGAACATCGTGGCGGCCCGGATCCATGCTGGCATGTTGTTCGTCTGATGCCTTGGGCGCCTCGGACGGCAGGCACCTTTCGCCCATCAGCTGAACAAGGACCACTGTCACGAGGACCGGGGCCAAGTTCATGCCGCGATGGAAACAGGTTTCAAGCTGGGTTTAAAAAGGCGCTCGTTCACCGGCCAGGCAGTTCAGATTCGCCGGCCCGAGCGAACCGCAAGCGTTCAAGGCTTGGTCGCCAGGATCAGAGGGGAAGGACCCGGTGCTTCGAGCTGCCGCGGGTTTCTGAACCCCGCTTCGATCAGCCAGTCGGAAACCTCTTTGAACGTGAAGGTATCCCCCTCATCGGTATTGACGAGCATGTTCACAGCAAAAAGAAGCGCGTTTGGCGGCCCGGTCCGCTCCTCATTTGGAGTGAACTCCGCCACGGCAATGGTCCCGCCCGGAGCCAGCGCCTCGAAGGTCTTTTTGATTAATTGCCGGCTCCGTTTCTCTCCTTCGCTGTGCAGGATTTGCCCGAGAACTGCGATGTTATGCCCGGTTCCGAAGTCCACCTGCAACAGGTCGCCCGCGATAGTTTCCAACCGGTCTCCAACCCCGTGCCGAGCCGCCACGCGTTTGGTTGTTTCCAGCACAATCGGCCAGTCCACCGCAGAAACTCGGACCTGGGTCGATTGCTGCGCCAGCGCGATTCCCCAAACCCCGGAGCCTGCGGCCAGGTCCAAAACGCGAACCGGCGTTCTGGCGTTGGCTAAGCCCAGATGTTCGCCCAACGCCCTGGCCGCGGGGTAAGCCATGGGAAACAGAGATTCGACAAAGCCGGCGAAAAATTCGGCGCCCTGTGCCTGGTCGTTGACCGCGGCGGCTGGTTTTCCGGTCCGAACGACTTCGTCCAATTTCAGCCATTTAGGCAGGATTTGATCGATCGTATGGTCGAAGAAACGCCCGTGATAGCCAGGCCTGGTTGAAACCAGAAATGCCGCGCTATCCGGCGTCAGCGAATAGTGCGCGTTTGTGCGGGTAAGCAGTTGCAAACCCACCAGCGCGTTGAGAATCGCGGTGAGCCCCCGCCGCGATGCGCCGGTGGCACGCGCCACTTCGTCGATGGTCCGTGGCGATGCGTCCAGAAGATCAAAGACCCGCAGTTGGAGCGCGGACCGAATAATCAAGGGCGGAGCGTAGCCCCAGGCAAATTGCATGATCCGTTCAGGTGTCACATGGGTGCTCATGATTTGAAAAGAATACGTCACAAGCTTCGGCCACGTCCAGCAGGAGTAAATTGGATGAGCGCAGCAAGAATAACCTATTGACCCTGAATTGACATTTCCCGCATGCTGCATTTGTACGTTTATGACCCGCTTTTTACTCAGGCTTCTTACCGGCCTTGGCCTTTCGGTTTGTTTATTCCAGCCAACGTTTGCAGAAGGTCAGGTTTTCACACCCGGGCACCTGGCCGTGCTGAGGGTCGGCAATGGAACCGAGACTCTGATCAATTCAGGCAACACCGTTTTCATCGACCAATACACCGAGTCTGGAACATTGGTTAACACGACCGCGCTGCCAGACACCGGCGCCACAGCGTTGATTGAAAGCGGCACCGCGAGCTCCGAGGGGGGCCTGACGCGTTCCATGGACTACTCCGAACTGGTGCTGGCGGGTTACAACACCAATCGGGGCAGTGTAAGCGGGTCTTTATCGAGCCAGCCGGCGGCCGCGGTTCCGCGCGTGATTGGGGTGATTGACGCATTCCAAAATTACCAGGTGTTCAACGGCGGACCCACGCTTTACAACAGCAACAATGTGCGGGGGGCTGCGAGCGACGGCACCAATCATTTTTGGACCGCGGGCAATGGCGGCGGCACGTTCTACATGGCCCCCCCGCAAACGCCAGTGCCCATACAATCCGGCGGAAACACTCGCAGCACAAAGATCGTGGGCGGCAGTTTGTATTATTCGACCCAGGCTGGAACTGCCGGCATTTACGGTTTTCAGGGCGGCGGCCTGCCCACCAGCGCGGCCACCCCGATCCTCCTTGTTCCCACAGGCCTGAACAGCCAACCCGCCGGCTTTGCCATGAACCTGGCGCTCACGATTGCTTATGTCGCCGACCAGCGCGCCACAGCGGGCGGCATTCAAAAGTGGACCAATAACGGTTCTTCCTGGGGCCTCGCCTATACTTTCTCAACCGGCAGCGGGGCTTTTGATGTGACCGTCGATCTCAGCGGCCCCAACCCGATTCTTTACGCCACCACTGGAGAGGCAAGTGCGAACCGATTGATTTCCATTTCGGATACGGGCCCGCTGTCGATTATCCGGGTGCTTGCCACGGCGTCAGCAAACGAAGTCTTCCGTGGACTCGATTTTGTGCCGGACCTGCGTCCCGTAATCGTTTCCCAGCCTCAAAGCCAAACTGTAACAAATGGCGCGCAAGCAAATTTCTCTGTCGCCGTGCAAAGCCGGTATGCCTTGAGTTATCAGTGGCAAAAAAACAGTTCAGACATTGTTGGCGCAACCTCGCCAACATTGGCTCTGCAAAACGTCTCTTCATCCGACCAGGCCACTTACCGTGTTGTGGTCACGAACTTGTACGGGTCTGTCATCAGCGCCAACGCAACGCTCACGGTCAACCAGGTGCTGACGCCTCCGGTGATTACGGCGCAACCTTCCAGCCAGACGGTTGCCCTGGGAGGAACCGCGACTTTCAGCGTCAGCGCAAGCGGCACCGCACCTCTGAGTTATCAGTGGTCGCTCAACGGCGCAGCCCTGGTCAACCAGACCAATTCGAATCTCGTCCTGCCGAATGCGGGCCCATCCGCACAAGGAACCTACGCGGTGCTGGTCAGGAACCCGGCGGGTTCGACCAACAGCCAGGGCGCGACGCTCACCGTAACCAGTCCGGCTGCTTCGTTCGTGTCCTACACCACCGCGGGCGCGCTTTATTCGCAAAATTTTGATTCACTACCCAATCCCGGAACGGCCTCAGTGAATGCGGATAACCCCGTCAAAATCGGGGCGGTCACCTATGGAGTTGCGAACCCATTCGATTTCTCATTTCCAATTCTGCCCAACAGCGTCGACCCAAACACTGGAACCGGTTTGGGCGGCCTCGGGCTTTCAAATTCCATGGCCGGTTGGTACGGAATGGGCGGGGTCGCTCCGAAGCTCGGGGCAGGCTCGGGCGATCAGAGCACCGGCGGCATCATTAGTTTTGGCCTTACCAACAGCCTCGCTGCCGCCACCAACCGCGCTCTTGGCCTGTTGGCTACAAGTTCCACCGGCCCGACCGCTTTCGGTCTTAAACTATTGAACCAATCTTCTGTCGTGCTTGGCCAGATTAGCGTTCAGTTCACCGGCGAACTGTGGCGTCAGGCAGCCGTCGCAAAAACTTTGGCGTTCGCATATTGGATTGACCCAGCCGCAACCAACGGATTCTCATCGAACACCACGGCATTGGTGACCAGCCTGAATGTGTCGTTCCCGGTTAATCCGGCTGCGACAAATCCGGTTCCCACAGACGGGACGGCTCCGGCCAACCAGCAAACTCTTGGGGCAACGATTCCATTGAGCGCACCATGGGCTCCTGGAGCGGCTTTGTGGCTCAGTTGGCGCATGGACGACCCGACGGGAAAAGGCCAAGGCCTTGCCATAGATAACTTCGTTTTCTCCGCCGCCCCGGGACAGACCGGGTCGGGGCCGGAATTGGCCATCCACCAATCCGGAGGAAATGTGATTTTATCGTGGCCAACGGCTGCATCCGGGTTTCAGCTCCAAAGCAACTCGAGCCTGTCATCGCCCTCGGGTTGGTCGGCCGTTTCATTGCCCGTCTCCTCGAACAATGGCACCAACTCAGTCATTGTTCCCATTGGCGGCGCCGCTCAGTTCTTTCGCTTGAAGCAATGACCCGGATTACCAATGCCGGGCCCACCTGCGGTTGGCGCTGACAATGCTGGTGAGCAGCACGGCCACGACTCCCGTAAGAAAAATGCCGTCGAACTTGCCCGCTCCGCCAATCGAGGCCACGGGCGCGCCAAGAGTTCTGACCCTTCCCAGGTTCATTAGGTCCGCCCCGATCAGTGTTCCCATGCTGCCGGCGATATAGGCCAGGGGCGCCGGGTTCCAGCTCGATAAAGAGAGCGCAACCATGGCTGTAAGCAACGGCGGGATGAGGATCGGCACCGCAATCCCGACTCCCGGCACGGGCCGCGCCATTAAATGGACCAGCAACGTTACGATCCCAACCGCGACAAAGCTCTTGAGATATAGCCCATGTTTAAAAATCAGGTAGACCGATAATAGAAAGGGAATGACAGCTCCCCCCAGGTTCACTGCCAGCACCGTTCCCGGGTGGTTCACTACCACCGGGACGACATATTGTATCCCGAAAAATTCAACCACCTCGCCGGAGCGTTCGTGCGTGCCTGAAAATTGCGCCACGGGAATATTCACATAGCTGCCCAGCAACGAAAGAACCAGCAGGGCAAGCATGTAACGCCTGCTGACGCCCATGCTCTCGAAAACGTATTGGAGAATGCCGACTTGCACGAGGGCTACGAGCAGCGCCAGCACAAACCAGAACGCTACGAAAAAAATTAACGTGATCGGGATGTAAAACATAGCCGCCGCAAAGATTGCCCAGGTAAAGCGCTCGCACAAGAGAGGTATGCCGGAAGCATGTGGAACCTCATAAACTCCTGTTCAACCGGCGTCCCGTGGCTGTACATTCCATGCCCATGCGCGTTGAAATCTGCGTGGATTCAGCCAGTGGCGCCTTTGCCGCCGAACGGGGGGGCGCGGATCGAGTTGAATTATGCGATAACCTCATGGAGGGCGGCACAACACCGAGCGCGGGCTGCATCAAGGTCGCCCGCCGCGGACTCAAGATCGGATTGCAGGTCATTGTGCGCCCGCGAGGCGGAGATTTCCTTTACAGCGCCGACGAGTTGGAAGTCATGCGCGAAGATATTCGCATCGCGAAAGATTTGGGAGCTGACGGCATCGTTGTGGGCTGCTTGACGGCCGAAGGGGATATCGACCGAAAACGCACAGAGGAATTGGTGGCCCTGGCGCGGCCGCTTAGCGTGACTTTTCACCGCGCTTTTGATATGTGCCGGGATCCGCATCGGGCTCTGGAAGAACTGGTTGCGCTCGGAATCGACCGGGTGTTGACCTCAGGGCAGGAGGCCACGTGCATCGAAGGGGCCGATTTAATTGCCGAGCTGCGCAAACAGGCAGCCGGCCGGATCATTGTCATGCCCGGTGGCGGACTCACGCCGAGGAATATTCAAAAATTCGTCGCAATGACCGGCGTGGATGAGGTCCATTTGAGCGCCCGTCGCGCAAACGAAAGCGCCATGCGCTATCGCAATTCACGGGTGTTTATGGGCGGCACCCTGCGGCCTCCTGAGTTTTCTTGGAAAACGACCGACCAGGCTGCTGTTGCCGAAGTCGTCAAAGGTTTGCGGGGTTCGTTGTAGAACCGGGATTGGGCCCGGGTTCGCGGGCTCAAATGCCTGCGTGACAAGAGTCAGTGGCTGCGGTCTAATGCGAGGTGAAAGGCATTGTGAACAAGCCACCGGCAGAACGCCAGAGCGCCGCAGCCTCCCCGGAGCCGGCACCCGGTTCGAGCGCCGCAGACCTCCGGCAACCTGCCGAAATCTGTGGCTCACACCTGGCCCATGCCGAGTTCGCCGAAATCTACAACGAGCATAGCCGGGCCATTTATTACCTCGCCCTTCGATTGCTCAGTGATCCCGAAAAAGCCCAGGACGCGACCCACGACGTTTTTCTGAAGGCCTTCCGCAAAATGGACCAATTCCGCGGCGATTCCAGTTGGCGCACCTGGCTTTATCGCATTGCGATCAACCATTGCCGGAACTTGCAGCAAACCTGGAACGAGCGCCACATGCTGACGAATGCGGACGAGTTCGTGTTCGACACAGCGCCGGCCAAAACAGATTCCCCACTGCGTGTGCTCGAAACCAAAGAACTGGGCCAGAGAATCCAGAAAGCACTCGACGGCTTGTCCGCCGAATACCGCCTTCTGCTCCTGCTGGTGGCTGACGAACAAATGAGCTACGAGGAGGTCGCCGCCCTTACTGACCAAAGCGCCGACGCCGTCCGCGGCAAACTCCATCGCGCGCGGAAAGCTTTTGGCATTCTGTTTCAGAAAACCGCTTGAATTTATGAACCCGCAGAAAAAGACAAGCCGCCAGGAATTAAATGAAGCGCAACAGGCTTTCCATGAACTATCAGGCCAGGCTGAGGCGCGGGAATTTGCGAACGTCGAGGAAATGTTGCGGCGCGACGCACTGCACACGCCGGTGCCGCCGGCCATTGAGCGGCGGTTGCAGGAGTCTCTCGGCCAATTGCCGCCGCCGCCGCGGCGTTCCTGGTGGCGCCGGCTCCTTGGAGGGGCCTCCTCATGACATCGGCAACGCATCGCTGGCAGGAGGAAATCGAAACGTTGATTCGGGCGCGCTACCCGATTCTTTACGTCATCACCAACGAAGAACTCCGCGTGGAGAGCCTGCTGGCGGAGATTGCGGCTAAACGCCAAAAAAAGATGTTCGAATGGACCTGCAGCTCCGGCCTGGTGCCCGCCGGTTCGTCCATACAATCGCAGCGCGCCCGAAACTCGTCCACCAAGGACCCGGCGGCGGCGCTGGACTTGATCATTGACCAGGTCGAGCCGGCGATTTTTGTTTTCAAGGATTTTCACCCGTTCTTGAGCCGGAACAATGTCCCGATTATCAGGCGGCTCAAAGACATCGCGCTTCACTTGAAAAACAGTTTTAAAACGGTTGTGATTGTTTCCCCGGTAATGGAGGTGCCCCTGGAACTGGAGAAAGAAATTACGGTCGTGAATTTCCCGCAGCCGACGCGCGAGGACTTTGGCTCATTGCTCGACAAGATAATCGAAGACGTTCGGGAATATAAAAATGTCCAAATTGAGCTGGACGAGCTTGGGCGTGAACGATTGTTGCAGGCGGCCATGGGTCTGACCCTGGCGGAGGCGGAGAATGTATTCGCCAAGATTATCGTCAAATACCAGCGGTTGGGCCCGCAGCATGTCGGCGAAGTGTTCGCTGAAAAGCAGCAGATTATCCGCAAAAGCGGTCTGCTCGAGTATTACGCTGCCGAAGAGGATTTTTTCCAGGTGGGCGGCATGGCAGTTCTGAAAGATTGGCTGGAGAAACGCGCCGCCGCGTTTACCGACGAAGCCAAGGCGTTTGGGTTGCCTCCGCCCAAGGGCGTGTTGTTGATTGGCGTGCAAGGCTGTGGCAAAAGCCTTTGCGCCAAGGCCATTTCACGGGTGTGGCAATTGCCCCTGCTGCGCTTCGACATGGGCCGCATGTTTGGCAGCCTGGTGGGGTCGTCGGAGGAAAATGTCCGGCGCGCCATCAACGTCGCCGAGTCAATTGCGCCGGCGGTGTTGTGGGTGGACGAAATCGACAAGGCGTTCTCGGGTTCTCAGAGCTCCGGGATGACCGACGGCGGAACCACCGCGCGCGTTTTCGGCACATTCCTCACCTGGCTTTCTGAAAAGACTGCGCCCGTGTTTGTGGTTGCCACGGCTAATGACGTTTCACAATTGCCTCCCGAGTTGCTCAGGAAAGGACGCCTGGACGAGATTTTTTACATCGACTTGCCCTCGGTTGACGAACGAGTGGATATTTTCCGCATCCATTTGGCAAAACGGGGGCGCGCCCCTGACAATTTCGATTTGTCCGCGCTTGCGGAGAGCAGCCGCGATTTCAGCGGCGCCGAAATCGAAGCGGCCGTGATCAGCGCGTTATATGATGCCTTTTACACCAAACAGACACTCGGCAATCAGCATATCTTGACGTCGTTGAACCAAACAGTGCCCCTGGCTAAAACAATGGCGGAAAAGATAGCGTCCCAACGCGAATGGGCGGTCGGCCGAGCCCGCAACGCCAGCGCCCGCTGAAATCAAAACCAACTCATGAGCCGTTTCAGCAATCTCGAGTTCGGAAACCAATCGGATGAATCGAGCCACTCCGGTCCCCTCAAAGACGAAGCGTATTACGCGGGGCAAGCCCGGGCTGCCTTTGAAAACGGCGAATTTGAATCGGGCCTGCGCTTGTATTCAAAGGTGCTCGAGTTCAACGCGCTGAACGTGTCCGCCTGGGCCGGGCAGGTCCGAATGCTGATCGAGTTGGCGGAATTCAAGGAGGCGCGATTGTGGGCCGATAAAGCATTGGAACGGTTCCAGCACGAACCTGAATTGCTGGCGGCCAAGGCCGTGGCCCTTGCGCGACTCGGCCACCTGGAAGAAGCTCTCGCGTGTTCGGATGCTTCAATTGAAGAACGTGGAGACACGCCCTATGTCTGGCTGGCCCGTGGCGATGTCCTCCTGGCGCGCGAAGAATCTCGCGCCGATTATTGCTTCGACAAAGCGCTCCTCCTGGCTCCGCGCGACTGGTTTGTGACGTGGCTCGCCGCGCGCGTCCGTTTCTACTACGAACAGTTTGCCCTTGCTCTGAAACTGGTTCAACAAGCGGTCGAACTCAATGCCGGCCACTTTCTTTTATGGGTCCAACTGGCGCAATGCCAGCAAGAGCTGGGTTTGATTGGGCCTGCTCGCAATTCCCTGCTCCAGGCCCAGCAACTTAATCCGCAATCGCTCGCGGCCAAAACCGCTTTGAACGAGATCTCAAGTTCAGGTCTCGGCGCTCGCTTACGGGGATTCTGGCGACGGCTTACGACGAAATAGTTCTGTAACTCCAAATCGAGGAGCGACAAGAGGCCGCAATTGGACGGACGGTTCCCCGCGGTGGAAGGTTTTGCCCGCCATAGGCCCGGAGTGACATGGGTTTTTGAACGTTGAAATTCCCTTGCCGCGGCTCGAAGGGAGGCACCATCATTCAACCGTGGAAAAGAGCACGAGCATCGGCGACATCCGCGAGAGAATAAATCAAATCGGGACCACGATTACTTCCATCCATCCCTTGGTTCCGAAGCTGCAGGATGCGCCAACCCAAAACGAAATCCTGCGCGCGCTCTTCGAGTTGACCAAACAGGTCGAGGTCATAAAGAAGCACCTCCTGAAACTCGAGAAGCGCGACGATTCGGCCATTTTATGAAGTCGGTCGGGCGGCCACAAAGCCGCCCGACCGCGGCTGGTTAAGGCCCGACCTGCAACCGGTAAAACTTCGCCCCGGTTGTGGGTGTGTCTGTGGCGATGTTCATCCCATTCTGGTTTGTGGTAGACAAACTGGACGGGGTCCATGGACCGGTGACGTTCGCGGCGGTGGCTAAAACATAACGACCGCCCGACGGCCACGATATGTTAACCTTCCCGGAGGCCAGCTTTATGGCAAGGCTTGGGGCCGGAGTGGCGATCACGTTCGGGCCGGCGGCGAAATCGCTCGAGATTTGGCCCGGTGTGAGCGCGCCTTTATAGATCCGGAACTCGTCAACGGCTCCCGTAATGTAAGGGTCGGCGTTGAACATGGATTTGCCGATGAAATTGTTGGTATCGATAATGTCGGGAACGGCGATGTTTACCGGGGTGTTGGACCCAACCAGAACACCGTTGTAATAGAGGTCCATGGAATTGCCTGAATAAACTCCGACAATTTGCATTTCAGAAACGTTATCCAAATTCGTCGAGACAGTCGCATCGGTTCCGAACCCGGGCTTGAACATTGTAATTTGGGAGCCATCCGCGCCATTGTGCGGGGTGAAGTAGAGCGAACTGTTGCCGTTGCCGCTGGAATTTTGATCTCCGAAATCCCACAGCCTTGCCCACTTCGAATTTGCTCCCAAACTCACCCACGCCTCGATCGAAACAGCGGAGTACCCGGTGATAATCGACGGAGGCAGCTGGACATAGCCATTTACCCCGCCCAAAACCAGGTTGGTGCCATTGAGCGTGGCGTCACCATTCAGGGTTCCGTTCCAGGCCGAGCCGCCCACGCTGTCGGCGGCTGATGTGGAGTTTGTCGTATCATTAAAGCTGTAGCGATGAGTCAGGGTGGCAGGCCCCACCGTGATTGTTTGAGTGCTCTGGAAGGATCCGAACTTCGCCGTCACTGTGGCTGTCCCGGTAGCCATTGCGACAATTTTCCCTGTGGAATCAATCTTTACGATGTTGGTGTCGGTCGAACTCACGGAGGGAACGCCATACAGGAAAAGATCCACATTGGAAACATTGGCAAAATTGCCGGAGAAAGTGGCATGAACCGATTCGCCAAGGTGCAGTTGGTTCGTGACTAGTAGCAGTTGGGCGGCTTGCAGCGTGCCGGCGTTGGTGACCAGGGTGTTTGGGCCGGCGGCGGTATCGATCGCAATGCGGTCTGGCGAGAGCGCACCATCATAGATTCGGAATTCGTCTATGGAACCAACCAGGTACGGGTCTGCCGAATAGAGCGACTTGCCCACGTAGCTGAGCTGATCCGCGGCCGACGATAATGGCGTGGTCGCATTCGAGTTTTGTCCAATCAGCACTCCGTTGGCGTAGATGCCGATAAAGCCAGACGGCGGATTCGCCACAGCGACGATATGCAAATTTGTGACGTTGTCCCAACCCTGAGGATGATTGGCATCGGCGCCAAGGTAATTCAGATCCACCCAGTTCCCGCCAGCTCGGGGTGAGAGCCTGAACTGCTCGGTAACGTTGTTGGCGCTATCAATGCTCCCGAAGGAGAAGACTCGGCTCCAGTCGCGGATCTGTGTTCCGAAGCTGGCCCATGCTTCAACCGTAACCGCTTTGCCATTCCCAACAATTCCCGCCGGCAGGTTCATGTATGTACCGTCCGAGCCGTCCAGCACCAATTGACCGCCTGAAATGGAGGCGTTCCCAAACAGGACGCCGTTCCAGGCCGGGCCGCCAATCGAATCAACCGCGTTGGTCGAACCGGGCGGGTCGTTAAAGCTGTATCGGTGGGAAGGCGCCAAATAATTCTGAGCTATGGTGACCGATTGTGTTGTGGACAAACCCTGGAAGGTCGCTCGCAACGAGGTTGTTCCCGCGCCAACGGCTTGCACCAGGCCGCTCCCGGAGACGGTAAAAATATTGGTGTCCCCCGAAGTGAACGAAATTCCTGCGGAACCGGTGAGGTTAACCGGATTGGTCAAACCGGCGTAAACACCGTTCAGAACCGCTGATTCGCTCAGGCCAATCGACAACACCGGCTGGGCGAGCGAAATCTGGATTGATTTCAGGGCTCCCGGGTTTGTGCTCACGTTGTTTGGGCCCGCTTCAAAATCGGCCTCGATCGCCGCCGGGCTGAGTGCCTGGTTCCAAATCCGGAACTCATCCACCGATGCGACAACATAGGGGTCCGGAGCGTAGAAAGATCTCCCGATGTAGCTTAGTTGGTCAGTGAAGCCCGAAAGCGACGGCACAGCAGCGGAGGGTGGGCCTGTGATCGCGACTCCATTTGTATAGGCTTTAAGGACGCCTGCCGCCGGATCGACCACGACTACGACGTGAACGTTGGTCTGATTATCCAAACCTTGCGGATGATTGGCGTCCGCCCCTGCGGAGGGTCCGACTCCAAGGAAAAGGTCCACGTAATTGCCGGGAGCACGCGGCACCAGGCGGAAATCGTCCACAACCGAGCCTGTTCCGTTGGTGCTGCCGAAATCGAAAAGCCTTGCCCAATCGGCGATCTGGGTGCCAAAAGAGGCCCACGTTTCAATCGTGACCGCATTCGCGTTGCTGATCACCCCGGCCGGCAATTCTGCGAACGTGCCGAAAGACCCATCCAGGTTCAGTTGAGTGCCGTCGAGTGATGCGCTGCCGTTCAGTGTTGCGCTCCAGGACAAGCCTCCGACCGAATCTGTTGCGGTCATGCTGCCCGGGGCGTCGTTAAAACTATATCGATGGACCAGCTGCGCCGGCGCGTTCAACGCCAGGCACAGTCCCATCACGATGGTTGCCAATTTGATTTTCATGAGGATTCTTGGGGGTATTTGTTCCTTGTAAAATGGGTCGGCGACTCAGGTTCGATTCACTCCGTTTGCGGGGGCTTGTCTGTTTTGTCTCGA
>DATGLT010000113.1:0-16251 GCA_035294005.1 Verrucomicrobiia bacterium
AACCCCGTCAAAAACCCGCTGTGAATAAACTTAAAAAACCTCTTGTCGGATTACCTCAGAGGTGAGTAGATAGATCTTATGATCCTGCCATTTGGGAGGATCATAAAACGTCCCCGGGGAAAAAGTTTCCCGTTTCATTAACTTTAGGCTAATCCAAACCCCCAATTTGTAAAGCCTGATTTATGCTTTCAGCTTGACGAAAAGCAAGTCAAAAATCACAATCCATCCGTTCGAACGGCCTGGGGAATTCAGTGACACCACCCTCTGCAATGCAAGAACTTCCGTCACAACTAACCATTGCTTTCGACGCTCGGCTCCAGCAAGCGCAGGTGCCGCAAAACCTCAGGCCGGACTACCACAAATGGGTGAAGTTCTATCTCTTGTTTTGCCAAAAGTTCGAGTTCTCGGCCACGGCGCCAACCGCACTTGGTCCTTTTCTGACCAAACTCGCTGCGAAAGGCTATTCGATTGAGCAACGGCACCATGCAACGAGGGCGGTAAAGCTCTTGGTGCGCGCGGACCCCCAAGAGCCCGGTCTTTACCTGTCGTTGTCCAGCTTCGGTCTTGCGGGATCTTCGCCGGCCACCATTGGTCCAGGCGCAACATCGAGCTCGGCAAGAGGTTGGGCCTCTGCGCCAACGCAACCCAATGTACTGAGCAAGAGTCTCAGTAACCGAGCTTCCTGGGAACAGGAATTCCGGGACTTGGAAACCACTATCAAGCTCCGCAATTATTCCAGACGCACTCTTGAAGCTTATCGCTTCTGGGTGATGAGGTTCCAGGCGTTTGTGCGCAGCCGGCCGACGGCCAAGCTCAGTAACCAGGAAGTGCGCGGCTTCCTTTCGTCGCTGGCAGTGCAGCACGAGGTTTCGGCTTCCTCGCAGAACCAGGCGTTCAACGCGCTTCTTTTCTTCTTCCGGCATGTCCTGCATCGAGATTTCGGACGAATCGACGGGGTCGTTCGCGCCAAACGCCATCGTTACATTCCGGTTGTGCTGTCGCGGGATGAAGTGGATGCCGTGCTCAAGCAGCTTCAACCCCCCTACCAGCTCGTGGTGTTGCTCCTCTACGGGTGCGGCTTGCGTCTGACCGAGTGCGTCAATCTCCGTATCCACTGTTTCAATCTCGAGTCGATCCTCCTTACGGTGCATGATGGCAAAGGGCAAAAGGATCGGACCGTCCCCTTGCCTGCTCGCGCACTCCCCGAAATTAGAAAGCAAATGGAACACGTGCGCCGGGTGCATGCGCAGGACCTCGCAGAAGGCTACGCTGGGGTTTTCCTTCCGCGCCAACTTGAGAAAAAATACAAGAACGCGGCTCGCGAATATATTTGGCAGTGGTTCTTCCCGGCCGCCAAGCTCACATTTGTGCGCGAACCCAAACAGATGCGCCGCTACCATCTTCACGAATCGCACGTGCAAAGCGCCGTCAAAGCGGCGGTCGCTCGCACTGGAATCATTAAGCGCGTTTCGCCGCATACGTTTCGCCACACGTTTGCCAGCCACCTGCTTCTGGCAGGTTACGACCTTCAGACGATCCAAAAGCTTCTGGGCCACGGGGATGTTAAGACCACGATGATTTACGTCCATACCGTTCCAAATTTGACTCTCAAAGAAGCAAAAAGTCCCCTGGACTTGTCTTCATCCTCAGGCGAACCAGTCCGTTAGAATGATGTGAAATCGCCAGGTCGGGTTGCATTGTGGGCGCGGCGGAATTGTACGAGCTCTCGAACCCGGAAAGCAACCCCGCCAAATGTCCGGGTGTGCCCGCATTGAGCCGCTGTGCTATCCAGCTGAGGCTGATTGTGGTTTCCGCTCGCAACCTGGCTGCCAGTTCACTTTGAACGGATGTCCTTTGCGCCACGTCTTTAGCTGTGGCTCAGCCGCTCCCTTGTTCCGGAGCGCCTCGGCCATGAGTCGCTCGGCTTTGTCTTCAGCCGATTCACGCAGTTCCGCGCCGCCGTGCCATTGTTTGCGCTGCTGATCGACGTAACGCAGCGGGTTCTCAGGCAGCCTGTGCCACCGTCGCGGCGGAGTCAGTTTTCCTGCTCGTCGACAGGAGAAAGCAAACCCTAAAACTCCATACAGACCCGCGTAGGTCAGGAAGAGGAGGCATTTGATGAAAGTGGCTTCCCCTGCCCTTTGCAAGGCAGTAAGCCCGGCCGCGAGAAGGAAAAGACAGCAACCCGCAAATGCGGCCACCGAAAGAACGGCGTTGGTTGGACGATGGGAACCTTCAATGGCAAGAGATCCCAGCGCCAGGCAGGCTGCGGCGATAATGAATTGAAGGAAAACCAGGAGGCCTTCCAAGTGTCCGCCAAAGCTCAGTTGTGTCATTTGTATGGCGGAAAACAAGACACCCAACATGAAAAACAGGCAGCCGAACACGACGCGTATTTTCATAATCCATTCAAAGCGACCATACCCCCTGGATTAACACCAGTTCTGGCCTGCGCCGAAAGCCGAGTCACCGCGACGCCACCAACTCCGGACGGTGCGCCGGCGCTAGCACACTTCGTTGGAAGAACTGTGCTATCCCCTGCCCTGCAGCTTCAGATGTCGGATACTATTGGAACTCCGGTTGCAGGCGGCAGTCTTTGCCTCCGGGTTCTGCATTGGGCAACCGGCTCCCGGCCCTGCGTTAAGCACGCGCTGCCTTACCTCTGTTCGTGAGAAGCGGCCATACCAACGTGCGCGCCTCAATTTCAGGGATTTGCATCGGTCATTGGAAGCAATCTCTGCCAGAGTCCTGTGCCCCCGAACCCACTTGTACCGGGGCTCCCAGCCCTGGCACGCCAGTTGCTCCGCCGTCAGCGTGATTAATTCCGGTAACAAGGTTCATTTATGAACGAGTCAACACATTTAGATAATTCTTCGAATCCAGCCGCGAAGCAGGACCTCGGTTTTTCTCCGTGGCAACGGCTCAAATCCAAGCGCATCTCGTACCTGACGCTGCCGCTGCTCTTCATGGCCACGGTGACAGAATTTGTAATTCTGGCGACCGGCTGGAAGTACCAGAAAGTGGTCTGCCTGCCGCAAGGCATGGGGGTAACATTTTTTGGGATAGGGCCTATCGGGGCAACGATCCTCGCGGTCGAACTGCTGAAGCTGCCGCTGGCCATCTGGACGGCCTCACGCCAGGGCTGGCAGAAGGGTTTCATGCTCTTTGCCGGGCTGCCGCTGATTTGCATTCTGACCTTCCAACTGGTCAAGGACATGGCGGTTTACGAAATGGGCGTGGCGATGACGCCCGCGAGCCAGATGTTGGAAAAGGCGACGACCGAGGAAGTCAGGATTGCCCAGTTGAACGCGGATCTTAAGGCGATTGAAGGCCAAAAAGACGAGCGCGACCGCCGGCTGGCGGAACTGGCGGCCAAACAGGCCAAAGCCAAAAGCGACCTCGAGGAATCGATCAAGCGCAACGAAGAAGCCAGGCAGGACGCCATCAGCCTGACGGATTACCAGAAAAAGGAATTATCCGAAGTGGAAGCGCGCCAGGCGGCCATTATTCAGCAGTTTAACACCGACACCGAGCAGCTGACCAAGGCCATTACCGATTTGCGCGCCCGACGCGAAGCCGAATTCGCCCGCAGCGCCAAGGACTCCAAGGATTGGGAATCCCGCAAAGCGGCGTATGATGCCGCCTATGCCAAGTGGCACAATGAGGAAGCGCGGATCGACAATGCTTATCAGACCGCCATGGCCGACTACGCCAACAGGAAAGCCTCCTATCAAAAGGAAAAGGCCGCCTATGACGCAGCCGGTTTCCTCAAGCGCCAGCTGATGAAGGAACCAATCGATCCCGGCGTTCCGCCCGTGAAAGAAACCAACCGGTTGGCCAAGCCGGCCGACCTGGATGGCCGCCCCTCCGCGCTTGTGGCAGAGATTGATGAACAAATCAAAGCCAAGGAAGCCGAATTGCTGGCGGTGAATAATAAGAAACGGGATCGCGTCGCCCAGGTCGACGCCGATGCGCGCCGCTTGCGCGGCGAGTTTGATCAACGCTCCTCGTCCAAACGCGAAGAGGCCGACCGCAAACGCGAAGAGCTTTCAGCCGCCCTGGCTACCCTGGCCCTCGAGGAAAAGTCCCAACGAGAGCAGATCGAGCAGGAGTATGAAGCCGTGGTCAAGAAGGTCGACGGCATCCGCGCCGAGATCGATTCGTGCCGCAAACGCGCCGAAGGTTATTACGAAGCGCGCGAAGCGGCCATTCGCAAGACCCAGGTGCATCGAATTGCCACCACCGTGGAAATTGTGCGCGGCCTGATCAAAGGCGAGCGCCCGATTTCCATCAAGGCCACCGCCAAGGAACGAGGCGACCTTCTGACCGACCAAATCAGCATGGTCCGCATTTTTGTCTACCCGGTTCTGGCTTTCATCGTGGCGTTCCTGCCGACGTTGATGGTCGAAATCGGCTTTTCGACGGTGTTTCAGCCCGAACAGCAACGGCCTCAGCACCGGCTCGGGTTCCTGGGCCAGCGCATGCATGAGCTTTATACCCGCGCGGGCCGCGTTAAAATCTTAAGAGCCGAACGGCTGGCCAACGAAGCCGCCGCCGAAATCGCCAGCCGCGACCGCGCCCTGGCCGAAGCCAGGGACACCGCTGACAAGGCGCTGTTCGACAAGGACGCGCAACTTCATGCCGCCAGGGAATCGCTGGCGTTGACCAAGGCGGAGCACGAAGCCGCGATTAAGAGCCTCGAAGCAGAACAAGCCGAAGCTGCCAAGAAGAAGGAATCTGAATGGGTGGCCAAGCTCGCAGCCATGGCTGATTCGCTCAACCGCACGGTGATCGAGAAAGACGCGCTTCGCGACCTGCAGAAGTCGGAAATCGAGCGTCAGATCCAGATGCGCCAAAATGCCTGGTCCGACCGGCTGACCCAGTTGCGCCAGGAACTCGATTCCCAACGAGCCGCGAGCGAAGCCGAACGAACTGCCCTGATGCAGGAACACCACAAGAAATTGCTCGAAGTCTCCGAAGAATGCAAAACCCAGGTCGTCCAGGCCCGCCGGCAAGCTGCCGACGCCGAACTGGCGGCAATTGAGAATTCCGCCCGCCTGACGCATGACTTGAAGGAAGCTCAACGCGCCCGTGACGAGGCCGAGTCCAAGCTGCAGCAACAGGCGGACTCATTCGGCATGAAGCTGGCACAAGCCAAAGACGAAGCCACTCGCGAGATGGAGAAATCATTGCGCCAGGAAAGAATGCGCGCCGAGCGCCAGCAATTGGAATTTGGCAAGACCTTGCGCCAGCGCGAGGACGATTTCCAACATCAATTGGAGCAGCGCCATCAGGAGTTGTCGCTGGCCTTTGAAGCGCGCCTGGGCGAAGAGCAAGCCCGGCTGGAACAGGAATCACGCCGCCGCCAGGCCGAACTGGAACGCCAGCTTGAAGCCCGCGCCCTCGAAGTGGACGCGCGGTGGAAGCAGGAAATCCAGCAGCGCGAAGAGGCGGCTCAAACCCGGCTCAAGCAGCGCGAACAGCAATTGCTGGCACAGGCAGAAGCTCGCGCCAGCGAGATTCAGACCCAGGCCGATCAGGATTTGCGACGCAAAGAAATGGAATCCGAACGCCAGCTCGAAGCCGTTGCCCGCGAGGCGGACGCCCGGCTGAAACAGGAATTGCAGCAAAAAGAACTCGCCTTCCAGGCCAAGCTCAAGCAACGCGAACAGGAATTGGCTCTCAAGGCCGGTTCTCGCGAAGCAGAGCTCCAAGCGCAATGGGCCGCCGATTTGCGCACACGCGAAGAAGAATGGGAACGCCAGGCCGAAGCGCGCGTCCGCGCCGCCGAAGCCCGGTTTGCCCAGGAAGCCCAGCAAAACGAAGAGGTCTTTTTGGCAAAGAGCCGCCAGCGCGATCAGCAATGGCAGGTCAAACTCGACGGTGTCCGCGGCGAACTGCAAGTCCAGACCGAAGCCTTGCGGCGCCGGGAAGCTGAATCGACTTCCGCCATGCGTGAACTCGAAAACCGTTTGCGCGCCGAGTTGCAGCAGAAAGAACAAGACATCCAGGCCAGGGCCGAGCAACGCGAGCAGGAATTGGTCGGGCAGATGAGCGCCGAAGCCGACGCCCGTCTCCAAGCCGCCCAAACGCTATGGCAGGCCGAATCGGAAACCCGAGCCCGCGCCGCGATTGAACCGTTCAAGGCCCTCCTTGCAAGGGCCGAAAAAGAGCGCGACGACGCTCGCCAGGCTGCCACTGAGCAGTCGCGCCAGGTTCAGACCCTGGAGAAGAAGCTGACCGAAGCGTCGACGTTCCTGAACGGCTGGCGCAATGGCACCAAATTGGTGAACTCGTAATCCGCGAATTTAAAGCACAGGCCGGCAGCCAAAACTGCCGGCCTTTTTCTTTTTGGAAATCACAACCTGTTGGTTGCCCGTGCAGCTAGCTGCCCTCCCAGGCACAACCGATCACTAATGAGATCACTGTTCCTTAACGGCTCGATAAATGTCAGCAAAGCAACTGGCGAGTTGCGGATCGGTTCATTGCAGGCTTAGATTCGAACCGTGATTTCACCGAGTCGACAGATAGGACTGTTGTTGGTTTTGCTTGCGCCATATTACGCCACGGCGGCGAATCCCACCCCAGACAGCGTCGATTATTTTCGGTCGGATGCCGGACACCAAATCGGCAACGGCGCTTTGCCTGACCGCCTGGACGATCCACAAACACTGGCCTGGCGAGTCGAACTGGATTCCGGTCATTCGACTCCGGTGATTCGGAATGGAAAAATATTTGTCACCACCTATCGGCACCAGACTCGGGAACTGGCGGTCGAAGCGTTGGACGAAAAAACCGGACGCGAAATTTGGCGGAAGGCGATTGTACCCGAAACCGTTGAGCAAACCCACCCAATCGGGAATCCGGCGACGGCTACGCCTGCGTGTGATGGACAACGGCTATTTGTGTTTTTCGGCAGCGCGGGGCTGTTTTGCTACGATCTTGAAGGCCAAAAGCTGTGGCAGCAGAAGATGGGACCGTTCCGTGATGAATACGGCGCCGGCAGCTCACCGATCCTGGTCGACCACAAAGTCATTCTTAACCAGGACCACGACATGGACAGTTTCCTTGCCGCCTTTGAGCTCTCGACGGGACGCCCATTATGGCGAGTGCCGCGGCCGGATGCCGTGCGAAGTTATTCAACTCCTTCGGTCTGGGAGCACGATGGTCAACTGGAGTTGCTGGTGCCCGGCGCATTGCGGCTGAGGGCGTATTCTCCGGCCGACGGGAAAGCACTGTGGTGGATCAACGGTTTGGCGCGAATTGTCATTCCAACCCCGGTGACCTCCGGTCCCATCATCTACATGGCATCGTGGGCGCCGGGGGGCGACTCCGGAAAGCGCATCGAACTCGTTCCGTGGGACGCGGCGCTGGTCAAGTGGGACTCGAACCACGACGGGGAACTTTCTCGAAGCGAAATCGACGATCACGAAGTGCTGGACCGGTTTTACCGGATGGACCTGAACCAGGACGGCATGCTGGACCAGAAAGAATGGGAACGGCATGCGGAGGTTTTCCGCAAAGCACAGAACGCGTTGCTCGCAATCAAACCGGCGGGTTCGGGTCAGCAAAGCGATCAGGCGATTTTGTGGAAACACGCTCGCGGTATTCCGTATGTTGCGAGCCCTCTGCTCGAGGCTGGAATGGTTTGGCTGGTCAAAGAAGGAGGAATCGTAAGCAAGGTAGACGCCGCTTCGGGTGAATTGGTCCAGGAAGAGCGGGTCCCCGGGTTCGGGAACTATTTTGCGTCGCCGGTTGCGGGTGACAAAAAGGTGTACTTTGCCAGCGAAGCCGGAACAGTCAGCATCGTGGGCTCCCAAAGAGACTGGCGTGTAATCAGTTCACGGGATTTCCACGAGAAAATTTACGCCACGCCTTGCCTGAGGGGCGATCGCCTTTTCCTGAGAACAGATCGGGCGTTGTACTGCTTCCGCGGCGCTACCGGTGGTAGCCCCAGCCGAAGCGGTCTGTAATCGGCCAGTAAACGAAGAACGATTTGCCGATCACGTTGTTGGCCGGGAAATCGCCCCAGGTCCTCGAGTCGAGACTGTTCATGGTGTTGTCTCCCATCACCATGAAATGCGCGGGCGCAACGGTGAAAGTCGCCGACGCATTGGGAAACAACCGCGCCAGGGGCAGGTAGGAATTGGGGTAAGCCTCAGTCACCACGTGTTGGTTCACGTGCCCGGAATACTGGCTTTCCCGGGGTTTCTGCTTCGGATCAAAGCTGTAGACCTTCTCAAAATGCGGCGTGGAGCTGTCGAGCCGGGTTCCGTTGATCACCAGGTGCCGGTCGTCTCCAATTTGGACGCGCTCGCCGCCCAGGGCCACCAGGCGCTTGATATAAAACTGATCCTGCGGCAACGAATCAATGCCCCGGGTTTCGAAAACAATGATCTCTCCGCGGGTTGGTGTCCGGAAGTTGTAGCTCACCCGATCCACGAACAGATGATCCCCCGCGCTGACCTTCATTCGGATAATGTCTTCGCCCTTGTGAAAAAGCTCTCCAATATGCAACCCGGCGCGATCCTGAAGATGCAGTTGTCCGTAATCGGGGGGAAACCAAATGGTGTAGGTTTTATCTCCGACCAAAAGCGTCTGCCACAAGTTGAAAATGAGCAGGCGTTTCGGGGGATCGATCGCTTTGAGTTCGCCGTCACTTTCAGCCACGAGGTGAATGTAGGAAGCCCCCGCGAACCACTCTCGAACCCGCGCCCATCCGGTGGGGATGACCAGAGGTTCCTGCGGCTTGGATTGCGCCGAGGGATCAAAAGCCCGGTTCATATCCGGTGCTGAAGTCACACCGAAAAGTGTCGGCTGCATGGACCCGGTGGGGATTTTGAACGGCTGCAGGAAAAACGTTCGGATGCCCATGGCCACGGTCAGAGCCACCAGCAGGACTTCCACGTTCTCGCGCCAGGCGGCGTTTGGATAGGGTTTGAGCCATTTGTTGGCGGACTCCTCCACCTTTTGCATCCGTTTTTCGATAACCGCTTTGTCGCCGCCGTGGACGGCGGTCTGAAGCTCGAGCAGGCTGGCATCAATTGCCGCGATCGCTTGTGGTGAGAGGATGTCGCGTTGATGGTTGACCAGCTTGTGCACATGTTTGCGCATTGCCGTGGCATGCCGCACGATTGGTGAAAGAAACCACTGCGTTATTGAAGAAAGCCGGGATGGCGCGGTCTCCGCAACAGTCGGTTCGGCCTGTCCGCCCGGTGGACGGGCGGCTGTCGGCTTTGCCTCGCGGTTTTCAGTTTTTGACATATCGTTGCGGAGCCCTGCTGAGATTGTTCAAAGTCCTGGACTCATGCTTTGAGCACTTGGATGAACGCTTCCTGCGGGATATTCACCGAGCCGAAGGATTTCATGCGCTTTTTGCCTTCTTTTTGTTTCTCCAGGAGCTTTCGTTTTCGTGAGATGTCGCCGCCATAGCATTTTGCGGTTACGTCTTTGCGCAGGGCGCCCACAGTCTCGCGCGCCACCACCTTGCCGCCGATCGCCGCCTGTATCGCAACGGCGTATTGCTGGCGTGGAATGACCTCTTTTAGCTTCGCTGCCAGGGCGCGGCCCCTGCTTTCAGCTTTGTCCTGGTGCACGATGCACGAAAACGCGTCCACTGCTTCGCCATTGACCAGCATATCGAGTTTCACCATCTCAGACTGCTGGTAACCGGCATGTTCATAATCCATTGAGCCGTACCCGCGCGTGATGCTCTTGATACGGTCGTGAAAATCGATGAGAATTTCGTTCAGGGGCAACATTCCCGTCAGCATAACGCGACGTGAATCGATCGTCTCGGTGTGATCGACGGTGCCGCGCTTCTCGGAAATCAACGCCATCATGTCGCCAATAAATTCATTGGGGCAAATCACGAACCCTTTGACCATCGGTTCTTCAATCTTCTCAATATAATTCGGTTCCGGTAAAAACGCAGGGTTATCGATCTCCTTGACCGATTGGTCGGTCATCGTGACACGATAAATGACGCTGGGGTACGTCGCAATGATGTCCATGCCGTATTCCCGCCGAAGCCGTTCCTGGACAATTTCCAGGTGCAGCAAACCGAGAAAACCACAGCGAAACCCGAACCCGAGCGCGACTGACGTCTCCGCCTGATACACGAACGCGGAGTCGTTTAGCTGCAGCTTGGCCAGGTTGGCTTTCAAATGTTCATAGTCAGCGGTATTGATCGGATAGATCCCGCTGAACACCATGGGGTGGATCTCTTTGAATCCCGGCAAGGCCGCCGAAGGCTGCCGCGCGTCGGTGATTGTATCTCCCATTTTCACTTCTTGCGGGCTCTTGATGTTGGCAGTCATATAGCCCGTTTCGCCGATTTCGAGCTTTTCCCGCACATACGGCTTGGGATTGAAACTGCCCACTTCCTTGACCTCGACGTTTTTGCCGGAATGCAAAAGCTTGACCTGGAGGCCCGCTTTCAATTCGCCGTTAAAGACCCGCACGTGAGTGACGACGCCTTTGTAAGTGTCGAAGTAGGAATCGAAGCCGAGGGCCTGAAGAGTAAGGGCGCCGGTCGGTTTGGGAGCCGGGATTCGCTCGACAATCGCTTCGAGGATATCATCGATGCCGATGCCCTCCTTGGCACTGGCGAGGATGGCGGAGTCGCCCGGGATGGCCAGAATATCTTCCAATTGCTGACGCGCCTGGGCGACGTTGGCGTGGGGTAAATCGATTTTGTTGATGATCGGGATCACGGCCAGATTCTGTTTCATGGCGAGGTGAACATTGGCGACGGTCTGGGCCTCGACACCCTGGGCCGCATCGACAATCAGCAATGCTCCTTCGCATGCGCTCAGGCTGCGGGACACCTCGTAAGAGAAATCCACGTGGCCCGGAGTGTCGATGAGATTGAGCTCATAAGTTTCGCCGTTGCGCGCCTGGTACAGCATCGTCACCGGATGAGCCTTGATGGTAATCCCGCGTTCGCGTTCCAGGTCCATGGAGTCCAGGAGCTGATCCTCCATCTGCCGTGTGGAAATGGTTCCCGTACGATGCAGCAACCGGTCAGACAGAGTGGTCTTGCCGTGGTCGATATGTGCAATGATGCTGAAGTTTCTTATGTGCGCTGCGTCCATCTTCCAAAGCTGCCTGGATAATCGGAAATAACCGTGGCGGGGTGTTCCGCGCCTTAATATCACCATAAAACAGCGCAGAGCAAGGCTCTGCGCTTGTCTGGCGGTTTGGTTTTCCGCCCCCGGTCTTCGATGGCCGTGAAGATACCGGATTTAATCGTTAAGAAAAGCAAAAATCACCGAACGGTCAGCTGGTCGTACACCGCGTTGACTCCGTACGTGTGTTGCACCATCGACATAATGGACAGATGCTGCTCTTCCGTATCAACGGTGCCACGCAGCCAAACGCGGCCGTCATTCACAATAATGCTGATCGTGCTCGCCAGGGCGGAAAGCGCTGGGTCCGCGCGCAATCGTTCCACGACTCGAGAGCCAAGGTTCCGATCGGCTAACGTCGAGGCCTGGACGGTCATGTTGAGACTGCCGCCCGAATAGACGATCGCGGGAGAGTTTCCAACCACGTAATCCGGAGGGGTGGTATAGACTCGCGGAACTCCATTGACCACGCCGGTAGGCGGATAGGCAAGCTGGAGTTGATCATTAACCGCCGCAACCCCATGTTCGTTACGCACCAGGGACTCGATCATTTCTCTTTCTCTTTGGCTCGGAACCGAGCCTGAGAGCGTCACTGTCCCGTTTTGCGCATACACCTGAACATTGGGTGTCGTCGTGGCCAGGTCTCCATACCGATTCATTTGGGCGCGGATGTCACGTTCCAGGTCGCGATCCGCCTCCTCCTGGGTTCTTGGCATCCCCGGAACAATCATCGTTGCGCCGTATGGCCCCGAAGAAACAACCTGGCCGCCGTAAACAGGCGCTGTGGTGTAGGTCTGCCGGTCTGCTGTTTCGCAGCCGGTCAAAAAAAGCAAGGTGCATCCCGCACTCAGAAGACAGGCGATTTTCATAAATAGATTCTCTCCTTTTACGTATCTAACCTCAGACCGGCGACGCTCTTGTCGATGGGGTATTGTTCTAAGCTAAAACCGTCTTAGAAAAGCGTGACCGTTTGAGGCCCGGCATCCTTGACAACCCCGGACCGTTCCAACAATCTGCCGCCGACGTGGTGAGCTGTAGATTTCAAAACACGCCATCCAGGCATTAAGCGCTTTGATGAAAGGATCGCCAACCATCCTCGTGGCCGAGGATGACCCGAACGATGTGTTTTTTCTGCGTCGGGCTTTCCAGCGAGCCCATGTCCAATGCCAGATCGTTGACGTTCCAAATGGGGAGGAGGCAGTAAAATATTTGCAGGGAGCCGCGCCGTACAACAACCGGTCTGCTTACCCTTTGCCTAACCTGCTCTTGCTCGATTTGAAAATGCCCGTCATGAGCGGCATTGAAGTCCTTGAATGGTTGAAAGCGCGCCCGGCTTTTTCTGAAATACCGGCCCTGGTTCTTTCCTCTTCGGATCATGAGGACGACATCACCCGTTCTCGCATCCTCGGGGCCAAGGGTTACCACGTCAAACCTTCCGAACTGAACCAACTGACTCAACTCGCGCGTGAACTGGCCGATCACTGGTTCAGCAGCGGCGGCGTGAAAGAACCCGCAAAAGATGTCCTGTGAGGACCAGACAGGTATGCTGTGGTGTGCGCGAACACAATTTTGGCTACCTGCCCCGGGTCTGCCTGACCAATCCAGGCATGTTTCATAACCCATGAATCACGAACAGCCGACACGACCGCCCGGCCGCGTGGCGTCACTGCATCTTCACCCTGAGACGCCCGGAGCGCCGCTCCAGCAAGTTCAGTTTGTTGAACTGGTCGCAGACAAAGGACTCCACGGGGATACCCGTTATTTTGGACGATTAAGCCGCGAAACAGGCAAGCCTACCCGGAGACAGGTCAGCCTGATCGAACGGGAACAGATCGCTGAACACGCTGCGGCCCTAGGCTTGGATACAATCCCGCCCGGGGCTGTTCGATCAAACATCGAGACCACGGGGATAGACCTGGTGGCGCTGGTTGGCCGGGAGATTAAGATTGGCCAGGTGGTTCTCTTCCTGAATGCTCCGCGAGATCCCTGTCATAAGATGGATGCGATTTGCATGGGCCTGCGCCAGCGAATGCTCAATAACAAACAGGGAGTCATGGCAGAGGTGCGTTGTTCAGGAACCATTCGGGTGGGCGATGTTATTGAGCTAATTGCGCCGGTTGCGGCCGGCGGAGGATCGGATGAGATCGGGCCGCGGCCGTCTGTTTAGAGGCGCGGCGTAATTACTTTGGCGTCCCAGGCAAGCCATCGCCGGCTGGGCTGTCGGTTTCAGTCCCCTGCCCTGCCCTTGGCACTGCCATTAGGGGTAAATTTTCTTCTCGAATTCCCGGGCGGAATGTGGCGTCATAAGGAGTATGAACAAATCGCACCACACCTCGGGAATTAGTCGACGTCGTTTTCTGGCTGCCACAGGGTTCGCGCTTGCTGCTCCGACAATCATTCCAAGCTCGGCTTTAGGCGCCGATGGGGCTACCGCCCCTTCAGAGCGCGTGACGATGGGAGTGGTCGGGTGGGGCATGCAGGGACCGGGCAACACCCATGAATTTCTGCGGATAAAAGATTGCCACGTTGTGGCGGCTTGCGATTTGGATAAAACTCACCTGGAATCAGCCGTTGACGCGATTAACAAGGGAAACGAAAACCAGGATTGCAAAGCGTACCACGATTATCGCGAACTCATGGCGCGAAAAGATATTGATGCGGTGATGCTGGCCGTTCCAGACAACTGGCACGCGCTCGTCGCGACTGAAGCCGCCAACAATAAAAAAGATATTTACGGAGAAAAACCTCTGGCCCGGACCATTGCCGAGCAGCAAGCCATCGTCAAGGCCGTGCAACAGAATAACCGGATTTGGCAGACCGGTTCATGGCAGCGTTCCCAATCCTCGTTCCGCAAGGCGGCTGAAATCGTTCGCAACGGCCTGATCGGAAAAGTCACGCGCGTTGAAGTCGGCCTTCCCTCCGGGCACACCGACTTCGCCAGGACCGGGAAATTCATGACGGTGACCGAACCGCCACCGGAACTGGATTACGAATTTTGGATCGGGCCGGCCAAGATGGAGCCCTATATCAAGGGCCGTGTCCATATGAACTGGCGCTGGAACTACAACATTGGCGGTGGGCAATTGCTCGATTGGATCGGACATCATTGCGACATCGCGCATTGGGGACTGGACTGCGACCAGACCGGCGGCCCGATTGAACTGGAAGGCCATGGCGAGTTTCCACCCAAGGACGCGGTTTGGAACACGTGCACAAAGTATCGCATCGAATGTTCCTATCCGAATGACGTCACCTTTGTCATCGCCGGCGGTCACAAGGATATCCGCAGCGGAACCAAGTGGATTGGGACCGACGGCTGGGTCTGGGTCGATCGCGGCGGATACGACGCTTCAAATGTCGATTGGTTCCGCGAAATCCCCGCCGACAAATACACCGTCAAACTCTATCGATCCGACAATCACCAAAAGAACTTTATCGACTGCGTTAAATCCAGGAAACCTACCATCACGCCGGTCGAAACCGCCCATCACTCAGCGATTCCCGGTCACTTGGGACTCATCTCGATGCTTGTCGAACGCAAGATCAAATGGGATTCAACGAAAGAAGTGATCGTTGGCGATGACGACGCCACCAAGCTCATGACCCGCGGATATAGGGCCCCCTGGAAACTGGCGCAGTTGGCCTGAGCTTAAGCCAGGGCTCACTGAGCCCGTTGCTGGATAAGATGTGAACTCGGCGCGGTGTATAGCCGCGCCGAAACTTTCGACGTTCGTGTCGACAGCTTTTTAGCCGGCACGATTCTCAATAAAACGCAGGCCTAATCCTGGTCTTGGGTCTTTGCGCAGATCGGCACGATGTGTAGACTAAGCCGACCAAACGAAAGGTCGGCGTCCCGGTCAGATTTTACCGCAACAATGCTTGTATTTCTTCCCGCTCTTGCACGGGCAGGGATCGTTGCGGCCAACCTTGGGGCCTGACCTGACAGGCTTGGCTTTTTCGACTGCCGCAGCGGCTTCACTGACGATATCGCTCCCTGTCTGGGGACCATTGCCGGCGCCCGGAGCAGGCCCGGCGGAGTCCGCGCCCGTCGTTGCTCCCCCAAAAGCGCTGGTGGACTGATGCATGGTGCGCTGCGGCACGTTGCGCAGGAAATTCTCGAACGCCATCAGGCTGGAGGCGCTCCGGAAGATGTTGTGGCAAATCTCCGTCTTGATGTTGACCATCAAGTCTTCGAACAACCGGAATGCTTCCGCCTTGTACTCGATCAGTGGGTCGCGTTGCCCGTAACCGCGCAGCCCGATGCTATAGCGCAGGCTGTCCATCTCGTACAGGTGCTCCTGCCAAAGTCGATCGATGGCGCTCAGGATCGTGTAACGCTCGACCTCTTTGAGAGCATCCGGATTCTCAAAGCTGACCTTCAACTCGTACGCCTTGCGCACGCTGTCCGAAATGAAGTTGCAAGCCGCGAATTGCGCCGGGCTTAGCCCGTCATAAATCGAGCCGGGAACCGGCGTCTCCTGCCCGGATTCCGCCGCTTTGAGGATTTCGGCTTCGGGCATTCCAAGCGGGAAATTAAGATTCACCCAGTCCGAGAGGGCGCGCATCTTCCACTCGCTGAAGTCCGTTTCGCTCGTCGTGAACTCTTCGACCTTCTGGATGACGACCTCTTCCATGATGTCCATGAGCCGGTCGCGGACATCGACCGCGTGAATGATCTCGTTGCGGAAGCCGTAAATGACCTCGCGCTGCTTGTTCATCACGTCGTCGTATTCGAGCGTGCGTTTGCGGATTTGGAAATTGTGCTGTTCCACCCGCTTTTGCGCCTGCTCGATCGACCGGTTTAACAGGCGCGCTTCCAACTCCTGCCCTTCCTCGAGTCCCATGCGTTCCATGTACTTGACGATTCGGTCGGAACCGAACAGCCGCATGAGATCGTCTTCCAATGAAATGAAAAAGTGTGAAGAGCCGGGATCGCCCTGGCGCGCGCACCGGCCGCGCAACTGCCGGTCAATGCGGCGGGCTTCGTGACGTTCGGTGCCAATCACGTGCAAACCGCCAATCTCGGGAACTCCCGGGCTGAGTTTAATATCGGTGCCACGGCCGGCCATGTTCGTGGCGATGGTGACCGCGCCGCGCTGACCCGCTCTTGAGACAATTTCGG
>DATGLT010000114.1:0-7580 GCA_035294005.1 Verrucomicrobiia bacterium
GTGCAATCTGGACTGCATTTCGGCGATTTGGCCGAAGGACTTTCGAAGAGCATCGTTTTTGGAGGGATAGTCGCTTCGACAAGCTGCCTGCGGGGGCTTCAAACCGGTGAAGGACCCCGAGCTGTTGGCGAATCCACTACCCGATCAGTGGTAAGTAGCATTTTATTGATCATCCTGGCCGATGCCGTCTTTGCCGCCGTGACCTACACCTTGAGAAAATGAGCGCTTTGGCTACAAACATGATCGAGGTAAGGGATCTCACGGTCGGCTATGGTGACCGGGTGGTTCTCGACCGAGTTAACTTCCAGGTACGACGAGGGGAGGTGTTCGCTATTCTCGGCGCCTCAGGTTCAGACAAGAGCACGCTGCTCAAGCACCTCATCGGGCTATATCAACCGCTCGCCGGCGACGTTTTGATCACAGGAGCAAGCCTGGTGCGCGCCGAAGGCGAAGAGCGCCTGCGGATTTTGCGAAAATTCGGCGTGCTTTACCAAAGTGGCGCGCTGTTTGGCTCGCTCACCACCGTTGAGAACGTCCGGCTGCCGCTGGACGAATTCACTGAATTGTCGCAGATGGCCAAGGATTTGATCGCGCTCTCCAAGCTCCGTCTGGTCGGCTTGGAAGCGGCGGCAACCAAAGTGCCGGCCGATTTGAGCGGCGGGATGCAAAAGCGGGCTGGAATTGCCCGTGCAATCGTAATGGATCCTTGCATTGTTTTTCTTGATGAGCCTTCTGCGGGATTGGACCCGATTACTTCTGCCGGCCTGGACGCTCTGATTCGTGAGTTGGCCCGGGGACTTGGGCTGACCTTTGTCATGGTCACTCACGAGTTGGCAAGCATTTATGCGGTGGCGGACCGAGTGATTGTGCTGGATCCACAGGTACAGGGAATAGTCGCTGAAGGACCGCCCGCGTGGCTGCGGGACAACGCATCACAGCCTTGGGTTCGGCAGTTTCTCAAACGGGAGGCGGCATGAGCGCCAAAGTTCACAATTTTAGAATTGGCCTCTTCGTCCTTACCGGCGCCGCGCTGTTTGTTGTGTCGCTCCTCGCCGTTGGATTGAAAGCGTATTTCGGCAAACGTGACATCTTCGAAACGTATGTCACAGGCAAGGTAGAGAATCTTTCGGCCGGTGCGCTAGTTAAATTGCGCGGTGTGACGATCGGCAAAGTGAGCTCGATAGATTTTGCCGGACCTGAATACCCTGCGTTCGGGGCGCAGTATGTCGTCATTCAGTTCGAAGTCCCAAGAGGAACCGTTTGGAACGCGGACACCGACAATGTCCAAAAACTGATCGATGTGGAAGTGGCACATGGGCTCCGAGCTCGTGTGCAAGCGCAAGGATTCATCGGCGCAAGTATTCTCGCCCTGGAATATGTGGACCCGGAGGTGTATCCCGCCGAGCACATGCCCTGGACCCCGAAACACTATTACATCCCTTCAGCACCAAGCCAATTCAACCGGGTTTTGGCATCGCTGGAGAAAAGCCTGCGTCATACAGAAAACCTGGACTTTGCAGATGTATTGGACCGGGCGAACAAACTGATTGATGCGGCCAATCGACTGGCGGGAAATGTGAACCAGGTGGATTTCAAGGAACTCGGCACAAACGCCGTTTCCCTGATAGTCGATTTCCGCGAAACCACGCACGGGCTGCAGCGAACACTCGCTGACGCGCAAACTGCTATCAATGGCGCCAATTTGCCGGGCATCAGCCGTGATACTACTGCCCTGCTAATTAAGCTCTCCAGCGCCGCGACCGAGTTGCGCCACGTGCTTGCCAAGGTTGACACTGGGGAATTGAATAGCTCACTGGCCAACGTTCGGGCCGCGACAGACGAACTTATCGTTCTCATCCACGATCTGGAACAAAGGCCTTCCTCTGTATTGTTTAGCAGGTCGCCGCACCCGGTATCACAAATGGAAAAGCCACCCAAACAATGAGGCACCTCATACTAGTATCGTTGGCGGCCGCTCTCATTACCGGCTGTGAAACAGGGGCCAGTTGGAAAAGGCAGTCTTTTGCATTCTCCCTGCCGGCCGATCCACCGACCACAAACGCATGCGACAGGATCGTCGCATTAAACCACGTTTCGATTTCTCCAACCTTTCAAAGCCGCTCCTTTACCTACCGAACTGGTGAGAACTCCTATGAAAAGGATCCTTATGCCAGCTTTCTCGTCCCGCCGGAGAGGGCGCTGGCGGAGTCCATTCGAGCATCGATGCGTGCAAGCGGGGTATTCGGCCGGGTCGTAGAGACTGGCAGCGGAATTCCGCCCAGTATGATCCTAGAAGCGTCGATCAATGAGCTTTACGGAGATTTCCGGCAGGCGTCACGACCAACGGGAACAATGGGAATTCACATCATCTGTTACGAGGTCCAGGACGGTGAACCCCGACGCATCGTGCTCGATAAATATTGTTTGCAGGAAACGCCACTTGCCCGAAAAACGCCCACCGCTCTTATGGCCGCCTGGGATGAGGATTTGCGTGAAATCATGAACCAGATCAATTCAGAGTATGAAAAATCAAGCTCAATTCGCCACCAATGAAGCGGGGTCTGCGGCACCCGCAATGATTATTCGTGTCCACCTTGAAAACGGCTCGATCCAGTCGTTCATCCAGAACGACGAAACAACGGCACGGAAAACCTGGAACATGATCGACCCTGTCAAAGTGTTCACTATGCCGCGCCTGGTGATCGCCGGGGATTACTCAAAATCCGTGTTTGTTGGTTCATCAATTGCACGGATCGATTTCGTTCAACACTTCTGCCCGTGCTGGGAATTCCCGGAGGGCTATTTGGATATCGTTGAGCTTTCAGAAGAAGACTTCCGGAAGAATGCGCACCTCGATGAGCCCGAGTTGATGCCCAAGCGGGAACAACCCACGTCGGTTGGGGACTTGCTGGTATCTTTTCTCAAGCTCGAGTTCAGGAATAACACGCCTCTCTATTTGATGACCGAAGTTTCGACGAAGTTGCCAGCCGATAGTCTGTCGTTCATGCGCTTTCTGCTATCCAAAACCGGTCTGCACATGCGACTTCGCGGCGGCGGGATCGGAGTGATCAACCTTGCCCAGTTAATCTGCTACACGGCCTATCCAGGAGTGGCACAAGTCCCGATCGATACGTGGACAGCGGAACCTATGTCGCGTGAAGCTATTCCTGCCTACCAACAGCAGGACGTGCAAGCATGAACTCATCAAGATCCGGCGCTCTGGTTTTCTTCGGGGCCACCGGCGATTTGGCCTATAAAAAAATATTTCCTGCTCTCCAGGCGATGGTGAAACGGGGCACGCTCAATGTGCCCGTAATCGGTTTTGCGAAGGAGGATTGGAATCTGGATCGTCTCAAAGCCAGAGCCAGAGACAGCCTGGAACATCATGGCGGAGTGGACAACGAAGCGTTCGAGAAACTCTCTGGTTTGCTGAGGTTTATTAGCGGTGATTTTAACGATCCCGCGAGGTTTCAGGCCCTCTGCCTTGAAATTGGTAAGGCGGAACGCCCAGCGTTTTATCTGGCCATTCCACCATCTGCCTTCCCCAAGGTTGTCGAGCAGCTCTCTCAAACTGGTTGCGTTCACGATGCCCGGGTCATCATTGAAAAACCATTCGGTCGCGACCTGGCCTCCGCACGTGAGTTGAACCAAATCCTGCTCCAAACCTTTAACGAGAAGGCGATTTTCCGTATCGACCACTACCTCGGGAAACAACCCGTCCACAGCATGCTGTTTTTCCGATTCGCCAACACGGTGCTCGAACCGTTTTGGAATCGTTCGCACGTCGAGAGCATTCAAATCACAATGGCTGAGGATTTCGGCGTTCAGGGCCGGGGTTCGTTTTACGAGCAGGTCGGCACCGTGAGGGACGTTGTGCAAAACCACTTGTTCCAGGTTCTGGCTAACTTGGCGATGGAACCGCCCATCAGGACCGATAGCGAGTCAATTCGCGACGAGAAGGTCAAAGTCCTCAAAGCCATGGCACCGCTCGACCCCAAGAACCTCGTACGAGGCCAGTTCAAAGGCTACCGCAATGAAGCGGGGGTGGCACCGGACTCTAAAGTCGAGACCTTTGCCGCGCTGAAGCTCCATATCGACTCCTGGCGTTGGCGGGGCGTCCCGATCTACATCCGTGCAGGAAAATGCCTGGCTGTGACCTGCACCGAAGTGCTGATTCGTCTGCGTCAACCGCCGACGATGTATAAACATTTTGATCTTACGTCGAATTATGTGCGTATGCGGATCAGTCCCGATGTTGTGCTGGGGTTTGGGTTGAACGTGACCTCACCTATACAGGAATCACACACCCAGTTGTCAGAACTCCTGGCCAGCCGCCAACCGTGCGCCAAAGAAATGGATGCGTATGAACGTGTGTTGACCGATGCGATGGCCGGCGACGCGACTTTGTTCGCGCGCGAAGATTACGTCGAGGAGGCCTGGCGAATCGTTGATCCCGCCCTCAAGGCGGCTACCCCTGTTTACGAATACGCACAAAAGACGTGGGGGCCCCCAGAGGTTGATCGAGTGACACCTCCAGGCGGTTGGCACAACCCAACCATCAACAATGGCGCTCACGTTTAAACACCTCAGTTATCTGACGAGCGAGCCGAACAAGATTAATCCGCCGCGACGGTTTTGGGCAAATCGGCGTCCGAAATAAAGACTCAACGCGAACACCGCGCGACAGTTGACGTCTAGCATCGCCAGTTCGTCCTCCAGTCTGGCATCAAGAAAATTTCCTGCCGTCCCAAAGCCGGCTGCCGCAACCAGCAAACCGACGTCGAGGTCTTTGGTTTCCGCTTCAATCCGGGTGGTGCTCGCCATTGTGGCCAAATCGGCGGCAATCACCCGGGCTTCGACGCCATAACGCGCCGACAAATCCTTGGCGATTTGCTCAAGCTCCCTCTGCCTTCGTGCCACGAGCACGAGTTGAAGACCTCTGGTTGCAAGTTCGGTGGCCATTGCTCGACCGATACCCGAAGATGCACCGGTCACGACAGCCCATTTACCGTATTTGGTTTTGAATTGCTCTTGATTCATCGTTTACATTTTAGCCCGGAAAACATTTCCCAAACGCCAGCAACCATTTCGGATTTCCGCGCAGCCTGATTCGTCGCGTGACCAGCGCCCAAAGCAGATTTTCTTCTTTCGCCAGAAATCCCAGCCACGTCGTGGTGTCGGTGGTGACAGAGATGTCGGGTTTGCCCTGCAACCCGTCGGTGAGCGCGAGCTTGCCGTCCCGGATGACGATGGTCACCCTCTTTGATTCGCTGCCAGTGAACGTGAAGTGATACGTCGCGTCCAACTGGCCGGCTGCATGGCGCTGAAAGGTATGCGGCATCCCTTGCAGCAGGGTTTTTAGATTGCGCGGGCGCAGCGAGTTCCGCACGTGCTGGAGTGTCTTGTGCGGATATCTTTTCTTTGCATGCGCCTCGGCATCCGAACCCGGGATGACATAAAGCGGCTCAACTTTTTCCTGCAAAGGTTTCACCACCTCGGCCGTGAAATCTTTCTTGGATCGCTGGTAAAAGCCGAGGACATCCTCCCCTGCCGGACAAACCGCCATGCAATATGCCGCTTTGTAATTCGGCCCGAACGCGAGGCTCTGCCAGGTCGACACCGTTTCGGATTCCTTGACGCGCCGCCGATAATCCATTCCGTTACGGCTCGACGCCACGCCTTCCGCCCAATCCGCAAAGCCGCCCATGAACTCGCGATAGTTGTGCGTGTAACAAGCGGAGAAATCAAAATGACCGTCCGCGCCAATCGCGCCAACCGGGCATGCCGCCACGCAAAGCTTGCACGTCAGGCAGGGATTGAAATCCAACTCGCGGCCATACTCGCTGACCTCCGCCCCAAGCAGTATTGTGCCTAGCAAGATGAAATTACCGAACTTCGGATGGATCAAGTTGCGATGAATGCCCATGCGCCCCATGCCTGCCGCCACCGCCACCGGCTTGTGTGACACGATCCACATACGCTCGGTCATCCAACGATCCGCTTCCATCGGAAAACCCGCCGGCGGATTCAGCGCACGGATGCCGAGGCGTTCCAATGACGCCACGATGCGGCGCGCGACTTCGTTCGTTGCATCCGTCTGGTGATGGAATTCATTATTCGCCAGGGATCGCGCTGGGCTGCGAATGTTATCTCGATTCATCCGTAAAACGATGCTGATGAGGCTTCGGGTCCGAGGAAATAGACGTTCGACAGAGGGTTTCTCCCCGGTAAGCGCCGGCCGCCCGAGTTCCACGAAACCGACGTCATCTGCACCGGCATCCAGGCAAAGCTGCCGCAGCCACGCAGCGTCGAGAAGGGGAGGGGCACCCTCTGCCGTTGCGGGTGGGAAAGCCGCCTGAGAGTGCATATGCACACCAGACTCGGGTTTTTGGGTCGGGATTGTGTTCATAGAGCTTGGACGATTGTGCTAGTTTAGCGCCACGGCGGCACGTTCCAGATCGCGGAGGATTTCGCTCCAACGCTCTTTGCCTAGGGTACGGATGACCTTTTGCTGAGCAACCCGCCAGTCCGGCAGAAATTTTTGGAGCGTACGGTGGCCTTTGGAGGTGAGAGAGAGAGTCACCTTGTGACCTCGGCCTTTTCCGCTCGCCTTGACCAAGCCGTCCCTTTCGAGCGGGCGCAGATTCCGCACGAGAGTCGTGCGATCCATGCAGAGCCAATCGCTGACTTCGGCCATGGTCGCTTCCGGCTTGGCCGCCAGCAATCCGAGGATCGGGGTTTGCGTGGGCAACAGGCCGTGCTGGCCCAATTCCGCGACAAAGAACTGCGAAAACGCGCGGGAGACCCAGCGCAGATTGAAACACACGCAGTTCTCCATCGAATTTAAATCCAGTTCATTGGCCATCTTGTGTGTATATGCACTACTGTCGCGAAAATGTCAAGCGGCCACAGATAAACGAGGGAGCTACCCTTCTTTTAACTTGCCTTGGGGCAATTGACATCCAGTCCGGCAGATTTAGTCTCCGCGCCATGAGAATTGCCAGCCTGTTCATTATGATCGCCGCTTTGGCTTGTGCTAAGGCTCGCGCTCAATCGCCGATCCCTCACCTTGACCGCCAGGGTGCATGGACTCGCCTGATCGTGGACGGAAAGCCGTTCATCGTTATTGGCGGTGAACTCCACAATTCCAGCGCCTCGAGCCTGGATTACATGGAACCGATTTGGCCCCGGCTCAGACGCCTGAATTTGAACACAGTCCTGGCAACTGTATCGTGGGAACTCCTGGAACCCCAGGAAGGGCATTATGATTTCACGCTGGTGGACGGCCTCATCGAAGGTGCGCGCAAGAACGAACTCAAGCTGGTGTTCCTCTGGTTCGGCAGTTGGAAAAACGGCGTTTCCAGCTATGCGCCGGCTTGGGTCAAGAAAGATGTGAACCGCTTCCCGCGTGTCCAGGCCAGGGACGGTTCGCGCGTCGAAATTCTTTCTCCGCTCAGCGACGAGAATCAAAAGTCCGACAAGCGCGCGTTTACCGCATTGATGCAACACATCCATAAAGTGGATGCCACGAAACACACCGTGATCATGATGCAGATCGAAAACGAAGTGGGGACACTGGG
>DATGLT010000115.1:0-4919 GCA_035294005.1 Verrucomicrobiia bacterium
CCGCGCGAGCCTCGGGGACGACTTCTTTAACGCTGTCGTACGGCTCGAAGGTCTTAACGGCCTCCTCGTAAGTGCGGCCCGGCTTAAGCAGAAAGCGGGCTGCGACGAGCCCGGGATTCGTCCGGCTACCGGGCAGGGCCATTTGTTCGCTCACCGCGGGCATGGCTTCCCAGGAGTTGAACACATGAGTTACGCCGTGACGGGAAAGGCATTCGAAGTATTGCGGCCGAAGCCATGGCCGGTTGCGCAACTCGACGCCGTAAGGCCAGCCCGGGGGAAGCTTGCTTAGAAATTTCTCAAGGTCCGCAACGAAATCCCGGCCATGGGCGTAATCGGAAGGCCAGAAACGAGAGAACTCGAATATCAAAAGGCCAATCGAATTGCGAATCGATTCGCAAGGCGTGAGGAAGCTCTCCTGAAAAAGCTCAGCATTGAGAAAATTCTCATTCGGTTTGCCAGCCAATTCCGCGAAACGATCCAGGTTGGGGAATTTCTTTAAAGTGACGATGTCCGTAACCTTGAAAGCGAATCGGAAATCGGCCGGAGTCTGTTGCGCCATTTCGGAGAGATATTTCTCTGTTGGAAAGGTGTAATAGGCGGCGTCGACGCAAACAGTCTTGAAAACCTCTGCGTATTCGGAAATGCAGTTTCGGTTAAACCGGCTTTGAGCAAATTTTCCGCGGTATTCGTAGCGTTCCCGCTCATAAAGCGTGCCGCACCAGCCCGGGTATTTCCACGAGGATGTCCCGATGAAAACGCCCTGCCCCGCCAACTCGGCCATTTGTCGCCGCAGTTCATCGCGGTTGAATTGCATGCGCTGATTATCGTGCCGGCTACCGAGCGAGGCAAACCCAAGTGCTGGAAGCGCAACGCAGATGCCCGTGGATCTTCAACATGACCTGGATCTCGCAGGGTTGCTGACAATTGCTGCACGCTTCAGGGTCTTTGAAAAGTTCAGCTATTGTCCTGGGCCCTTCTTACGTTTGCGGGCCGAATGCATCCGTGGCTTCAACGAACCCAGGCTATTTTGTCTGTCGCAGGTCGAGGCAAACCAGTTCGTCTTTGCTGCGCGCGTAAAAGAATCCATTGGCAAAAGCAGGGAACGCCCGCGCCTCGCCTGAAAGCACGTGCGCCCTGGCGAACTGCTTGAACGCTTCGGGGCTGGCACGCACCTCAATCAGTTCGCCTTTGTCAGTCAGGATTAACAATTGAGAGCCGGCCCGGATGACGCTCGCGGCGCCGATAGTGCCGGTCTCCCAGCAAAGCCTTCTCGTTTTTAAATCGATGCAGCGAAACGTCGGGTGCGGGCTGAACCCGGGATCGGTTCGCCCGTGGACGCCATACAGGTAGCCGTTGAGTTCCACACTCGTTGCGTAATGGTTCGAAAGCAGATCATCCTCGCTCCAGATCTTTTCGATGCGATCCTCTCCCACCCGCAACAATGCCGCTCCAGTCCCGTAACAGGCTGAAAGGAATACCTCCTCGCCAATGACCAAGGGAGTGGCGGCATTTACCGACATTGGGTTGCGCGAATGAAAGGGAAACTGCGAATCGATGCGCCCTGTCGCTGGTTGGATTACAACCAGGCCTGCCCGCGTTAAGAACAAGACCTTCCGTTTACCGTGAATCGTTGCGGCGATGGGCGACGAGTATCCCGCCTCGTCACTGCACGATTTCCAGAGCAGACGGCCCGTGCTCCTATCAAGCGCGACGATCCCCGCATCCGGGGTGCCACCTATCCCAAGCAGAACGGCGCTGCCCTCGATTAGCGGCGAGCAGGCCAGGCCGAAAAATCCCTTGCGGGCCTGGTAATCACGTTGAAGATCGGCGCTCCACACCTTTTTGCCGGTCGCCAACTCAAGGCAATGCAGCATTCCCTGCGCCCCAAATGTGTAGACGCGCCCGTCGGATACAGCCGGAGTGGCGCGAGGGCCGTCATCAAAGCCAAAGTCATCCTCGTAGCTTGTCGGGTATTCGAACTTCCAAAGCTCCCGGCCCGTCGCGGAGTCGAGGCAGGAAACCCGCTCCAGGTTTTGCTCGCGATCAAACAGAACTGTTCTCGTGCCTGCAATGACGGGTCCGCTGAACCCATGCCCCACGCTCTTTCGCCACACCACCGCCGGACCTGAATCAGGCCACGGCTCGGCAACATTGGTTTCCGCCGAAACGGCATTGCGGGTGGGGCCAAGAAATTGGGGCCAATCATCGGCATGACCATTCGCCGCAAGCAGGCAAGCGAGCGGCAGCCAAAGCCATTTTGTTTTCATGCATTGCATCAGCATCCGGTAAAAGCGCTATTCCTCGGAAAATTTTAACTTCCATTCAACAGACCGGTTGGTATCCGAGCGCAGGTTCACGCGCAACCAGCCCGCTTCCCCGGGTCGTTCGGTTTCGGTATTGATCGTGACAGCAGGCACAGAGGCCGTTGCTGATTTGAGTTTCCATTTCCTTCCACGGGCGTCGAGCCCGGCAATCCGGAGTTGATACGGGTCATTCGCTACAAGCACGCTCGTGCCAGTGAGCGTTTTTGATGAAACAGACCATTGTTCGGCGATGACGTCGATCATGCCCTGGGTAACGTGCCGTGAGGTGCTGACGAGAACAGGGTGGGCTTCCGCCGCCCGCACTGCTACGACGCGGCACGACTGAGCCGGCACGTCGAATTGAAACCGGTCCGCAAAGGATTGGACCGGCGAGTCGGCCCAGAAATCAAATGCGTAATAGCGTCGTCCCGGTTCGAGTGCTGCTTTTGCCAGCGTACAACCGACCGCTCGCTCTTTATCATTCCAATTGAACAGTCCAATGACATCCCGTCGCCCGGTTTCACGTTTGTCCGTGACCAGCCAAATCTGCGGCAGGATCGAGTCAAAATAATCCACCGGCCTCGCCACGGCATGGTGCGCAGGCATGGTCCGCTTGAGAATGTCCATTCGCTCGGGCGGCAAACCCGGTATCCAGTCGCTGTTCAGATTGAACTGGCCGCTCAGGGCGACCCATGAGGTTATCAAGCGCGCGTGGTTTAGAGGAATGCTCGGCCGAACGTAACAGGGGTCGGGATCGTTCCACCACAAGCGGCCGTTCATAAAATAAAGCCGCGTTCCGCGAACAGGCCCCGTGATGATCGAACCGCTTGCGTTCTTCTCGATTTCGTCCTGATAGTCCCGCCACTGCTGCCCGTTATCAGGGCCAATCCTCATCGAATCAACCAGTCCAATGCATCCGGCCAGAGACCTCATGTTCTGACTGAGGTTGCACCCGGAAAAAAACACGTCCGGCCCGGCCGCGCCGCGTAAAAGCTTCAAGCCATCACGCAAGGCTTCGATGTTCGTCTTGGTCGGATCCTCAAACGGGGCATTCTCTCCCATGTAGTCTTCTTTATATCCATCGTTCACATAGATCTGGCGCGTAGCAGTGCCCGTCCACAGGCCGTCCATTTTAAAATAATTGATGCCCCAGGAGTGGATTTTGCGGACCATGTCACTCAGGTAAGCTTTGACAGCGGGTGAAGTCAGGTCGAGCGAGGTATTGCCCCAGGGCGTTTCAAACGGCGTGCCGTCCTTTCGCTTCACGAACCAGTTCTGGCGATCCTTGAACTCGGGATCCTGCCAATCACCGGCAAACGGAAGAAACCAAATGCCGGTGGTCAATCCGAGTTGCTTGAGTTTTGCGCTGACCTGTTCCAAGCCGTGCGGGTAAGGTCCATCCGGTTTCACTCGATAAAACCTCCGTGCCGGCCCGTTTCGTTCCCGGCCATCCTGCCACTTGTCATCAATCTGAACGAACGAAAAGCCAAACGCCTTGAGTTCCCGGGAAGCAACTTCCGCCAGTTCTACAATCGAGTTCTCGTCCGCCGCGCCGCCATGCGGATTTGAATACCACGTGCAATACCCGTTTACCTGCGGGTGCAGCTTGATGTGGTACTGCCGCGCAACCGCGTCCGCGTAGCTTTCCTCGCCAACCCGAGCATCCTGGAAGATGCCCACCGCGAGTGTCTCGAGCTTTGCTGACGCACCCGGGGCAATGCGAAGCCGTCCGTAGTCAATTCGGGCGCGGTAGGCGATCCTCGCCCCGGCGACACTCGAAAAGAGCACCCCGCTGCCGCGATCCTCCGTCAGCCAACCGGCAACCACACCGCGCCGGGTTCCCGGGTCGGCCAGTGTCAAAAACAGATAACTGCCTGGATTTTTGTCGGGCACCGTCAACCCCGCCGTGCCAAGAGTGCGCAGGCGCTCAATGGGCAGCCCCAGGTCAACTTCGAATTGAACGGGAACGATTTGGGATCGTTCAGACTGAGAGTTCCCGGAATTGTGCAGCTCGGTTTGGATCAGCAGGAATGGCAAACTGTCGTAGAGTGCCAGCGTCGCTATCGAAGCATCGGAATATTTGATCCGAATCTGGTGGCCTCGGTTGAACACCGGATCCCGGACAACGGCGGTCTGGATGTCTGACACCGGCACATCCAACAACTTGCCTGCGGTGACAACGACCCCGGAGGTGGCGCGTTCTGCGATCGAAAACTCCTGTTTGCCGGCGTCGTAAACGACTTTAAGAGTCGCATTTTGGATGGAGAAAAGACCGGCAGCGGCACCGCAAAGGCCGAAAGGGAACGCAATGAGCGTGATAAATGCGCCTGATACGGCGAGAAACTGGCCTCGGAGCGCTTTGAGTTTGGGACGGTGCGGCATTAACAGCCAGGGTGGCCGAGCGGGCAATTCAACGCAAGCGCTTGGCTTGGGCCTGAGCTCGTGTTATCATAGGCAAGCTCAGCACCAACAAAGCCCAGGCACTTTTGCCTTATGAACTTGAGCCAGCTTTGCCGCGAAAAAGCACGGACATGCTCGAAACCCGAGTCTTCGAGGCCCCACCCCACAGCAGCAGGGACAATGCAGCGGCGAACATCGGCTGGCCGAGCCTTTACG
>DATGLT010000116.1:0-9252 GCA_035294005.1 Verrucomicrobiia bacterium
AGCCACAAATTTGATGGAGCGGGTATTGACCTGAGGCGTGACGCCGGGAACCGGGTAGTTCGGGATGGGTCCGCTTAAGGCATCGACGACCAGGATCCCAAGGCAATGCACCGTTGCCATGACACTTTCAGCCGGCTTTGCCTTCGGCTCCGGATAGTTTAAACCATTTGACCATAACCTCGGCCATCGGCCGTTTAACGGCGGCAAGGGTCGAGGGAAGCCAGCCCGGTTTGCCCGAACTCTGCTCGGCCGCGAAGACATCCCGGAACGCTTTGCAAAGCTCGCTCGCAACGTTGATCTTGGCCATTCCCAGGCTGATGGCGCGCTTGATGTATTCGGGCTGGGTGCCCGAACCACCGTGCAGCACCAGCGGCACCCGAACCGCCTGGCGAATCCTGGCCAGGCGATCAAAATCGAATACCGGCAGTCTTGTGTAAATGCCGTGCGCATTGCCGATCGACACCGCCAACGCGTCGACCCCTGTCAGTTCCGCGTACCGCGCGGCGTCCGACGGTTCGGTCAACGTGGATGCCTTTCCACCTTCGACCGTCACATCATCCACTTTTCCCACACACCCGATCTCACCTTCAACGGTGATCCCCTTGGGGCGCGCAATCGCGACGATTTTTTTGAGAGCCTCTACGTTCTCGTCGAATGGGCGCAACGAGTAGTCGAGCATCACCGATGTGAAACCTGCCCGAATGCATTCGTTTACCATTTCAGGCGAGTCGCCATGGTCGAGGTGCAAAGCGGCGGGAACGGGATATTTCTCGATCAAAGCGCGCGCGATACGGCCTAAGGTGTCGGGGGAATTAAGCCCAAACTCGCCAGGACCGCTCATGAGAATGACCGGCGCTTTGAGCTCGGTCGCGACTTGAAGAGCCGTTTCGGCCACTTCGGCATTCCACGCGCAAAACGACGGCACGGCATACCCGCCTTTCCATGCAGGCTCGAGCAGCTCATGCATAGGGACCAGTCCGGCCCGGTGCCTAGGCAGTCGGCCCTTTGAAGGAATTGTCGTGGTTGAAGGCATTGCCGGGTTGACTAACCGATCGGCGCAGCCCGCGCAATAGGAAAGCGACCCGCGTGAAAGAGCGACGCCAGCTCGGCGGCGCTTGACAGGCGTGTTCGCGCTTGGAACTGTTCCGTCACTCAACCCGTATGAATGCGACGTTCCGGTCTCTCGAAGAAGGTTTGGCCCAAGTCCCCGTTCTGGACATCCACACCCATCTTGTGGGAGGGAAACTGGGAGCGCGCGGCTTGCACGACGTGCTGCTCTATCACATGGTTGTAAGCGATCTTTATTCGGCAGGTTGCCCGTCCGGGGCACGGCTGACTCAGTACCCGTCCTGGCCAGGCGATGCCGAGGCGTCGCAACGGATCCAGGAGGCGCTGCCCTTCCTGGCCGCAATCAGAAACACCAGCTCGTTTTGGGGAGTGCGCATCATCCTGCGCGAACTTTTCGACTGGGATGCGCCGGTCACAAAAGAATCCTGGCGAAAACTCGACGGCTTAATCCGGGAGCGGGCCGACGACCGATCCTGGCATCATTCAATCCTGGACCGGCTCAACATCGTCCGGACCGGAACCGAGATCGCCCGGAGGGAAAGCGGCCAGGATGACGACCGGCTTCAATACGCGCTCGAATGGGGGTTCTTCACGCGGTGCCAGTGGGGAGAGTTTGACACGGCGCTGTATGAACTGGAGCGGTGCTGGGGGCGAACACCAGCGAGCCCAACTCCCATCGGCTCGGGAGCCAGGCCTGCAACCGAACGGACCATTCGATCGCTCGCTGACGTCGAAGCCGCCGTTTCCCACTACGTCAGCGCCATTCCCTACGATCAGATTCTTTCGACAGCAACTCACTTGTCGACGGATATCGATTACCGCCAGGTGACCGACGCCGAAATGGAGGCGGCCTTGAGCAAGCGAAAGACGGCCGGCCCCCTGGAACGGGATGTTTACGCGAGCTACATCAACGAAAAATTCCTCTCAAAACTCGAAGAGCACGGCGACAAAATTGTGTTTCAGTTCAGCTTTGGAGCCGAGCCGCTTCCGTACGAAACGGGCAGCCGCCTCAAACAGGAAACAATCCGGCAACTGGGAGAAATGATAGGCCGGCATCCGCGGCTAAGGTTCCAGTGCTTTCTGGCAAGCCGCCACGCCAACCAATCGTTGTGCACACTGGCACGCGAATTACCCAACTTCAGCCTCGCCGGCTACTGGTGGCATAATTTCTTCCCGGACGTGATTCGCCAGATATTCGGCGAAAGATTGGACATGCTGCCGCTGAACAAACAGGTCGGATTCTTTTCAGACGCCTACTGCGTCGAATGGACCTATGCCAAAGCGGTTTTGGTCCGGCGTCAAATGGCCCAGGTGCTAGCGGCCAAGGTCCAGCAGGGCCAGTTCACGGTGGACGAAGCGTTGGAGGTCGCGCGGGGGATTCTGTTCGAAACCCCGCAAACCCTTCTGCGAATGACGCCGCGCAAGTCTCTGGTTCCCGCGTAGCGGCGAAACCGGAATGTTACGGCGTCTCCAGGCGCAACGATCGAACGAAGTCCCTCATATCGAGATCCTTCTTGTCGTGCTCCAGGACGCCATCGAAATCTCCGCGCAACAGCTTCAAAGCATACCGTTCCTGTTCGATTTCCAGCCGGGTCCGCACCCCCAACCGGCGCAACACAGGCAAGGGCGGGCACCAACCCTGAATCGAATGTTGAAGCAGAAACCCGCCGACAATCGCCGGTAGAACAAACCATTTACGACTGGAAACAACTCCCATGATTAGGCCCAACAGGCTGACGGAGGCGGCATTGGCTTGCAGGGCGCGTTCGATGTCCCACTCCCGGTCCAGTTCGGCGATGCGTTCACTGATAGTTTCTTTGTCCTGAACGGCAAGGAATCGAAGCCGCTGTTCAAGTTCGCGATCGATGCGACGGTTAATGTCCGAGTCAGTCTGGGCCCGGACACGGTCTTCTTTTGGAATCCTGGAGGCCAAGTTGAATGTCGTGTTCATATATAAGTTGTGGGTGGTCGTGCAAAAAGATGACGAAGGAGTTCCCGCACGCGCCCATAGCCAAGGTGGCGTGTCCAAAGGGTTTTACTATGGGGAGAACAACTCAGGAGGGCTGAAACCGCTTATGGCTCAATCGAATCAACTGATGGGCATGAGCGACGTCGCTCCATCCCCGGACCTCTGTGTGTTTGCCTTCCAACTGCTTGTAAACGGTAAAGAAATGCTCGATTTCCTTCAGCACGTGGGGTTCAAGGGCCGTGTGTTGACGCACCGACGCATGGGTGGGGCTTTTTTCAGCAACCGCGAGGATTTTTTCATCCGGTTCACCCTGGTCGATGATTTCAAGAACGCCAATCGGACGCGCTTCGATCAGACATCCGGAGAAGGTCGGATCCTGGAGCAGAATTAAGATGTCCAACGGATCACCATCCTCGGACCGCGTGCTCGGAATGAAACCGTAATCCCCTGGATAATGGACGGAGCCGTAGAGGGGCCGATCCAGGTGAAATACATGCAGGTCGGAATCATATTCGTACTTGTTGGCCTGCCCGCCAGGCACCTCGATAATCGCGTTAACGACTCCCGGAAAGCCGGACCCGATGGGCAGGTTGAGGTAGTTCATGCCAGCCGCGCTTGATTGATGCCGCGGATCAAACGGTGGCTTTTATGAGGCCCGCCGCAACGGGCAATTTACCCCGTCTAGGACGAATGCTCCAAAGAGGACCGGGCTTTTGTAGGCTCCGGTGTGGGTTTCTAATCCAGCCCGGCAGGTTACGCGGGTTCGGCTGTGGAGCGAGCAATTCCTGGCGCAATTACGGGCTCGGTTGAGCTTTCCACAGTTTCCATTTCAGCCGTCTTCGAAAGTAACTTCTTCAGGTTGACCAAGCCGTTTACAACCCACAGCGGACCGCCCAGCCCATAAAAAACCGGGATGCCCAGGACTGCCGCTGAAATCCAAATAACCGCGTCGTTAATCATGGGAACGATATTAGCGACTGTTTGCAGTTATGGAATTGGGACAAGTTCTGGAAATCGAGTCCGTGTTTCCACGGAACCGGAGCTGCGTACGATTCGGTCACGTCATTGCTACCTCTGGGTGGCCCGTGTGCTCCTGTATTTCGCGGTTACGTGTATCCGCGATCCTCGGAGGAACTTTTTGCCAGCGGGATTGTTCAAGGATAAGATGAGCTCCATGGATTTGGAATCGTTAGTCGCGCTGGCCGCGGCCAATGGGGCCAGCGACTTGCATTTGGAATCCGGCTTGCCCGCGGCGCTGCGAGTACGCGGAACTCTACGCACCACCGGTGACCCCATCGCCGCGAAGGACCTCTATGAAATGGCCCACCATGCCATCGGAGACGAGCATTGGCAGCACTTCGTCGAACGCCGTTCGCACGACTGCTCCAAAACCATCCACGGCGTGCGTTGCCGCTTTAATATCTTTCACACCTCCCGCGGAATCGGTTTTGCCGTTCGTTTGCTCTCCTCGTTCCAGGCGACCATCGAAAAACTCAACCTGCATCCGGACCTGAAAAAATTAGTCAGCGCCACGCATGGCCTCATCCTTGTCAGCGGCGCGACCGGCAGCGGCAAGTCTTCAACACTGGCCGCGCTCATTCAGGAGATCAACCTGACTGACACACGGCATATTGTCACGATCGAAGCCCCCATCGAATACACGTTCCGCCCGCGGCGCGCTTACATCCGCCAGCGCGAAGTGGGCCGGGACACCCCAAGTTTCGAGCAGGCGTTGCTGGACGCGCTGCGGGAAGATCCCGACGTCCTGATGGTCGGGGAAATGCGCGATCCGGAAACAATGCGTTTGACTCTCAGCGCCTCCGAAACGGGTCACCTGGTCCTCGCGACGGTCCATTCCTCGACTTGCGCGGAGGCACTGCAACGCGTCGTTTCGGCGTTCCCGGCTGAAATTCAGAACAGCGTAGCCGCGCAAGTGGCCGATTGCCTTGTAGCGGTCATTTCCCAGCGGCTGCGATTTCGCCAGGACTTGAACATCCGCGTTCCAGAATGCGAGATCCTCATGGCAACTCACGCCGTCAAAAACTTCATTCGGAACCGCGACTTTTTTAAGATCAATAATTCACTCGAAACCGGGGCCGAACACGGCATGTTCACCTTTCAACGGTACCGCACCTGGCTCGATAACAAAACCAATTGGTCGCTGCCCAGCCAGGCCCAGGACGCGCCGGACACCGAACCCCAGGATACCCGACCGGTTGCTCCCGCCCTGCCTTCATTCCTCGCCTCGCCCAAACCGGTCCGGCCGGACAAAGAGCCCGCGCCCCAGCAGCACACTCCGGCCAAGACGACCGGCACACGGATCGAGATAGAGCCGGTCGAAAGCGAGTTTGGCAAAATCCTGAAGCGCCCTGGCCAGTAACTGTACGGCAATCACTCTGGGAACATGAAAAGGCTGGGTTGGCTGAGGGGAGTCCTGCTGCGCGAAGCAGGTCACGCCACAACGACGGAATGGCTGGCCACGCTCCTCTGCTTATCTCTGGCTGGGGGTTGTGTCTCAAAGAAGAAAGCCGACGCCCGGGCCAGAGAAGCATTCCTGGCCGGGCAACGCCAGGCCGCTATGTCCAATCGCCAGGCGCAGCTTCAAGGCCCGACGGTGACCGTCCTGGGTGAAGTGCGCAATGCGCTGGTTCGATGGACGCTTGACCTGACTTTGGCCAAGGCCCTGGTTCAGGCGGAATACTACGGCAAAACAGACCCGACTCAAATCGTGATCCAACGCGATGGCAAAGAGATTGTTTACGATCCAAAGAAACTGCTCGACGGTGATGATGTGCCCCTTCAGCCAAACGATGTAATTCAGGTAGGGCCGTAAGAACCGGCCAGGCTGGAGTTTGGAAAGTCGACTTTGTCTCACACTTCGTCTCTCACTTTCTCCATGGCTTGATGCTGAGGAAAAAATGCCAGACAAAGTGTAAGACAAAGTGCTTACAATTCGGAATCTCGAGGGCGCCGCGCGCCCGAGATGGCAATCGGTTCCTTCGTTAGCTGTGGGAAGGTGCCCGGCTGCGGTCGCCGCCACGCTCGCCGCCTCTGCCTCGATCGCCTCCGCGACGGTCGCCGCGCGGGCCGCGATCTCCACGGGGCTGTTCGCCTCCGCGGTCGCCGCGATGTTCGCCGCTGTCACGGTGCTCGCGTTCACCATGGCCACCCGAGCCGGAAGGTTGATCAGGGCCGGAACCTCCGTCTTCGGGGTTGCCCGTGCCTTCACCCGACCCGCCTCCGCCCATTTGCTGATCCCGCTCCGCCATGGCGGCCTTGCGCGACAAGCGCACCCTGCCCTTTTCGTCAACGCCCAGGCACTTGACCCAGATCTCATCGCCCATTTTGACAATGTCCTCGGTCTGCTTGACCCGGAAATTGGCTAGTTCGCTGATGTGGACCAATCCATCCTTGCCCGGCAGGAACTCCACAAACGCGCCGAAATCTTTAATCGTGACAACCTTGCCGCGATAGATTTTGCCCAGCTCCGCCTCGGCGGTCATGCCGGTGATCGCGTCGCGGGCGATCTTCATTCCTTCCTCGGAGACTGAGTAAATATTTACGGTGCCGTCGTCTTCGATATTGATCTCGCAACCGGATTCCTCGACCAGCTTCTTGATGTTCTTGCCGCCGGGGCCGATCAATGCGCCGATCTTTTCAGGGTTAATCCGGATGGTCTCAATTCGCGGAGCGTATTTGCTGATTTGCGTGCGGGACTGCGGCAGAGTCTTGGCCATTTCAGCGAGAATTTGCAACCGGGCGACTCGCGCTTTCTCGACAGTCTCGACCATGATGTTGAGCGGGATACCGCGCAGCTTCAGGTCAAGTTGGAAACCGGTGATGCCCTTCTCGGTCCCGGCCAGTTTGCAATCCATGTCCCCGAACGCGTCCTCCCAACCGATGATATCGGTCATGAGCTTGTACCGGGAAATCTTGTCGTTGTCATCATGGTCGGTGCACAGGCCGACGCTGATACCAGCCACCGGCCGGGTCATGGGCACGCCCGCGTCCATCAGGGCAAGGCATCCGCCGCAGACCGAGGCCATCGAGGTGGATCCGTTCGATTCCATAATCTCGCTGGTGATTCGCACCGAATACGGATACGAGTCCACGGGAATCATCGGCTCGAGGGAACGTTCCGCCAACGCGCCGTGGCCGATTTCGCGGCGGCCCGGACCGCTGATTCGGCCGGTTTCTCCAACCGAGAAATTGGGAAAATTGTAGTGAAGGATGAACTTCTTTTCACTGGCGCCGCCGGTGTAGGAATCGAACTCCTGTGCATCCTCCCCGGTGCCCAGCGTGCAAAGCGTCATGGCCTGGGTTTCGCCACGCTGGAAGATCGCCGAGCCATGAGCCCGCGGCAGCACTCCCACTTCGCAATAAATGGGCCGGACCGTCTGAAAATCCCGGCCGTCCAGCCGCTTGTCGTGATCCATCATCAGGCCTCGAACCGCTTCCTTTTGAATGTAATAAAATGCGTCTTTGAGGACGAACTCTGTCACTTTCTCTTCGCCAAACTTTTCGACGAGCTTCGCGCCAATTTCCTCGGTCAAAGCGGTCACGGCAGATTCGCGCGCCAGTTTGCCCGGCGTGAGAAGCGCCGTCACGATGCGGTCGCCGGCCAGTGATTTGGCTTCCTGCAGGATTTCCGCGGGAACGATGTTCAGCGTGATCTGGCGTTTGGCTTTGCCCACGCGCGCCGCCAGGTCTTTTTGGGCCGCAATGCTCGGCTGAATCGATTCCTGCCCAAACTTGAGAGCGGCGTTGAAGTCAGCTTCGGTGATTTCCTTTGCCGAGCCTTCATACATGACGAGGTCGGTGTCGTTGCCGACGTAAACGAGGTCGAGATCGCTCTCGGCCATTTGCGTATGGGTTGGATTGGCGACGAATTGCCCGTTGATGCGCCCGACGCGAACAGCGCCGATGGGCCCAGCCCACGGAATGTCGCTGACCATGAGCGCGGCCGAGGCCCCAAGCAGGGCGAGCATATCCGGATCGTTTTCGCCATCGGCGCTCAACACAATACTCTGGACCTGGACCTCGTTGTACCAGCCCTTCGGAAACAACGGCCGGATCGGCCTGTCGATCAGGCGCGAGGTGAGAATTTCTTTTTCGGTCGGACGGCCTTCCCGTTTGAAGTAGCCGCCTGGGAATTTCCCGGCCGCAGCCGCTTTCTCGCGGTAGTCGACAGTGAGTGGAAAAAAGTCCTGGCCGGGTTTTGCTTTGGCGGCGCCTACGGCGGCGACGACGACAATCGTTTCGCCCAGTTGGACGGTGACAGCCCCGTCAGCTTGTTTGGCGATTTTGCCGGTTTCGATGATGATCTGCTTGTCCCCTAAGGGAGCGGTAGCTCTTTCTGGCATAATATAGTTTCCCACCCGCCGCTACCGAGGAACTTCAGTGAACTCCGAATGGATTTCGGAGCTGAATGAAATTTCCCAGAGCAACGGATTCTTTAAATGGCGCGAAGGTTAAAACAGCCAATTGGGCTGTTCGCGCGTCCCAGCCCAATCTAATCGAAAAAAGTGGAGAACGAAAGTTGCCCTCTGGACGCCCAGGGACATATCTTTTTTAGCGTGAGCTACTTGCGCAGCTTGAGCTTTTTGGTGACCGCTTGATAGCGGTTAAGGTCGGTGATTTGTAAATAATCCAGCAGACGCCGCCGCTGGCCAACCATCATCAGCAATCCGCGGCGCGACCCGTGATCCTTAAGATTCTTCTGAAGATGTTCAGTCAGGTGATTGATGCGTTGCGTCAGCAACGCAATCTGCACGTCGGCTGAACCGGTATCGCGTTCGTGGAGCTTGAAGTCGTTGATGGTCTTCGCTTTTGCTTGCATGTTCTTACTTCGTCCGATTTCTTCTCTTAATTATAATTCATAAAGGTTAGGTGCAGCCCGCAACCATGTAAAGAAGATTTAAAGCTGCGAGCAAGGGCGGAAAAGAAGTTGGCGTCCTTCTGCGGAACAACATTACCCAAGAGAAAGCGAGCTTTAGCATTGTCAGCCGTCCCGAAAGGGACGGATGACACTAGCCCAAGGTTTCAACCTTGGGTTCACATTGGCCAACGAGATAAGTCCCGAAGGGACGGCTGGAATCGTGGGCCGATTGTGGGACCTTGGCACCGGTTAAACGTCCGTTATCAACCGGGAACAACTCACCCGAGAGTTCGCTCCGAGGAGGAACTCCTCACTGGCGCTTATCAAAGACAGAATC
>DATGLT010000117.1:0-10023 GCA_035294005.1 Verrucomicrobiia bacterium
GGCTGCCATTGAGGTCCCCATTGCGGTGACGACGGCCTCTGACAGCGTGCATGCACAGATGTCAAAAAGCCCAGGCCAAAACGGAGAATCTGGTTGGTGAAGCTTTGCGCGCACAAAAATAAACGCCAGCGGCGCACCGCGCCATCCGAATCGGGAGCTGCTGCGGAATCGGGTTAGACGATGGCTTGGCCATATGTTACTTCTAGAGGCGCAGACGTGTCCAAAGGACTATGAAGTGAACGATAAGGTGTCACAGACTGCTATGAACGTAGTCCAGAAGCGTCATATCCGCCCACGAAAGACGCGTAGGTTGGGGGGAAAGCCGTCAGGGCGAGACACGAATCGCTGATTTTCTGTCTCGTCCTCCTTGCCGAGTCAAATCGATCCTTTAAAATCCTAAGGTGTCGAACGCACCGACGATGCGGTTGTCATTCCAACTTGGATTATTCGTTTTGGTTCTGGTAGCGGGCCTGCCGGCTTTTGCCCAGCCATTGCCGGTGTTGACGTGGATCACAAATTCGTCAGTCAAGCTGGAGCAAATCATTGGCGATGTGGATTGGGAAGCTTTGGCGCATGGGACCAATCTCCCCACGGCCAGTCGGACCGTGACGCGGTTTCATATCCTGGGGAACGGCCTGGGTTATTCTTTCGAGGATAAAGGCAAACTGATTTTCCTTTTCGGTGATACCATCAGCGAGAACACCACAAACTGGAATTATCACGGGGCCGATCCTCTCGCGTGGAGCACCAATACGGATGGCGAGACACCCCTGGTGCTGAACTTTTTTACGAACACGCCTTATTATTACGCCAGCAACGCGCCGGTGTTCGTCAAGCCGGACGGGATCAAGATGGGACCGGACGATGTGCCGAACTCCGGTATCAGCCTGTCGAACCGGGTTTTTCTCGTATGCAACACCGGCTCGGACACCAGCAACACCAACATTTCGCCCCAAACAAACGATTACTCGATGCTGGTGACGTTCGACGAAGCCGGCCTCTGGGCTTGCACGAACACTTATGCAACCAATTTCTTCACCACGAACCGCGTGATCGCGGTCCTGACCAATGCCCTGCCGCCGACCAGTCCGTTGCAGGGGCATTTCATCAATGTCTCCATGCGTGAATTTGGCACGAACGTGATGATGTTCGGGACGGGGGAATACCGGTCCGGCGACGTGTTCCTATGCATGATTCCGACGGCGAACTTTGTGAGCGGCGCCGGAACCCTTTTTTTCGCCGGGTTGACCAATGGCCAACCAACATGGAGCAGCGTGGAATCCAACTGTGTGCCGGTGGTGCAGGACAACCCCACCAATGGTCCAGCCTGGCCCAACGACAATGGCTCGGCGGGTAATGTCTCGGTGATTTACTCCACCAATCTGCACTTGTGGATGATGACTTACGATGGTGGCCGTGGGACGGGGCCGCTTCGGGAAACAACGACCGGGGTTTATTTTTCCTATGCGTCCCAACCGTGGGGTCCGTGGAGCACCCCGCAATTAATATTCAACAAGCACCGCGACTATGGCGCCGGCTATTTCATCCACGATCCAGGATTGACGATAAACGACGGCCTCGACGGCCCAACCATTGGAGCGGATAACGATCCCACCAACACGGCGGGCGGAGATTTTGCCCCAATCCTGATCGAACGCTTCACGCGCATTACCAATGCGACACTCTACATTTATTACACCATGTCCACGTGGAACCCTTATACCGTGGTCAAAATGCGCTCGGCGTTTGCGATCCAACCGGTGATTGACCCGGCCTCGCTCGTTCACAAAAAGAACAAGTTAAGCTTTTCCTGGACCGCGCCGACCAACGGGACCTATCAAGTGGATTATTCGGCCGACACGTCATCGAGCTGGACGACATTTACCGACGTCGTGACTTCGACCAGTGGAACTTTCTATTTCACCAACACCCAAACTGGCGCGCTGCCCTCAACGCGTTTCTATCGATTGCGCTCCCCGCAATGAGAGCAAGAGCGGGTCAGCCGCAACAGCTGCCTGGCTTGCACCCGCAGCCCGAGCCGCCGTCGCCGCCTTTGGAACTCAGCGTGCCAAATCCACCGAGCACGACCCGGCGGATGGGTTCGCCTGTTTCCGGGTGTTTGGACAACGGTGCATCCTTCATGCTCTGTTTAATTTCAAAATACCGGGGCTTCTCACCCTGTTTCTGCGGTATGGTTTGGTAAACGTAGGTAGTCATATTCAGTTCTCAACCAACGAGTGCGATTCGCTAAAAAGCTGCAGCAAGTTCACGGGGCCGACAGGCTCCCGGGCCAGCCACGGTACCAGGGCCGTTCGATGCGAGTGCCGGCTGGTAACTTCCTCGATAAAGCGCAACTCGCTTGCGCCGCGTGCCCTGAGCAATGGATCGCCAGTGTCGGCGCCGGCAAAGCTCTGGTTAATCACCCAGGCAAAAGGCTCGATTTTGGCGCGGCGCAAATCCTCTTGCAGCGCGGCAGCCTCGTGGACTGGCGTGGGCTCGGCCAGGGCGACCAACAGTATCCGGGTAAACAAGGGGTCTCGCAACCTGGGCAGCAGTTTCACAACTTCCTCCGGCATGTCGCTGCTTTTCCTCGACACCTCGCGATGATACGCCTCGGTGGCATCCAGGAGGAGCAAGGTATGGCCGGTTGGGGCGGTATCCAGAACGACAAAGCGGTTTTCTCCTTGAGCCACCACGCGCGCAAACGCCCGGAAAACGGCGATTTCCTCAGTGCACGGCGAGCGCAGATCCTCCTCCAGCAAGGCACGACCTTTTGCATCCAGTCGTTTTCCAGCGGTGCCCATGACCAGGTCGACGTAAGCTTTAATCTCCTCCTGCGGATTGATTTGGCTCACCTGAAAATCCGAGCTTTCGGCCACTGCTTGATGGACGTGAGCCGCTGGATCGGTCGTGCTCAGGTGGAACCGAATGGCCGCGCCGCGCCAGTTCTGTGGCTATAGCCGACGCTATGGTCGTCTTGCCCACGCCTCCTTTTCCCATGGTCATGATCACACCCCGACCGGGCTTGGCCAGGTCGTCAACCAGGGCCTGCAGCGAAAGGGTCGGAGGCAGACCAAGGTCAGCGCTGCCGGAATCGATGGCTTCCAGACGCGGCGAGGCGCCGAAAGCGAGTTCGCGCAAGGCCGGGATGCCGACGAGATTGTTGGGCCGAAGCGGCATCTCATGGGTGGTTAGGGTTTGCAGAAAGGGCCTCTTGCTTTCCAAAGCCTTAACTCCTCGTTCCTCAAGCGCGTGTGCGAATTCATCCTGAGCCGTGGCGCGAAAGACACCGTTCACAATCAGCCGCTGGTTTTTTATTCCCAAGGCGCTCAGTTCGTTGCTGGTTCGCTCGGCTTCATCCAAGGACTGCTTTTGCGGCCGGGTCACCAGGAGGAGAGTCGTGCGCTGCGCATCCGATAAGGCAGCCAAAGAGTTTTGGTAGAACGAACGCTGTTTCTGCAATCCTGAAACGGGTCCCAGGCAGGAAGTCCCGGTCGAGTTCGAGTTGAGAAATCCCGTCCAGGCCCCCGGCAATGACAACAACCTGAGCGTATGCCCCGTCGGGGCGGTATCAAACAGGATGTGGTCGAAATCCGCTGTGGCAGCCGGTTCGCCCAAGAGAGCAGCAAATTCATCGAAAGCGGCGATTTCCACGGTGCAGGCCCCCGAGAGCTGTTCCTCCATGCTCCGGACAATAGCGTCGGGAAGTTTATCTCTGTATGGCCCCACAATGCGCTCACGGTAGGACCGCGCGGCGGCCTCCGGGTCGATGTTCAATGCGTTCAGTCCGGGCACAGCTTGAATCAAAACGGGAACAGACCCCAGATTTTGACCCAAGACTTCGTCGAGATTGGAGGCCGGATCGGTGCTGACGAGCAGCACTTTTGAGCCATGATCGGCCAAAGCGATGGCGCTGGCACAGGCAAGCGACGTTTTGCCGACTCCCCCTTTGCCCGTGAAGAACAGAAACCGGGTGGGATTCCGGAGGAAGGCGGGCAAACGGTTTTCAACCATGCCATTCACAGCGCTGACCTGGCTTCAATTCATCCGCAGCATTTTGAGGTCTCCGTTTCGTTTTCCGATTTTGCGCCACAGCACGTGTCCGGCTCCGGAGAACGATCGGCTAAGGACGTTTTGGTCAGGCGGTCCGCGAGGCGGAGGATTGACTGGTGCGGTGAATCTTTCACCTTCGCTCCAACGTCGACGGCGCGGGCCATATCCGCGGTGGAGACGCCGAGCTTGCGGGCTTCGTTGTAGTGGTATTTGAGACAGGGTTCACAATTAGCAGCAATCGCAGCCCCGATCGCGACCAGTTCAGTGATTGCCGGGGTGAAGCTGGCACTGGCATTGGAATCGACGCCCGCCCAGGAACTCAGTTCCGCCCGCTGCGGATAACGACCGCTCGACTCAACCTTGCCATTGGCAAAAACCATCGGCAAAGCTGCTTCCCCTTTTTCCGTGAGCGCCTGTTTTACCAGGTCATTCTCAACGAAGGCGGCCGGGCTTTGAGACAGATTGTACCGTTGCACTGCCACCCCTTGTTCCTGCAACCAGGCCAGGTCGGCGGCAAAGCGGACCAGCACCGGATCTACATCGGGTCCACAAACTCCGGTCGAACAGCACATGGGCGGATCGTATACCAGGACACTAGTGGCTCCTCCGGAATTGACATGGTCCGGTTTCCTGGCCGTGATCTCGAGACTGGTAATATATTCTCCCGGTTTAGCACCGGCGGGCAACGCGGCGATGATTTTCTGGTAGAGTGGATCCTGCCAATCCACCATGGCATCGATGTAGCCAGACTTGGGATTCAGGACGATGTCCGACAAACCCGCTTCCCGAGCCATGCGTTCGGTCTCTGAAACCAGCACCGCTCCGGCCACACACCCCACGAGGGCTTCCACCATTTCGATCACTTCCTTGGGGAGTGGTTTGAGCAAGGCCAAATCGGATACCGCCACGCGCGCGCCGGGCTTCATCACGCGCGCGATTTCCCTCCATACCTGCGGCTTGTCCGGAGAGAGATTGAGGACGCAGTTGGAGATCACGACATCGACGCTGTGATCCGGCAGCGGAAGGTGCTCGATTTCGCCAAGTCGGAATTCGACGTTGTCCAGGCCGGTTTGTTTGCGGTAGCTGTCGATGTTCTTTCTGGCTTTCGCCAGCATTTCGGGGGTCATGTCGACGCCAATCGCTCGGCCGGCTGCTCCGACCTTCTTGCCGGCAATGAAGGCGTCAAAGCCGCCGCCACTGCCCAGGTCCAGGACCACCTCGCCTCGACTCAGCCCGGCCAGGGCGTTGGGGTTGCCGCAAGACAAACCCATGTTCGCGCCCTCGGGAAGAGCGGCGAGTTCCTCCACCGAATAGCCGACCTGTCGGGCCAACTGCTCTGAGTCCACTGGAGTCGAACCGCACGAACTCGGCGTGCCGCCACAACATGAACCGCCGGACCTGGCGATTTGGCCATAACCGGCGCGAACTTTCTGGTGAACGGTTTCAGTATCGTTGTTCATAAATCACCTCGCACTCTTAGCCTGGTCTCGCCGGCCCGCGGCGTAAGCTTCGAACACTTTCTTGATTTCATCCCGTACTCGCCTGAATACCGCCAGTTTCTCTTCCTCTGTTCCGGCGGCGTGCGCGGGGTCATCGAATCCCCAGTGGTATCGGTTCAGCTGCCCCGGGAATATCGGGCAAACCTGGTCGGCCTTGCCGCAGACGGTGATAACCGTTTCCACAGGTTGCTTCAGGAATTCGTCCAAGTTCTTTGAACGGTGTCCGGAAATGTCGATGCCGATCTCCTGCATCACACGGATTGCGAGGGGATGAACATACCCGGCGGGCTTTGAGCCGGCGCTTTGAACATCAAATCCGTCTCGAAGGGCCTTCCGGAGAATGCCCTCAGCAAGGTGACTGCGGCACGAATTGCCGGTGCAGAGAATCAAAATGGTAGGTTTATTCATTTAGCAGCATTGTCGTTTGCAGATTTCGCTCGGGTCCATTTTCAAAATTTTCTTGAGAAGTTCGGTGTCCTGCTGAATCCGGGGTTGGTCCTCGGCGGCCCGGGATATCCAGTCGATCGCCTTCTTGATTACGGGCGGGGCCTTGCCGTCGGGCAGGCGAAAGTAAATCCACCGCCCGTCCTTGCGCGAGTCGACCAGGCCGGCCTGGTAAAGAATGGACAGGTGCTTCGACATGGTAGAAGGGGCCAGCCCGAACAGCTCGGTGATCTGGCACGCGCACAATTCGCCATCTCTTAAGGCCAACAGCACGCGGATGCGGTTCTCATCGGCCAGGGCTTTGGTGATTTTCATCAAATCGCGCATAGCGCTTTTTTATATTTCGCCACTAAACGAAATATATATCCTCCACTTTGGCGGCGCTGTCAATGCTTCGTTCGGGAAATTATCGAGATCCGTTACGATGGGCGACGTCGCCGTTCTCGAATTCGGAACGGGGCGCGACCTGTTGCTGACGATGCAACCCCAGAAGCATTTCTCGCTTCAGTTCTTGGTTTCGAGGGGCACAACGCAGGTCAGGCGGGCGCCCTGGTCGCCGTTGGCGCGGATATCGACGGAGCCGCCAATGAGGCTGGCGCGGTAAGACATGATGCGCAGCCCCATCCCGGTGGAGCGGCCTTCCAAATCGGGGAAGGGAAGGCCGTTGTTATCGATGATCAGAGTGAGGGCCTGGTCGGTGGCAACGAGGTTGAGACTGACGTTGGTAGCCTTGGCATGCTTGATGGCATTGGTCATGGCTTCCTGTGAAATTTTGTAGAGCTGGGTAATGATGTGGGGATCCAGGGGGGGCACCGTTCCGTTGCACTTGAAAACGCAGGTGATTCCGAACAACTCGCGAGCATGGTCGACCAACTCGCCCAGGGCCTGGGTCAGGGTTTTCTTTTGAAGGTCGAGCGTGGCCAAATCATGGGCAAGATCGCTGGCATGGGTCATGGCCTCCTGGACAAGGCTGTGGATGCGCGCGGCGTCCTGGGCTGTGTCGGACTTGACCTTCTCGAGCTTGAGTTGGAGGCCTTTTGTCATTAAGGCGATGCCTGAAAGCCGCTGGCCCAAGTCATCATGCAAATCCAGGGCAATGCGGCGCCGCTCCTTTTCAGTGATTTCGAGGAGCTCGTTTTCGAGTCGTTTGCGTTCGGAAATGGAAGCCTGGAGTTTGCTGTTGGCGGTTTTGAGTTCGGCGGTGCGGCGCTGAACCCGAATTTCGAGTTCATCGTGGGCCCGGCGCAGGGCTTCCTCGGCATTGCGGCGTTGTGTGAACTGGCCGATTTCGCTGCCGATAGCGGCCAGCATGTTAAGCATGACTTCATCCTCTTCCATGTGACGCCGGAAAAAGAATTCAAGAACGCCAAAAAACCGGCCATCGTTCTGAATGGGAAAGCCAAAGCCGCTGCACAAGCCGGCGGTCCGGGCAACGTCCCGGCGCGCGTAGGAGCGTTCCAGAGGCAGTGGGTTCACCCACAAGGTCTGGCCTGATTCCCACACCCTGCCCGGCAAGTCCGTCCCACGTTTCGGACAGAGTTTGCCAGAGGCCTGGATGAAACTGCGCAGTTCAGGGGATGAGTCGCGCGAATTCATGGCCGAGAGACGCAAAGATTCCTGATCATCGGACGGGATCCATAATCCGCCGACGTCCGCTTCGAGGCCTTCCAAAAGGGCATTGATGATTCCGGGCGAAGCCAGGTCGAGGGACGGGGCAGCGGCGAGGAGCCGGGTAATGGCGTGTTCAGCAGCCAGACGCGCCTCGGCTTGTTTGCGCTCGGTGATATCGGAGTTGGAACTGACCCACCCGGTAATATTTCCAAAGCCGTCCTTGAGCGGGGTTACCTGGACGAGAACGGCGATGCGCTCGCCGGAACGGCGGCAATAATATAATTCCAGTCCTCCGGCCGGTGCGTGCCCGTGGATAAGGCGGCCAAGTTCACCCGTGATTTGTTCCACGTGTTCCGGAGGCCAATAGACGAACGGTGGGCGGGCGCCAATCAAATCCTCCTGCCGCCAGCCAACCATGGCGCAAAAGGCCGGATTGACGTAGGTTTGACGTCCATCGAGGTCGACGGTGGTAATCCCGGCGGGAACCGAATTTTCAATGGCATGTCGAAAGACCTGTTCGACCTGCAATTTCTGGTCGGACAACCGGCGCGCCCTGCGACCCTCCGCCTCGCGCAACTCGCGTTGCACGGCAGAGCCGAGCCGGGCGAGGTTGTCTTTCATGACATAGTCGTGGGCGCCTGCTTTCATCGCCGCGACGGCTGTGCTGTCGGTAATGTGGCCCGAAACGATAATGAAAGGCAGGTCGAGGCCGTTGGCTTTGACGAGCGCCAGGGCTTCCAGGCCGTTGAAACGCGGCATTACGTAGTCGGCAATCACAACGTCCCAACGTTGCCGCGCCAGGGCGGCACTCATCGCATCGCGCGTTTCGACCCGCTCGCAGACGGGGGCGTACCCGGCGCGCTGCAATTCGATCTCCAGCAACAGAGCGTCGTTCTCGGAATCTTCCACGATCAGTACCCGAAGGGGCTGGGCGGCGTGATCGTTTTTTCGGTCTGCGGCGTCGCTTTTGTGCGGCCGAGCCGTCGCGCCTTGGGCTGCGGGTGGTTCCACCCGGGGAGCCGAGTCAGTTCGTTTCATGGGCGGGTAGAGAGAAATAGAAAGTGGCACCCTGGTCAATGGCACCCTCAGCCCAAACCTGGCCGCCATGCCGGTTGATGATTCGTTGCACCGTCGCCAGGCCGACTCCGGTGCCGGCGAACTCGCTGGCCGAGTGGAGCCTTTGAAACACGCCGAACAATCGGCCGGCAAACGCGGGGTCGAAGCCCGCTCCGTTATCTCGGACGTAAAAGGCGGACTTGGGCGCGGAGGCCTCGCCGAACGAAATTTGGGCCTCCTTTTTCTTGGAGGTGAACTTCCAGGCGTTGCGCAGCAGGTTATCCAGAACGATGCGCAGCAATCTCGGGTCGCCAAAGGTGCGAAGGCCGGGCATGATTTTGACCTCCACTGTGCGGCCAGGCTCCGTCGATCGCAATTCGTCGATGACGCCGCAGGCCAATTCGCTCAAATCCACCTGCTGATGAATAAGCTCACGCCTGCCGACGCGCGAGAGCTTGAGCAGGTCATCTATCAAATCATCCATGTAGCGGCTCGACTCGCAGGCGCGACGAAGGAATTCCTGTCCACGTTCGTCCAGATTGGGGCTGTAGCGCTCCAAAAGCACTTCATTAAACCCGCGGATGCTGCGCAGCGGGGCTCTCAAGTCGTGAGACACCGAATAGCAAAAAGCTTCCAACTCTTTGTTGGTGGCCTGCAGTTGGGCGGTCCTTTCGGCAACTCTTTGCTCCAATTCCGAGTTGAGCCGCAGGATCTCAAGCTCGGCGAGCTTTTGAGCTGTAATGTCGATTCCAACTCCAACCAGAGTGCTTAGGCGTCCTTCGGCGTCGCGGTATAAACGCCCCCGCCCCAAAAGCCAACCGGGCTGGCGTCCGGAACGCAAAAAACGAAACTCAAGTTCGGGGTCGGATTGATGGCGAATGCACCGTACAAGGCGTTTGAGAACCGCGACTCGGTCGGCGGGGTGGACGTGGCCCATGAAGGAGCTGATCCGGCCATCGAAATCGCCTTTGATCTCCAAAATGGATTGAAGTTCGGGGGACAAAACCAGGCATCCGGAATTGTCGAGCGGCAATTCCCAAACGCCCATGCCACCGGCGCTTAATGCCAGGCGCAACCGCTCCTGGAGAGCGGACAGATTGCGCTCGCCGGCCGGCCCGGCTCTTTTCTCGATGTTCAACTGGTGTGGAGACGTGTGATGGGAATGATCCGGAAACTCCGGGCAAAGACAAGCGGCACCTGTGGCGTCACTCTGAAGATTAGCCTGCGACTCCATAACCCTCGCCTCACAGGCAGTTTGGCAAAGCTTGCATTGCGGAGAAGCACTATGGCGCTTCGGGCCGTACTTTGCATGGGGTAATACCCGCCCCCCCCCCCAGCCAACTAACCTCAATTTGGGCCA
>DATGLT010000118.1:0-8817 GCA_035294005.1 Verrucomicrobiia bacterium
TCGGAGCTGCGGCGGCTCCGAACGGCGCCGATGAAGTTGGCAAAGTGGCTTGAGCTGCCGTCGAACGTTTTGACTTCTTTCCCATCTTTATCGTAGAAAATCGCTTTGGAATAAGAGGGAATGACCATCGACCCGCCTTCAAGGTCGGTCACAACTCCGATGTCTGCGCCATGGTAACGGTCCATCTGCTTGGAATCGGAGCTGGACGGCAAACCTCGCACCTCGAAAATCAGGGGTGCGGGCTTGTAATCGTGGAACACGATTAAGGTGTTCGGGGTTGTGCCGTCATCGACGTACCCCAGGCGCCCGCCAACGCTCCAGACACCAGGGGACAACTGTTTTTCGCCCAGGATCCAACGGGCAAGGTCCATCTGGTGAATGCCTTGGTTTCCGAGGTCGCCATTGCCGGTGGGCCAAACCCAGTGCCAGTCGTAGTGCAATTTCGAGCGCATCAAGGGTAACTTGGGGGCAGGACCGCACCACAGGTCGTAGTCCACTCCGGGCGGGATCGGCTGGGGCCCTGAAACTTTGCCAATGCTGGGCCGCCGCTTGTAGCAAAGCCCGCGGGCACGAATGACTTTGCCCAATTGGCCCTGGCGCATCCAGTCGATTGCTTCGGCAATCCCCTGGCTTGAACGGCACTGGGTGCCGGCCTGCACAATGCGGTTGTATTTCCGGGCGGCCTTGACCAATTGGCGGCCTTCCCAAACTTCGTGCGACACGGGCTTTTCGACATAGACATCTTTGCCTGCCTGCACCGCCCAGATCGAACCGAGCGAATGCCAATGGTTGGGAGTGGCAAACGTCACTACGTCAATGTCAGGGTTCTCCAGCAGCTTACGGACGTCGGTGTAGGCCTGCACGCGTTCGCCGCGGTTTTCGCACTGTTTAAGTTCGCGGTTGAGTGTGTTTTGATCCACTTCGCACAAGGCCACGAGGCGGGTGCCTTTAACCTCGCGCATTTCTTTGAGGTGGTCTTTTCCACGGCCGCCGAAGCCAACCACCGCGTAGCGAACATCGTCGTTGGCGCCGATAACGCGTGAGAAGCTGTGTGATTCCGCGCGCGCCATTGCGCCGGGCATGATGGCGGCCGAACTGCCGGCCATCACGGAGACTTTAAGGAATGACCTGCGATTAAGTGTTTTCATGACTTGCTGGGTGTTTAGTTGCCGGAGACGTATTCCTTGTAATGCTGGGCGACCTGCGCCTGGGTGTCGTCGCCCTCGTGAAAATAGAACCGGTAACGGAAGGTGATGTCGTGTCCCGCCGGCACGGTCAGATTGCCGGCTGTTTTGTCGGCCAGCTTTTCAAAATCATGGCGGCCGAACGGGTTGGCGGCGAACAAACCGTAATCCCGCACGTGCCACCACGTCGGGTGCCGCGGATTGGACGGATGATCGAAAATGGCTACTCCCACCGTTTTTCCATCCACCGGGCCGTAATAGTCGCACCAGTCCGCGCGCTTTCCCCAGGTCTCGCCGTCGCGGACGCCTTCGCTATTGATAATGTGGCCGTGGCCAACCGCGCCATTGAGGCGCATGGTTTCGGCGAGCCGAAGCGCCATCGTGCCTTCCTTGGTATCGCCGAAGGTTAGGTCCCCATTGGAGGCATGCAGGGTGATTTCGAAATCGACGATCCGTTCCTGCGGTGATTTTGGCTCGTAAACCCGCAAGGTCCGATCATCGGTGCAAACCACTGTGCCATCGTTTGCGACCCACTTGTTGTGGGAACCGATCACCCCGGCCTTTGTTCCGGACTGTATTCGCGTAAACCCGTCATGAACGGTCTGGCCGTGGCCTTTTTCCTCGGACCAAAAATCCTGGCCATTGATCGAGCCGTGGGCAAACCAGAAAGAGCGATGGTGCGGATGATCGTGCTCCTCGTTGGGGGTCGTCTTCATCGGCCAATTACGTGTCATCATCGCTTCGCCCGGCCCAACCACGGGATAACAATAGGGCCTGGGAACATCTTTGAAGAAGTATTCAGTGAAAAGATGGCCGTCGATTTCAACCCGTAACCGGTCCGGTTCCTTGAGGATCCGCACTCCTGGCTTGGCCGCAGCCGGTTCGCTGTCCGGGCCCGTAGCACACCCGCCCAACAAGAAGACGCCGAGGCCGGTGAACAACAGAAATCGCAGCATGGTTCAGCGAATTTGGGCAGCAGCTGTGGTTTGGTCAACGGAAAAAACCCGCGCCCTGTCCGACTTCTTTTGTTTGCTGTAGCCCCTATTATCCGGATGGTTAACGCGTGATGGCCTGAGACGACTCGCCCCATACCCAGTCACCGTCAACCAGATTGGTCCCGGCGTTTCCTCCATCGTCCCGGCCGTTCCAGCCGAGGGAATAAAGACGAAACTCATCCCCCGTAATCCACTCGTATCTGAGTGGTTGTCCGCCGATGACGTCCCGGGGGATTTTATCGATGAAACGCGGCACCAACATTTCAAGACTCCTGGGATAGCCACCCTGCGCCAAGCGGTATTGTTCCAGGGCGCAGGCTACGGCGCCCTCGTTGGCCAGGGTTTGGTTGGCCGCATAGCGTTGCAGCGCCTTGACCCAGTTAGGAATGGCCCATGACCCAATCGTTCGGTATAACGAGAAGTTTTTGACGGCTGCACTGAGGATCCCGCCAGCCTGATCGGTTTTCGCCGGCGATACTGACGGGGCACTGGAGTCAAATCCGTTCCGGAACTCCTGGTTCAGCCGCGCATGAAACACCATGTACTGGTCTAGCCAGCCACGCGGAGCGTAATACAGCAACCACCGCGACGCCCTCGGAAGGTTTGGCGCCAGCTTCACCAATTCGGCGCGGGAAGAGGTTTGAAGAGTCCGAAGTGTGAACATTGGCTCGTCAACGAGGGTTTCAGCCATTGCGAATTCCAGGTGGATTTCACTCAGTTGCCGTTGCAAGGCCTTCAGTTGCGGTTCGCGCCAGGCATGTGAGCGCAGGCCCTCCGCGACGGTGTCGGCGTAGAGCCCGGTAACCGCCACATGAATCATCGCCCCCACCAGAGTGATCGGTTTTCCGCAGGGAGGACAATCGAGGACACGGCAGAATTCGTGAAGCAACGTCAATTCTTCCACTGCCTTTTCCGGTTCGGATAACAGGAGAAAGCAATGCGCCCGCTGCGAGAGGGCCTGGGCGAAATTGCGAATCGTGTAAAAGTTCGGAGCCTGAACGGTTAAAGGCTGTCCGTAATCGCAGTTGATGCGCGCAGATGGCCGCGACAGCGCTTCACGAATTTGATCGAACTCGGGAACGAACTGGTCACTCCATGCGAGGTATTCCCTGGCTTGAGCCGCAGTTTGAATGGCATTGGTGCCACTCATGCTTACGGCATGTGTCCTGGGGTCATCGAGGCCTTCAGAGAGATCATTTTTCTTTCGTCCCACGAACCATTTGGCCATTTGCGGCACGCCGAAGAAATTTTGCTCATCGGGAACTGGCGGGGGAACACGAGTCGACCAATCGAATACGGCGCCTTGTCTTTCAAGGTCGCGCCGGCAATGGATCCATGCTCTTTGGCCCCGCCAGTTTTCTTCTGTGTAAAACCCGGCTAAGATGGTGGCCAGCGTCGCCGCGGTTAATAACAGGCGGCGAGCCAACCGCAGTTTAGCGTGAGGCTTCGGCAGGGGTGAGATGTCGCGAAAGCAAAGGTCTGAAGCGCTCATAGAAAGAAAATCAACAGTTCCGCGTCGGTGTCGCGAGTTGGGTATGGGGCTTGGGCCGTGTGTGTCGCGCTGGATTGTCTCCAGGCTCTTCCAGCGGCCCAGTCAATTCAACGAGCACGCCGCGTGCTTCTTTGAAGGATTGAATCCTTTGCGATTCGGAGGCGGTCTGCCCCGAGTTCAGTTCCGGCTCATCACCCGATCGCAAGTGTGCATTGACCGCCCAAAGCATCAGCCAGAGCCCTACCATGCCCGACCAGGCAACGGGGCAGGGGTGGATTAGTTCTCGCCAAAGAAGGATTAAAACCGAACTTAGTTTGCGGTCGCCCAAATTCGCTCTTGCAGCGCACTCCCCGGACGCAGCCCCGAGAATCTCGTCGCGCCAGTGGCTGGGGATGGGTCGCAACGGTTGCTGTTGAAGTCTCTTCTCAAAATCATTTGTGCTCATCGGATCTCGTCATAAAGTGGACGCAGCTGCGCCCGTAATTTGTCTATTCCGTACCGGTATCGGCTGGCCGCGGTGTTCGGTGGAATCTGCAGTGTTTCGGCAATTTGTTCGAAAGTGAGGTCTTCCCAAAGTTTCAAGTGCACAACCGCGCGCTGGTCCTCGGGCAATGTCCCGAGGGCAGTCGCGAGCGCCTTCCGGAATGCCTGTTGATCAGGATCGTCATCAGGAGCGAACGGACACGGATGTGCGGAGCCGAATTGCTGGTGATACTTTCCTCGTGTGCTGCGGCGCCGGAGGAGGTCAATTGCTCCATTGTGCGCCAAGCGAAGCAGGAACGCCCGTTGATCCCGGGCGCCCCCTAGCAGCTGCGGTTGTCGGGCCAGGCGCGTGAAAATCTCCTGCAGGACCTCGCGCGTGAGGTCTTCCTGTCGGGTAAAATTCAGCAGGAAGGCGAATAGCGCCTGTGCGTGGTCGTCGTAAAGCCTCTCCAGGTTTAATCCTGCCGACATGTCTTTCTGCATCTATGACGCGGCTGACGCTGGATTTTGTCTGGAAGAACCTCGAACGCGATGAGTTTTGCAAAACCCTGGCGGAGCACTGTTCCGATCAAGTTGTCGTTGCCGGCTTCTTCTGCCTCCGAGGACCGAACCGAGACACGAATGCGCGAATTTTCACCAAAGGCATGGGCACCCTTGTGATGATCATCCGTTCTGGCGTTTGGGCGGCATCAGCACGAGGGCATCACGGCGAACCCAGCCGGTGCGGCGCGGATCGGCCTGGACCTGGACCCATTGGTCTTTCTCATCGAGCACCTGCAATTCCGCGCCGTCGTGAAGCGTGAATGCGTTCTGCGATTCTTCAAGCGGCGCCTGGTGAGCGACCGCTTCGTGGGTCACGACGATGGCCCGTTGAGCCACCCGCTCGGAATAGAAAGCGCCTGCAAAACACGCGCACAAGCCAAGGGAAGCAATTCCGCCCCAAATCAGATAAGGTCTCAATGCAGGTCCTAGCGCAGGCTTGAACTGAACCGCCGTCAAAAGCAATAGCCAAATCCAAACGGCGGCCGAAGCCAGGAGGGTCCACTCGTTCAGGCTCAGCTTGCCCAGCCAACGTGAGGCTTGTAGAGGTCCAAGAGAGGGCCCCTGAACCTGGTTGCGTGCAAATCGCAAGTTGGCCCGCACATCAGGGTCGCGCGGCGCCATCTCTTCGGCGCGTTGGTAAGCGGCAATGGCCCGCCCAAGTTGCCCGGCCTTAAACAGGGCGTTGCCCCAGTTGAAATACAACGCTTCGGAAACGCGCCCGGCTTGTACCATTTTCTCGAAGCCGTCTGCCGCTTCGGCGTATTTGCCCTGGCCAAAGAGCCGGTTGGCGGAGTCGAACTCGGAAGCCGGGACCTGAGCCGAGGCGATGAGCGGAGCGCAGAACAGACACAGCAGGACGAACGCTGGGATCCAACAGGCGCAACCCCGCCCCGGGAGCGTGAGAAACGGGAAAACGCACTGGCTCCCGTTGACCCGCGTTGTTGGCTCGCCGGATCGTTTCATAGCGGAAGGTCCTTTAGCTGGGCCAGCAAAGCTTCGATTTTAGGGATCAGCGCCGCGAGTTCCTGGCTTGTTTTGATGGGGGCATACCGCGCGAGGTTGCTGAGTTGAAACAGCTCTTGAAGAGCCGTGGTGATGCTTTCGGAGACTCCGCGAGGTTTTAACCGCTCGTCAATGACTGCCTCGGTAATGGCGGAAGCGGGCACGTCCAATCGCTCGCCCAGTTGCTCTTGCAACAGGCGGACCATGATTGCGAAAAATTGCTCGGAATTGTTTTCGGCCGCGGACTTTCTGAGGTCTTGCAGGCCATGCTGGACCACATGCGCAACTTCGCGGCGGCGGCGCAAGCGGGGATTGTTGGCGAGACTTTCGGCCCGTCGCCTTAAAACGACAGCCGAAACGAAGGCCACCAGGGGCACGCTCTGCAAAACGAGGAACCAGCCTTGCTGCGCCAGCGGGGGACCGATCTGGGCCAGTGTCCCCATTCGTTGCTTGTTTGGAACAATATCCTGGGAAGCAGGCGCGTTATTGTCCGGGCCTTTTTGCGAACCCAGAACCGTCGGAGCCGCAACGCTGCCTCCGGGCCTGACTGCCAGCGGAATCGGCGGCTGCGTCAGCGTTCGGAACGCCTTGGCGTCGGGGTCGAAAAAGCTGAAGGAGACCGGTGGCAAAGCTTTTATTTCGGAGTTTTGCGGCGTCACGATCTGCTCGAAGGTTTTGGTTCCTTGCAATCCAAGCTGGTCCGTGGTTTCGACTTTGGCAGTCGGGGGGTAGGTTTTAAAGTCGTTCCAGCCTGGCTGCTCAGGCAGGGTTAAGCCGTCTAGCGACCCACGGCCGGAAATCTGAATTCGCACGGTGATCGGATCTCCGGCGGAGACATTCGTCGGCCCGGCTGTCATGTTCATGGTGAAACGTCCGATCGCCCCATTGAAATCCGGGGGTGCGTCCTGATGCGGCACCGTCAGCGATTGAACCTGCTCCGCCGCCGTCGCAACGGAAATTTGCTTTTGCTCTCCATGGTTAAACATGCCGAACGGATCAAAAATGTCCCGCTGCCGCCCGGCCGAAGGCAGTTCAATGACCATGCTGAATGTAACTGGACCAATGGTCAGGGGCCCGGACTTGATAGCTTTCAATGCAACCTCGATTGGAATGACCGTGTAGATGCCGTTGCCGACCTGGACTTGCCGACGCTGGCCTTCGATCATTTTCCCAACGCTAAAGCCATCCGCTGGAAAGGCTGTCAACTGGACCTGGTTGACGCCTTGGACGCGGTTCAACAGGTGGAGTTGCAATTGGGCGGTAAAGCTTTCTCCAACATAAACCTGTTTGCGGGGCAAAATGAGTTTGAGGAAAGCCAACTCGGTGCCGGAATTGATGGCGTCCGGAGCCGGCGCGTTGGGCTTCACGACTTTGAGAACGACCGGCTGGCTGGAGAGCTTTTCACCGCTTACATCCACGGTCATTGCTGGAATGGTGTAATCGCCGGGTTGGCGCGGAATCAGCCGAAAGCTATGCGTGATGGTCGAGCTCGATTGGCCGTTAATGAATTTGAACTGAGTCGAGGTCCCGCCTTCCACGACCTGCAAGTTGGGGTTGGCGGGAGGCATGGGCACGTTGTCGGGCGAGCCGCCCTCGAACGTTAAAGACAAAGTCGCGGTTTCGCCCAAGGTGATGGTGTCCCGGTCCAGCGACGCGGTAAACGTCGCCGCGGTCGCGTTCACAAAAAGCAGCGTGCAACAAAGGACGACGATCTGGAAGGCTGCATAAAGCCTCCATCGTTTTGCCGTGCGCGATAGAATCCTTTGTGATCGCATCAATAAATTCTCATTTTTGCCCGGGCACAGCCTCATGCGCAAGAGCCAGTTTGCGGCGGTTTTGCGCAATCTTGCATAATCTTCAAGTCCGGTTGAGCCTGAAATACCCGCTATATGGACAAGCGCAGTCGCATTTTGTTCGCTCGGAATGAAGGGGGGAAGCACGTTCGAATAAGCTCTTTCCCAAGGGCAGGGGCTGGCCCGGAATCTTGAGCTGTGTCATGTTTTGCTCATGCCTGACGTGACACGTTTCGAAGAGCTCTTTGATACTGAGGAATTGGCTGACCTGGGGCCCGGCCCGCGGCCCGGGGTCCTGTCTGCGGACCAGCTTGAGAAACAACTTGGCCCGGCACTGGCCGGCAGTGGCTTGCCGGGACAACAGCAGGACCTACTCCGGGCCCTGGTGTTGCTGTGGCACGATCATCTGGAGGCGGCGCACGTGATTGCCCAGAACATCCCAACTGCGGATGGGTCATTTGTCCATGGGATCATGCATCGGCGTGAGCCGGATTTTGGCAACGCGGCTTATTGGTTTCGGCGCGTAGGGTCGCACCCTGCGTTCAGGTTGATGCCGGCCAGGGCCGAACCTCTGCTTGGACGTTCGAAGGGGACGTTTACCTGGACCGCCGCTCTGATTCGCAACGGCTCGTGGGATCCTTTTGCCTTCATAGACGCCTGCCAAGCGGCTGGTGCCAAACCCGGAGCCGAACAAACCCTGCTTCGGCAACTCCAAAAGGAAGAATTTAAAGTTCTGCTCGAATGCTTCCAAAAGAAATAGATGACGCCCATGCGGGGGTTGTCGGGATTGTCGCCTGTTAACGCCAAAAATTGCTGACGAGGCTGCGGTAGATGTGTACAAACCCGATCTCTGATTGAGATGACCAAAGTCGACGCCCATGCGCTACCGTCCCATTAAGCCGGAACTTTACGTTGAGAACCGATCCAGGCTGGCGAAGTTGCTCCTGCCAAACTCGTTGGTGGCGGTCAACTCAAACGACGTCCTGCCCATCAATGCGGACGGGACACTGCCGTTTCGCCAAAGCAGCGACCTGTTTTATCTCTGCGGCATTGATCAGGAACAGACGATCCTATTGCTGTACCCGGAAGCGCATGAGCAGAACATGCGGGAGATCCTGTTCATCCGCGAAACAAACGATCTCCTGGCAACCTGGGAAGGACATAAGTTCACCAAAGAGGAGGCGCGCCGCATCTCAGGCATTGAGCGAGTGGAATGGCTCTCGCAGTTTCGTCCGCTGTTCCACCGGTTGATGTGCGAATGCGACCACGTTTACCTGAATACCAACGAGCACAAGCGAGCTGTAATCGAGGTTCAAACCCGGGAA
>DATGLT010000119.1:0-9603 GCA_035294005.1 Verrucomicrobiia bacterium
GTTTGAACGCGATGTGAGAAAGCGGTCGTCGGTGTCCCGGCGAGTAGTCGGGCATTGATCAGGTCCATCCAGCGATATGCGGGTGAGCCTGCATCCCAGAACTCAATCTGCTGCTGGGCCTGAGCATCGTTATGACTGATAAGCTCTTCCAGGGCTTTGAGCTCTTTTCGGGTCTCCCTTTCGCCCGGGGGCGGAGGCACTCGAAAATCCTTCCCTGAAGAAATGACCCAGGTGCGCCAGGAACCGGCGTTAGGCTCGAGTTGCGGTCTCGGCGGTGATTGTTCCCGTTCGTCAGCTTGAGCGCCAGGATTGACGGTCAGGCAGGCGGCGGCGATGCCGCAGGCAAGCATGGCTGCTTTGGCCTGGGCCCTTCGTCGAGGCTGGCTGGGTGTTGTTGGCTTGTGCATACGTTGTGCTTTCTTCCGGTGTTTTCGATTGGTCTAAATACGGTTGGCTGTGATGGCGTACGGGTTCCTTAAGCTTCGATAAACAAAGGTTACAAACAATTTAACTGTTTCTGCTGTTCAGAGGTGGCCGGCGCGACTAGTCTCGCTGCGACCCCGGCAGGCTAGGAATCCGCCAGACTTGGGGTCTGAATGAATAAGCCGAGGCCTCTATTGAAACTGTTGGGCGGGGAAAGCGCAGGAATGAGCGACTTCGAGGCCACGCATTGGAGCGTCGTACTGGCGGCCGGCCAGCCGCAATGCCCGCAAGCCCACGCGGCACTGGCCGAACTGTGCCGAACTTACTGGTACCCCTTGTATGTCTTTGTGCGCCGACAAGGCACGAACCCGGAGGATGCTCAGGATTTGGTCCAGGGATTCTTCGCCAAGTTAATCGAGAAGAACTTCGTGGCGGCGGCAGAGCCGGAGAAGGGGCGCTTTCGTTCTTTTCTGCTGCTGGCGCTCAAACGTTACATGACCAACGAATGGGATCATGCGAACCGGGAGAAGCGCGGCGGCGGCCGGGAGATAGTTTCATTGGATGAACAGGACACTGAGCTGAGGTACAAAGCGGAACCGGCCGAAGGGATTCCGCCCGGGAAAGCTTACGAACGCCAGTGGGCGCTGACGCTTCTTCAGCAAGTGCTGGATCGGCTTAGCGCGGAGTTCGCCACGGCGGGAAAGGGGGCGCTGTTCGACGAATTGAAGGTCTTTTTGAGCGGAGAAAAGGGCGGTTCCTACGCGGACATCGGCCGGCGACTGGGGATCACGGAAACGGCGGTCAAAGTCACGGTGCATCGGCTCAGGCAGCGGTACCGGGAACTGTTGAGATTAGAAATAGCAAAAACTGTGAGCAACCCGGAGGCAATTGAAGGCGAAATTCGGGAGTTGTTTGCCGCTCTGAGCTGATCGGGAAATGCGGTCGCCAGGCGCGCGAACCGGCCCGGATTGTAACCTTCGGGGCCGCGCGCTTAAGGTATTCAGCGAAACTCCAATTATGCCTGCACACAAAAGGTGTCCGGAGTGCGGAGCCCCGTTGCGGAGCGAATCACCTCACGGCCTGTGTCCGCGATGCCTGCTTTTTAGCCAGATTCAGCTGGAACCACCGGCCGAACTGGAACCGGCAGGTGGTGAATCGTCGGCGGGCGCAGCCGCTCCGACGCATTCCGAAACGGCCGGCGAACGAATTGGGCGTTACAAACTGCTTCAGAAGATCGGCGAAGGCGGGTGCGGAGTGGTTTACATGGCTGAGCAATACGAGCCAATCCGCCGCAGGGTGGCGCTGAAGGTAATCAAGCTGGGCATGGATACCAAGCAGGTCATCGCCCGGTTCGAAGCGGAGCGGCAGGCCCTGGCGCTGATGGATCACCAGAACATTGCCAAGGTGATGGATGCGGGGTCAACCGCGTCGGGGCGTCCCTACTTCGTAATGGAACTGGTGTACGGCACCAAAATCACCGATTACTGTGATCAGAACAGGTTGTCGACTCGGGAGCGGCTCGAGCTGTTTGTTCAAGTGTGCCATGCCATTCAGCACGCACATCAAAAAGGGATTATTCACCGGGATATCAAACCTTCCAACATCCTGGTGACGGTGCGGGATGGCGTGCCCGTTCCGAAGGTAATCGATTTTGGGATTGCCAAAGCCACAGCCGGCCAGGCCCTGACGGATAAGACGCTTTTCACCGCTTTTGAGCAATTCATCGGCACACCGGCCTACATGAGTCCGGAGCAGGCCAGAGGGCAAGGCCAGGAGACCGACACTCGCAGTGACGTTTATAGCCTGGGAGTTCTCTTGTACGAGTTGCTGACGGGCAGAACGCCCTTTGACTCCAAGCGACTGGTGCAAGCGGGCCTGGATGAGGTCCGACGAATTATTCAGGAGGAGGAGCCCACCAAACCATCGACGCGGCTGAGCAAACTCGAATTGGCGGAGCAAACCACGATCGCCAGGTCTCGCCAATGCGAGCCTCCAAAGTTAGTGGGACTGATCCGGGGCGACCTGGACTGGATCGCGATGAAGACGATGGAAAAGGATCGGAACCGGCGATACCAAACGGCCAACGCCATGGTGATGGACATCCAGCGTTACCTGGCCAACGAGCCGGTCCTGGCCAGGCCTCCGAGTGCGGTTTATCGATTTCAGAAAGCGGTCCGCCGAAACAAGGTGGCTTTTGGCGCGATTGCGGCCGTGATCCTGGCGCTGGCATTCGGGGTCGCGGCGAGCACATGGGAGGCGGCCAGGGCCAGGAAAGCGGAACGCAAGGAAAGTGGTCTGCTCGAACGTGAACAGCAGGCGCGCAAGCGAGCCGATTTGCAGGAACACGTGGCGCGGCAGCGCGCCTATGCGTCAGATATGATCCTTGCCCAGCAAGCGATATCGCTATGCGATTTCGAACTCGCCCAGGATTTGGTGAATCAGCAGAGGCCAGGAGCGGGGCAGGAGGACTTGCGCGATTGGGAATGGCGTTTTCTCTGGCAGTACTGCCAGAACGACGCTCTGTACCAATTGTGCCAGGAACGCAGTCCGATTGCGTCCCTCGCCGTTTCTGGCGACGGTAAATGGCTGGCAGTCGGAGAACACCTCAACGGCGGGCTCACGGTTTGGGACCTGCGAACACGACAAAAAGCGACGCGGCTCGAAGTAGGTGAATTTGAAGTAGCCTGCGCCTTCTCCCATAAAGGCGCGTTGCTCGCGTTTTCCACGTCGGCACCGATTTCAAGAACGAACTGGCAGTTCAGCGTCCAGTTCCGGGATATGGAGACGTACCGGAAAGTAGGTAATGAAATTCGTCTCCCTTATTTTTGCCGCGGCATTTCTTTCTCCGCGGATGATCGCACGCTGTTTGTCTTCACCACGGACGACCAACTCACGGCGTGGCGTGTTCCTGAAGGCACCCGGCTGGCAACTTATCCCATCAAATTGCAGCAAGGGATGGATCCTCCGCTCCCATTCGCGGTAAGCTCCGAAGTTGGACTGGCGGCGTACGGCGCGCCGGATGGGTGGTTGGAGGTGCTGGACTTAACGACGTCACAACAAAAATGGAAGGTGAAGGCGGTAAACGAGTTCGTGTGGGCTGTGGCGATTTCTCCACTCAATGGAAGCATCGCTTGTCTTGGGTCATCTGAGCCGGCCGGCTTGCGATTGTGGGATACCGCAACGGGAAAACCCATCGGACTGGCCGACGAGCACAATGGCGGTGGGGTGGGCGGCGTGGTGTTCTGGCCAGACGGCAAAAAGATGGCCTCTGTTCACTCAAGTCAGACAATTAGCGTTTGGGAGATTAGCGAGCGCGGAGAAATCCGCCAGCTGGGCCGGCCATTACGTGGCTATAACGGCCAAATCTGGAGCCTCGCATTGCTGCGTGATCAAGCGACCCTGGTGAGTGGCGGCAAGGATGGCGCTGTTTGGATGTGGGACGCGGCGAAGAGTCGGTCCGATCTGATGCAAACCAGCATCCCGGTTCCTTTGGTGGTCTGGCGGTTTGCTCCGGATAGTCGATCGATCCTGACGCTCACGCAACAAGGCGCTGTAGTTCGTTGGCGCGGGGACCAGTTCCAGGAGCAGCAACCGCTGTTCGGCATCGGAACGAACATATACCAAGCGAACTTTTCACCCGACGGGAGCTTGCTTGCCGTCGCTCCTACGAATGGAAACATCCAGGTATGGGATGTAGCAAGAGGCATCCAACTCGGTCACATCGCCGCTCTGAATGATCGCGGTACTTTTAACACTCCGGGCCTGCTTTTTTATGCAAATGGAAAAAGGCTGCTAACGCTCGATCCTGAGCATGTATTGCATGAATGGGATCTGACCAGTTGGCGGGAGATCCAGTCCTGGCAAGGTCCGATGTGGGCCATCGCAGTCACCATCTCGCCCGATGAACAAAAGTGTCTGGCGCTTGGTAGGGTCGGCAGCGCGTGCCCCAGTGTGCTTCGCGATCTTACCAAGCGTGTAAGCGTTATAAAGGAGCTGAATCTCAATAATGTCGAAGACGTGACGTTTTCACCCGACGGCAAAATCTTCGCGGCGGCGAGCTCGTTTGCAGGAGCGAAGCTGTGGGAAACGGCCGACGTGAGAGACAACCCTCCGCTGCCGTCGTACCAGGACGCTACTTTCTCGGTTGGCTTTTCGCCGAACGGCCGGCGGCTCGCCATCGGCGCCAGCAGCAACGCAACCGTATGGGACGTTGATGGCCGCAAGCCAGTGCTTGCGCTTCCGGCCGCTGGGTCGAACTTTTACCCGATTGCATTTTCTCCAGATGGCAACACCATCGGCGCTTTGAGCTCAAAAGGATTGCTGTACCTGTGGCATGCGCCTTCCTGGGACGACATTGCACAGGCAGAGGCAAGAGGGATCGCTAAAAATAACCAACCTCGTTAGACAGACGAAAATCGCCGAAGGTTCTTGCGCTGCGCGATATTCAAACTACTGCACGGCAACGAGCGCACGATCGCCCCAGTGCTTCACCGCGGAGGTCACCTGCCCCAGTCTATCGCACGGGCAAACCCGGCACGAGCCATTCGAATTCGTTACGGACCTTCGCTGATTGGCGAGAGAAGGCTGCTGAATTTTTCGGCCCATTCGGCAGGTTGCCTTCGAGGCCGCCCGCCGGGGCCAAGGAAGGCCGCGGTCACAGTGGCCTGGGCGATCATTTCGTTTCGACGGGTGATTTGCTGGCGGATCCGGCAGGAGGCTGCGCGCACCTCCGAAAGGTTGGTCGCGATAACCAGATCATCGTCGAGCCGGGCGGGTTTCAGGTATTTTATTTGGAGTTCAGCCACAGCATAGACCCCGGTCCCGTTTTCGATGGCCGTTCGTTGGTCGATTCCAACGCTTCTCAGCATATCGGATCGGGCTCGCTCGAGGAAACCTAAGTATTTTGCGTGGTACACAACTCCGCCAATGTCGGTATCTTCGATATAAACCCGCACGGCAAAATAATGCGTGTTCCCAACAAAAGCCCCACGGTACGGCTGTTCGAGGTCGGCGCTCATCCGTCGATACGAAAAGCTTCCATGACAACAAAGTCAAACCGTTTACAGGGCCGCGCTCGCGTCCGCAGAGCGGCGACAGCCCCTCGCTAGCGCAGGGACACGCAGGCGCTGTGTTACCGGGATTGACTCCCAAGATGACTCGCACCAACCTGTGCCCGCATGAGCGTTCCCAAAGGAATCGGCGAGGTTCGAGCCGGGATCATCGGGACGGGATTTATTGGTCCGGTTCACATCGAGGCGCTGCGGCGGCTGGGCGTAACGGTGCTGGGCCTATGCGATTTGCCAGACCGGGTCGAAGCGGCCGCCGCTCGGCACGGAATTCCTCAAGCGTTTTCGGACTACAAGCAAATGCTGCGTTCGCCGGATATCGACGTGGTCCACATCACCGTGCCAAATCGATTTCACTGCGAAATGGCGCTGGCGGCTTTGAATGCCGGCAAACATTGCGTGTGTGAAAAGCCGCTGGCAATGAATACGCGCGAAACGGCCAAAATTGCTGCCCGCGCGCGGCGCTCCGATTGTGTGTTCGCGGTAAACTACAATATTAGGTTTTACCCGGCGGTGCTGCACATGCGGGCCCTGGTCGAGAGCGGAGAACTGGGTGACATCATTCACGTGAACGGTTCCTACATGCAAGACTGGCTGTTCAAGGAAACCGATTACAACTGGCGATTGCTGCCCCGGGAAGGCGGCAAACTGCGCGCGGTGGCCGATATCGGAACGCACTGGATGGACATGGCGAGCTTCATTATGGGGGCGCGAATTCAGGCTGTTTTCGCAGACCTGGCCACGTGGCACAAGACTCGCAAACGACCCCTGGGGGAAGTCGAGACTTTCGCCGCCGCCGGGGCGGGTCGCAAATATGCGCAGTACCGCGTCGGAACGGAAGACTTCGCAAGCGTGCTGCTGCAATTCAGCAACGGAGCGCGCGGCAACCTTGCCGTGTCCCAGGTTGCAGCGGGCCGCAAAAACAGCATTCGCATCGAGCTCTACGGATCGAAAAAATCGGCCTGGTGGTGCGCCGAAAATCCCGAGGTGTTGCATTTCGGGAATCGGGATTTGCCGAACGAAACCTCGTTCCGGGCTACCGGCGCATTCAGGGCCAGTGCGGCCGGGTTTATGGATTATCCTCCCGGCCATGTCGAGGGTTTCCCCGACACGTTCAAAATGTTGTTCCGTTCGATTTACGGCAAAATTGTCGGCGCAAACGAACCCGCACTATTCGCGGGCGCCGAGGACGGTCACCAGGAAGTGGCTGTTTGCGAGGCCATCCTGCAAAGTCACAAACAACGCCGATGGATGAAGGTGCATTAAGTCATTATGAAACTGGGAATGTTCACCGCGATTCTGCCCGATTGTTCGTTTCAAGAAGTCCTCGACTTTGCGGCGGAAAATCACTTTTCATGTGTGGAAGTGGCTTGTTGGCCCTCTGGAAAGGCGGAACGGAAATTTGCCGGCGTAACCCACATTGATGTCGCCAATCTGAGCCAAACCCAGGCGCTCGACCTCAAAGGCATGTGTGCCGAACGCAAGGTGAGCATTTCCGGCCTGGGGTTTTATCCCAATCCACTCGACCCGGATCCGGCTGTTTCAAAGGCCGCCGTTAATCACTTCAAAAAAGTCATTCTTGCAGCCGAAAAGCTCGAACTTAAAAACGCCAACACTTTCGTCGGACGAGATTGGACGCGGACCATTGAGGAGAACTGGCCGCGGTTCCTCAAGGTATGGAAACCGATTATAGCGTTCGCCGAAGACCACGGGATCAAAGTGGGAATTGAAAACTGCCCGATGTCGTTCACGCGCGACGAGTGGCCGGGCGGCAAGAACCTGGCCGTTTCACCGGTTGTTTGGCGCCGGATGTTCAATGATATTTCATCGCCGAATTTCGGCTTGAATTACGATCCCTCCCATTTCGTTCTGCAACGCATGGACCCGATCCGTCCACTGGCCGAATTCAAGGACAAGCTGTTTCATCTGCATGCCAAGGACATGGTGGTCGATCCCCAACGGCTGAACGAAGTTGGCATTTTCGCATTTCCCAAAGAATGGCACACGCCGCGGATCCCTGGTTTTGGCGAAGTGGACTGGGGGAAATTCATGGCGAAACTGCGCGAGATCGACTACCAGGGAGCGCTGTGCATCGAAGTAGAGGATGAGACCTTTGGCAAGTCGCTGAAAGGCCGGCAGGCGGCGTTGAAAGTCGCCCGCAACGTGCTCGCGCCTTATTTTGATTTATGAAATACAGTTACGAGGAACTGGCGGGAATGATTGATCATTCTCTGCTGCACCCCACTTTAACCGACCGGGAACTCGAGGACGGCTGCCGGCTGGCGGCGCGGTACGGCGTGGTCTCGGTCTGCATCAAACCTTATTTTGTGAAAAGAGCAGCCGAGCTGCTCAAGGGCACCAAAGTGAAAGTGGGCGCGGTGATCGGGTTTCCGCACGGTAATAGCGCCACGGAAAGCAAGCGCTACGAGACCCAGCTGGCCTGCCGGGATGGGGCCGTCGAGATTGACATGGTCATCAATATCGGCAAAGCGCTCGGGGGCGATTGGGCGTATGTCGAACAGGACGTTCGGGCTGTGTGCGACGAAGCGCATCAGCACCGAGCCACGGTCAAAGTGATCTTTGAAAACGATTACCTGGCAAATGGGGGCGCCGGCTTGAACGCCGACGAGTTCAAACGCAAGCTGGGCGAAATCTGCGAACGCGCCGGCGCCGATTGGATCAAAACCTCGACCGGCTACGGCTTCGTGAAAGGGTCCGACGGGAAATATAGTTACCAGGGCGCGACCGAATCCGACCTGAAGTTGATGCGGGCAAGCGTTTCACAGCGCGTGCAGGTTAAAGCAGCCGGGGGCGTCCGGGACCTTGACGGGCTGATCCGGGTGAGAGATTTAGGGGCGTCTCGTTGCGGGGCGAGCGCAACGGCGGCCATACTGGACGAATACAAGGCCCGCGCAGCCAGAGAAAAGTCGTGACAGCTTCGAAAGGCTTGATTAATCGCAAGCCAACTCGCATTTTCACCGAGTGCTAAAACAGGGTGCTTCGATACTGCTGGCGGCGCTATGGCTGAGCGCGGCCAATGCGGCCGAACCGGAACGCTCGGTCATTCAAATCTTCACATTCAGCCAGCAGCCAATCTGGGATGCGCCGTGGCGGTTCGACGCGGTCCGGCGGATGGGTGGCTCGGGTTTTGTGATCAAGGGCAAGCGCATCATGACCAATGCGCATGTCGTGAGCTGGGGCCGGGAAATCATTGTGCGCCGCTACCAGGATCCGCGCCCGTACGTCGCCGAAGTCGAATACGTCGCCCACGATTGCGACCTGGCAGTGCTGACCGTCAAGGATCCCCATTTCTTTGAAAGCCTGGAGCCGCTGGAAATCGGTGAACTTCCCAAAGTCCGCTCGGCGGTGGTCACCTATGGTTATCCGGCGGGCGGTGAAGAGATCTCTTATACACGGGGAGTGGTCTCGCGGATCGAACTGGAAACCTACGCTCACATTGGCAACCGACGCCTGTTGACGTGCCAGACGGACGCGGCCATCAACCCTGGCAATAGCGGCGGGCCAGTGATCCAGGAAGATCGCGTCGTCGGTGTGGCATTCCAGGGAATGGCCGGGCTCGAGAACGCCGGGTTCTTCATACCCACACCGGTAATCGAACATTTCCTCAAAGACATCGAGGACAAACGCTACGACGGCTTCCCGTACGCGGGCTTGCGCATCATGCCGCTGCAAAACCCGTCTTACCGCAGCTTGCTCAAAATGCCCGACAACGACCAGGGCGCGCGCGTGGACGGAATCCTGCCAATCTCGACGACGGAAAAGCTCCTGAGCATGGACGATGTGATCCTGAAGATTGGGGATTTCCCGGTGGCGAGTGACGGTACGATTCTGTATCGGGGCAACCGGTTGTCCTCGGCGCTTGCATTCCAATCGGCGCAGGCGGGTGAAAGCGTGCGGTTGCTGGTATGGCGGGACGGCAAACAGGTGGAAGTCGCGTTGCCGGTGGGGCCCTACGAAGGGGATCGGGCCGCCGGTTACCAGTATGATGTCCTGCCAAAATATTTGGTTTACGGCGGGTTGGTGTTCACGCCTTTGAGCCTCGATTACTTGAGAACGCTTGGCCGCAACACCCCGGAAATGAGCGTTGGCGAAT
>DATGLT010000120.1:0-7678 GCA_035294005.1 Verrucomicrobiia bacterium
CGACCCAAGCCTGGGAGCTGAGTTTTGCCGCCACCGCCGCCCTGCGCCGTATGCGTCGGCGTCCCTCAATCATTACCGCTTGCTATATCCAAGCTGAATTATGGCCGTAATGCCACCCTATTGTACGAGTCTCAATAAGATTTGGAGAAGCTGCGGCACCAGAGATAATAAAATCACTTGCATTAGTTGGCATAGTCGTTCCGGGATAGTAATACCAATGATCTCCTCCTTGAAATTCCTGGCTCAGCAAGTAGTAGTTGGTTCCGGTTGGCGCTCCGAGGAGAGTCAATAGGCCGCCCGGGCTACCTCCATTAGTTAAGGTTCCCCCTAGGGACCAAAAATAATTACTCGGGACAGCGGTGACGTCTATGGAACCGAGGTTTGTTCCCACGCTATTAAAAAACGCAACAGTATGACTTTGGTTGCATGTAAAAGCGTTCACGTTCCAGCGGCCAACGCTGTCAACTACCAATGTGTTCGTGGTCCACAGATTGAAACCAAACCAGCAATTATAGCTATTTCCAGTACTCGTTCCGAGTGTTTCAGGAAATCCAAAGCCGGAAGGCTGAGAATGAGCTGACCAATTCCCAACAAGTACAAGCTCGTTGTTAATGACGGCCATGATTGGATGCCCACTGTCACCTCCGCCCGGTTCATAACCATTCATCCAAGAGGGGAACCAAGCGGAACCGCGCATCCAATTCCGGTTTTGAGCCGGGTCAATCCAGTAATAGAGATCCTCAACATAAGCTCCTTTTCCTTGATTGACTCCTACGCAAGGCAGGTATTTTGAAAGGCAGCTGTCAGCCGAGGCTTGCCCTGACATTATGTCAAAGGTCATTTTATTCACAGCTTCGTAAGGTAATACTTTTATTGTTTCGACATCGTTTGGTAGATCCCTGTCTAGGGTTAAAACGGCCACATCACCTTTATCGGGTGGCACGATGGTTGTTCCATTTGTAGCCATCGCGATGTAATTGGTTCCACTCTTGCCGATGAACTGCATAACGACTCCGGCACCTAACCCGATATGGGCGGCGGTAAGAACATGCTTAGAGGTGATGAGTACACCGCCAAACTGTAAACCTGCGCTTGAATTACAAACGCATTGGGACGTTAAACCTTTTAGCCCGTGGATCCAGCAGTTTCTGCTGTAGTTTGTTGGCCAACCATTTGTATCTAAAGAATACATTTGGAGGGTGTTGACGGACGGCGTCTTGCCCGAAAGCAGGTTCTGCATCCCCGCTACCACAACCCCGTGAAGCGACACCTGATTGCAGGTTGAACCCCAAGCCCCGGAGAATGTTCCGTTGCCGTTTGTGCTCACCGTTGGCACAGGGGTGCAAGACACAGCGGAGTTTGCAATCGTAATGTTGCAGTTGTTGGCATAAAGGCCATATTGACATGATTCGACTGTTGAGTCCTTAAAATTGCGGTTGTCGGTACAACACTCGCCATAGAAGGCTATTGCGGTTCCAGCGTAGCGAATGTTCATCCCGGTAACGCTGGCCCCTCTAATGCCGTCCAAAAATGCTGTTGCGCTGTCGGTTGATGCGCAATTTGTGCCCGTTTGCTCTCCATACATATTGTCGTCTTGAACAGTGATTATCGAGGGTTGAGAACACGTTCCGTTGCAAACAAGCGACAAGCCACCAACGGTCAAAGTTGTCCCGGGTGCCCGCTTGATTATGCAGCCCGGGTTAAACGTCACCGTCCCGCCAAAGTTGGCGCTCGATTGAAGCCAGTATGTGTTCGTCAGCGCCGGGCTATAAGTGTTGAACGTGTAATCACCGGTTCCTGTGACGATTTTGTAATCAAGGACAAACGCCGGAGCCTCAGCTTGGTCGGCGGCAAGTTCGATCCGTCTTGAGGTGGTTGACTCTTCTCGTTCTGTTTTGGCCATCAACGGCAGTTGCGCCAATTTCGGTTGCACACTCGCCCAAAGGACACTTTCCGACAGAATGTTTGGACTGGCTGTTTGCCATGTTTTGCCAACCGGGGGGTCTGCACTTAACTCGGTAAGCTCGATTTGTGCTGGAGTGTTGGTATCGGTTAAAGCTGCTCCGTCCCACTCGAACGCGCGGCCTCGAACAAACCGGAAGTGACCAAAGTCTATGCGCGAGTCTGCGAGCGCTCCGTCAGGGGTCTCGCCAACGGAAAGGGCAGGCGGAGCCGGGATTGTCCAAACATGTCGCACTTGGAGCAGCGTTGTGGCTGGGTCCATGGAGAAAGTCTGCGGTGAAACCTTGGGTTGTCGAGTGATGACCGTATCACACTCCAACGCGCCCTTTGTTACCGTCACCCGCAAGTCAGCTGTAAAAACGGCGGATTGAAAGGCCCCGGGATAGATGACGCGATTGGGCGGCACCAGTTTCCCGGCAACGCCGTTTTGTAGGCTTGCCAGCAGGGCCTCTTTGCCTGAGGCCCTGTCGTAAAAATAAAGGCCAACCGGGCAAGTTGTAAAAACCAAATTGCTCATGGTGACGATCCTGATCCCTGTGTTGGTTGAAAGTGTCGGGTCGAAGAAGACTTTGTTGGGCAGTTGTAAAGCTGCGGCACCTCCATCCTTCGTAAGCTCAATCAAATCCTGCGACTGCTGCCATGTTCCGTTTGAATCAATGTAGTTCAAACCGTTGCCGACTTCGATTACGCTGTGGTTCCGGAACGTTACCTCTCCACTCTGCAGATTAGTTATCCATTGTGGGAATTGCCTTTGACTTGAAGACCATTCAATGGGCGAGCTGGGCCAATACGACGGGTCCGCCAAGGGCGTGCTGATTGACGTGGGTTTAGGCAATGGAATTCGGGGCAGATCCACAAACCCGTTGGGCGTATTGGACGCGTCAATCGGGCCCTGGGCCAAGAGCGGCGTTGCAGTTCCCAAAAGGCAAAACATTATGGCGGTTGTTAAAACATGATGTTCGGAGACATAAAAGTTCTTCATTTAGGGTGTTAGGTTATGATTCCACGCGAAATGAGCGTGTAACTGGAGCGGTCCTTCTGATGGGACAGTTCGGGCATAAAAACACATCTTACGTGTGCTGTTTGGAAAGAGCGGACGGAAGGATGCAGTGCCCGAAACCTCCCGGCTCCCAATCTCAACTACGATTTTAAAGCTAATTGCTTTCGTCAGTCAACAGGAAAGTTAACAAATTCTCTAAGAGCGCGTTTTAAAAATGCCTTCATTCCACTTTTGCTAGCCGCCTGAGCATAATCCGAATCATGCAAAGGCGAACCATGGCCTCGCTATGATCCACACGCACCTCGTAGTCTCGACAGAGTCGCCTGGACTTATAGAACCAGCCGAAGGTGCGCTCGATGATCCAGCGTTTGGGCAGGACCTTGAAACCTTTGCTGTCACAGCGGCGAACAATTTCCAAGCGCAATTTCCCGAAGGGGCGCAACTGTTTCACCCACTGCACCAGGGTGCCCAGATAGCCGTCGGCCCAAATGAGTTGCAACCGTCCAAAGGTCTCGACCAGCATCTTAATCAGCCCTTTGGCAGCGTCACGATCTTGCATGGAGGCCGGAGTAATCATAATCGCCAAGATCAATCCCAAGCAATCGACTGCCACGTGCCGTTTGCGGCCCGAGACCTTTTTTCCCGCATCGTAGCCACGCTCTCCGGCTTGGTCCGGCGTCTTGACCGACTGACTGTCGATAATGGCAGCAGTCGGTGCCACTCTGCGTTCTTCGGTCTTGCGCACATAATCGCGCAGCGTGTCGTGAACGAACGTCCAGGTCCAATCCTGACTCCAGCGCCGGTAATAGCCATAGATGGTTTGCCAGGGCCCGTAATCGCTTGGCAGCAATCTCCAGGCACAACCGGAGCGGACCACGTAAAAGATTCCGTTGACCAGACTGCGCCGCTCCAGAGCGGGTCGGCCACGTTTGCCCTTTCCGGATTTCGGTGCTGGGACGAGCGACTTGATATATTCCCATTCATTATCCGTGAGGTCGGTTTGGTAGTGAGTTGGATGCGTCAGCATCCAACTCACTTATAGTACTCGGGTTCCTTGTACAATAACGTTAAAGTAGAAAAGTGGCATTTTTAAAACACGCTCTGAGGCCCAAGTAACCATCCGCACCACCGTGCGGCATTACAAGAGACCTGAGTTTTGGTAGGGTTTGAGGTTTGAGGCGCAAAAAGCGGTTGCTTGCTGTTCACATCAGTATCAGGCTTTCGCACATGAAATCTCGCCCGATTTCCACCATGCGTTTCTTTGTGTTCCAGCACGAAAATCTTTGAAACGGGCGTGGGCCTTCTCCTCGCCAATCAAATAGCGCTGCGTACGACGGACTTGCGGCAGAGCACCAATTTCATGAAACTTCAGGCTCCACTCGAGTCGGGTAAAAACTGCGGGCTAGCCATCGCGCGGGTGGTTGCAATCATGTTACTGCCCATAGCACTGGGAGTTGGCGGCCTAGTCCGCGCACAATCGTACTTTCCTCAACAACCGGACGACCCCCGCGCGGTTGTTTTAACCAGGGAAGCTTTTGGCGCCCATGGGGACGGCGCGGGCGACGATGCCGAAGCGTTGCAGAGCGCGATTAATCGTGTTCAGGAGACCACGCGCATGGGCATGGTTTTGATTCCCGAGGGCCGGTATCGCCTCAGCAAGACCGTGTATGTTTGGCAAGGAATCCGCCTGATCGGCTACGGCTCGAAACGGCCGGTATTGGTTCTGGCCCGCGACACCCCCGGGTTCCAGGAGGGTTCTGCCCGTTACATGATTCACTTCGCGGATAGCCGTCCGCAGCCTGGCGGACCATTCGTGGACGCATCCGAATTCACATTCTACAGCGGCATCAACAACGTCGATTTTGAGCTGCAAGAAGGAAATCCGGCGGCGATTGCGGTCCGGTTTCACGTCGCTCAACACAGCATGCTGACGCACATGGATTTTCAGGTCGGCTCAGCGCGGGCCGCACTCGAAGATATCGGCAACCAGGCCACCGACATTCACGTGCATGGCGGCCAATATGGCATCATCACCAAACGCACATCGCCCGCGTGGCAGTTCTTGTTGATGGATTCAAGCTTCGACGGCCAGCGTGCCGCCGCGATCCAAACCATGGAGGCCGGTCTCACCCTGGTCCGGGTCCGTTTTGCGAACTCGCCCATTGCGCTGAAAATCACTACTGGCGAAGTCGAACAACTCTACGCGCGGGATCTGCTCCTGGAAAACATTGAAGAAGCGGCATTTGTCGCCGGCAATTGGAGCAACCCGCATTCCGCCGTTACCTTCACCAACATCCTGTGCAGCAACGTGCCGCACTTTTATTCGGGCGATGCACGCGTTGCCGCGCCATCGACACGCTACGTAGTCCAAAACTTTTCTCTGGGCCTGGAAATTGGCCCGGACGGACGTGAACAAGGCATCCGACTGCGCCACCGCGAACGGCGCCTTTCGGGTCCTCTACCATCTCCCGCCTCGGACATCCCTTCGCTGCCACCGATGGAGAACTGGGTGAATGTCCGCACGCTCGGTGCAAAAGGCGAACCATCAGCGGATGACGCCGAGGCGCTGCAGGCCGCAATTGATCAGCATCCGGCATTGTTCTTTCCAAGCGGCGTATATCGAGTGAGCCGTCCACTGATGTTAAAGCCCAACACCGTGCTGATCGGATTGAATCCAGGCACCACGCTGATCACGCTAATCAGCGGTTCCGCAGCATTTGCCGGCGAAGGTGACCCCGTGGGCGTAATTACCGCCCCATCGGGCGGCAGCAATATTATTTGTTCCATCAGCGTTGGGACCGGAACACGGAATCCCCGCGCGGCGGGTGTGGTATGGCTGGCGGGACCGACTTCAATGCTCGACGACGTCTCATTCCCCGTCGGCTTTGGACCTCGAGCTCCTGGCCAGGGATTCAGTGACAGTCAGGCGGGCAATCTCATCGTGCAGGACGGAGGTGGCGGGGTGTTCCGCGGATGCTGGGCTCACGACACAAACGGCAAAGTCGGACTGCTCGTGAAAAATACGGCGACACCCGGCAGAATCTACCAGATCTCCATTGAGCATCACATGCGCATCGAGGCCCAATTTCAGAATGTTCGAAACTGGCAAGCCTATGCCTTGCAGACGGAGGAGGAAAATCCGGCCGGCGCACAGGCAAACGCCCTGGAGGTTAGAAATTGCCGGGCCCTGCTTTTCGCCAACACCTACATGTATCGCGTATCGCGGAATGTGCTGCCAAAAACCTCGGCGGCGATTGTCAGTACGTGTGATGACATCGATTTTCAAAATGTGAAAGTGTTCAGCCAAACGCGGCTGGCGTTTGACAATGCGGTATTGGACGAATCGAGCGGCGTCGCTGTCCGCTCACATGTCTTCACACGGTTCCAAGTGAACCAGGGAATGAAGACTCCGGACCTTCTGCGCCTGCCGAAGGTATTCGCCCGTGGCGCAACTCTCCACCGGCTGGCCAGCGGTTTCAGCAACGCATCGGGCCTGACTGCGAGTGACGCCGGCGAAGTATATTTCACCGACGCTGCAAATCGGAAGGTCTATCACTTGAACACAGCCACGGAGCAGGTGGACATGGTTGCTGAAATTCCGGGCCAGCCACAGGTCCTCGGTTTCGTGCCCCCCTCGAGCCTGCTGGCAATCGCCAATGAACGGGCTGTCTACCACATGAAACTAAATGGGCCGGCCACCGGCGACTCACATGGATCGATCGAAGCCGAGGCTGTGAAAGAGAGCAGCGAGCTTTTGGCCGACACCCGCCCACTGCTGCCCGTCGGATTGCACAATCCAGCGTCCGTGTTGAAGGACATGGTGGAGCACCGCGGCTACCTCTATCGCCGCGGCAGCAACACTGCAATCATCAGCACCGTGACCAACGAGCATCGCGGGTATTTCTATGCGCCCGGCACCAGGACCGCGATCCTGGCCGGAGGCACATGGCGTCCTAACCTGCAAAGTTCGCAGTTGGCGACGTTTGCTCCCGGCCAATCACATTACCTCACCAGTGAAGACGACGGGCGCACCTATGTGGCCAAGCTGGTTGATTACAATTCGGTATCCACGACCGTTTTCGCCGAACGCGGCGGAACGTCCGTTATTGCCGATACCGAGGGGAATGTCTACATCGCGAGCGGCCAGGTTTACATCTACGATCGTAAAGGCAAACAGATTGGCGTGCTCGAATTGCCTGAACGCCCCGGCGGCCTCGCTTTCGGCGGTTCTGAACAAGCGCACGCTTTTCGTCGGCGCCCGCTCCTCCCTGTATTCAATCCGAACGCACGCCCCAGGGCTTGAAAGCGGAAGATGAGCCGATAAATCCAAGAGATGAGCGGGCGCAGAAGTGGCGTTTTCAATCAAAGCGGGCCTGAACGCCGGAAGTTTAATACCGGGACCCAAGAAAGAACGGCCCTGACCCCCTTCCCTCGCAAAAGGAGACGTCCCTCGTTTACCATGAAACTGCCTCCAAACTTCACTGTCCATTAGACATGTCCCGGAAAGAAGACGATAGTACACCATAAGGACTGCCGGAAATTACGGTGGTTGCAATGGCTTGGCTGAAAATCCAGAACCTGGAGGCCCGTTCTGCCGGAGTGGAGGATTTGGCAAAGATTATGCATCAGTTTGAGCCAAGATGTTGATGGGCTCTTTGCGAATGAAAATTCTGTCGGTGGCTTCTGCGGCCATCATTTTCCAGATCACTAGTGCTT
>DATGLT010000121.1:0-4710 GCA_035294005.1 Verrucomicrobiia bacterium
CTTCGATTACATCGAAGTCTTCTACAATCGCCAACGCTCCCATAGCGCTCTGAACTACCTTTCGCCCGTTGACTTCGAACTCCAAAACAACTAACTAAATGACCCGCTTTCTCTGTCCGTTTTATCGAAGCAATCCCATACCTTTCTGCTGATCACCGGAATAATTCTGCTCACACTCGTGGTGTCATCTCTCATATCCCTAATCGGGGGCTGGATTTTCCTCGCTCGTAAATACCCCGACCAGCCGTTCAAACCTGAGCAGTCATTTTCCTTAAACTCAGCTTACTTGGGGCGCATCATCGGAGGTTACAGGTCCTGCATTTCTGTCGGCATAAACTCATTCGAATTACGACTCTCAATATTGCCGGTGTTCCGCTTAATGCACCCTCCGATCGTTATCCCATGGTCTGAGGTCCGTAGTTGCGGCCAATCCCGTCTTTTTGGATTTCGCTCCGGCCTCCGCCTGGATGTAGCGCAATGGCCGCGGCCAATCTACCTTTACTCCTTCCTTGGCAAATACGGCGATGCTCGTGCCACAATCCTGCGTAACTGGGAGGCAAGCAAACTCAGACCCACCTCAACTTCCTCTGTGTCACCGCCCGCCCCTTAGTCGCCAACAGGTACCTGAGACAATCCGCCGCGTCATCCCCGCCAACGCCCCCTCGTCGCAGTCCACCTTCAACACATCCTCCGGCCGATGCGTGGCCGGGAACGTCCAAAATCTCAGCCTAACCGTTCACACGGTCAGTATTCGCAGGCCGCAGCTTGATTCCTTCGCGCAAATACTGCTTAGCGATAGTCGTGCCATCCGCCTGTCGGCTAAACACATCCGCGCCGGCTACAAAACGCCGAAGCTGACTCAACTCCAGCCCACGCCCCAGCATCGCTTTCACCGCGGATTCGTGCCGCTTCACACAGAGCGGCCCCCACCATTCCGCGCCGCTCGCCACACTCAAAGCCAGGTCCAGGGAAGCGCCTTTCGTCGCCCCAGCCATAAAGGCCATGTTGAAAGACCGAAAGACCCGAACGAAAACGTTCGTGCCGCTGCTACCAACGCGCTGGAACGAATCGCCCCCGAACTCCTCACCAACACACCTCCGCAATAACTTCCTGCGCTCTCTGCGTTCTCTCGCGGCAACTCCCATCCGTGTAATCCGTTTCATCTGGTGTTTCTTAGTGCCAATTCGTGTCTCACTCCCTGAGCCAAACCAACCTCTGCAGCCACCCCTCGCTCCACGCCTCCGGCACCCCCACCGGCTGCGAGTAAGTAAACACCTTAGGGTCACAACGAAAAGCCACCAGCCCGGCCTTGAGTCGGTCGGTTCTCAAAAACCTTGCTTCGCAGCGCATCGAACCACGCGTGGAGCGATTTCCCCCTTCGCGTTGATTGGCAATCCCGGTATTGGGTCTTACATTCGTTCAAAACACGGTATAGTCGGCCTAAACAGGACGGCCGCCGTCGAATATCTTAGAACGGCATTCGGGTCAATGCGGTCAACCCGGCTTGAAAGAAACGCGGATCGGCCATGATGTCTTTACGGGGGACGAACGAGTGTATGCGGAAGCGGCAAAGAGCGTTTCCGATTTCGGCGCCTGGCAGGCCCAGGAGCTTGCCAGGGTTGTCCGTGGCTGTGTAGCCCGGGTGCCAGTTACGTCGTCGGGCATGGCCTCACCACGGAAGGTGCAATGACGGCCGTGTGAGCAGACGAGTCAACGTCACGACGAACAAAATTGGGAAAGAATAAAGTATGGAAATCAAAAGAGCAGGTTCACAACCATCCACCAAAGGCCCTGCCGACTGGTTCACCGGCACAGTGCGCATCGACGCGCCATTCAAGGGCACCGACCCCGCCCGTGTAACCGGCGCAACCGTATCCTTCGAGCCCGGCGCCCGTACAGCCTGGCACACCCACCCACTCGGCCAGACCTTGCTTGTTATCTCCGGCAGCGGCCGGGCTCAGCGCTGGGGTGGACCCGTCGAAGAGATCCGGCCTGGCGATATCGTCTGGTTTGCCCCAGGCGAGAAACACTGGCACGGCGCGACTCCGACAGCGGCCATGACCCACATTGCCATTCAGGAACAGCTTGAGGGCAAAGCAGTCGACTGGCTGGAGCAAGTCACCGACGAACAATACAACTCACGTCAGTGACTGTGAACTCCATTCCGTTTACGGATGTGTTGATGCGAGAGACTCCGCTGCTTTCGCCTCCAGTTCCAAATCGCCGAGCGGGTAACCGGGGTTGATGGACTCCTCAAGGTACTGTTTCAAGAACCCGCGGATTCCGCCGAGGCGCTCGTATTGAGCCACGTGCGCCAACTCGTGGGTGAGCAAACGGCGGTCACCCCAATGCTCCTCGCGGACGAATATGCCGTAGCGCAAAGTCATCCCGATTGTCTGGCCCGACACGACACCCAGCTTCTCGCCCGCGAATCGAAGCAGCCAATTCAACGGCGGCACCTTCGAGACGACCCGTAAGCGGATGCGCTCCGGATACAGAATGCCCAACCGTGTCGCGAGCTGGATTTGACCAGGCGAAAGCGGCACGCCCCTCTTGAGAATAGTCGATTCCTGGTACCGCACCCAGGCGCAAGCAAATGGCAGAATCAGTCTGACGACAATTGACATGGCGGTGGTGCGACTTTGTTTCTTTGGCGACGAAGGTAGACGAGCGCAACCATCAGTCCGATAAGCCCGCCAAGGTAGCTCGCGTTATGGACGACGCTATTTCCGTGTGACCTCATCAAGTTCAGTTTTCATCGCGAATTTCAGTAGCTGCAAAAAACGAACGCCAGCCTCCGAGACTAATAGCTCGTCAGCCGATCAAAAGACCAGCGCCTTGTTCGATCATTCACATGTGCCCCACCATGAGCGGATCGAAGCGGCCGGCATAAACACCCGACTTTTCCTTCCGCGGTTGATTTCGCGTGGACGGAGCATAGCAGCACAGCCTTGAGCTGTCACAGAGTGTCTGACGGTCCAATCGTGCGCGAGACAGGGTGATCCCACGGCACAGAGTTGGTGGATTCGCCCAAACGATGCCCCTCTCAGGAGGGAACCCGTTTTAGGTGGCGAACCTCGGTGTGGGCAGATTGACAACCAGGGTACCAGGGGTAAAAGTGTCTCAGCGCAAAGGGCGCATCCAGTCCGCGGAAAGGGCCGTGCCCACCTTAAACAGTAAAACGAAGGTTACGAACCTTCTTTCAGCCTGATTAGGGCGGACTCCAGGCACAGCAACGAAAGAAAGTTCGCTATGGATTCCAAAAAACTGCCTGCTCGCCCCAGCCTGGAGCAGTATAAAAAACAGGCGAAAGACCTCCTCAAAAGCGCCAAGTCGGGCCGGCGCGAGACCCTCCAAATAACGCTGCAACGTATCAAGAAGGACCATCCGCGACTCGGCAGACTTACAGACCTGGAGTTGCAAGGCGCACAACTTGCCCTGAGCGACGCTCAACTCGTGATCGCCCGGGAGCATGGGTTCGAAAGCTGGCCCAGATTTGCGAAACACATCGACGGCCTGACTCGCCAAAACTCCTCTGTCTCAAAATTCGAATCAGCGGTGGACGCGGTCGTCGCGGGTGATGTGGCCAAACTCGAACAGTTGCTGAGAGAAAATCCCGAACTGGTTCGGGAGCGGTCCACGTTCCTGCATCACGCAACGCTTTTGCATTACGTGGGAGCTAATGGCGTGGAAAACTATCGCCAAAAGACCCCGAAGAACGCCGTGCAAATTGCGGAGGTCCTGCTGCGGGCTGGTGCTGACATCCACGCGGTGGCGGACATCTATGGCGGATCGGACACTCTGGGACTGGCTGCCACGAGCGTCCATCCATTCCTGGCGGGCGTGCAGGACGCGCTGATTGATCTCTTGCTGCAATACGGCGCCAGTCTAAACAGTGAAAGACTCGTTAACGCCTGCCTGGCAAACGGTCGCGGCGCAGCAGCGGAGCATCTCGCCAAACGAGGGGCTCCCCTTGATCTTGAAGGAGCCGCCGGCGTCGGACGACTCGATCTGGTCGAGACCTTCCTCAAGGAGGACGGAAGTTGGAGAACGAGAGCCGGGCAAATGGAGCGCGGCTTTGCGTGGGCTTGCCAGTATGGCCGAACCAAGGTCGTCGAGTTTCTGCTGGGGCATGGTTTGAAGATGGACGCGATGCCTCAAGGGATTACAGGCCTGCACTGGGCAGCGCACACGGCTCGCGTCGATATCGTCAAACTGCTCCTGGAGAGAAAAGCGCCTGTGGAATTGAGGGACGGACGTCATGGGGGCACGCCTTTAGGATGGGCTTTGCACGGATGGGCCGAGTGTCCCCAAGAACCTGGTCCCTACTACGAGGTCGTTGCGCTCCTGGTTGCTGCGGGCGCGACGGTAACTTCCGCGTTGCCCGCCGATCCGCGTTGCAAGAACCATTTGCTTCAAAAAATCGGGACCGATGCCAGGATGGCAGCAGCCCTGAGGGGTGAGTGCCGATCACAATGAATTCATAATTGGCCGCGCCGCGACGAGCACCAAATGCGCTTGCTGGACAGCGACGGCTAATCCTCGACCATGACCCTGCAGCAACTTTTCGGGATCGAACTGCCAATCATCCAGGCACCCATGGCTGGGGTGCAAGGCAGCGCGTTGGCGGTGGCGGTGAGCAATGCCGGCGGATTGGGCTCTTTGCCCTGTGCCATGCTCACCCCGGAGACCATGCGCAAGGAATTGGCC
>DATGLT010000122.1:0-22022 GCA_035294005.1 Verrucomicrobiia bacterium
AGCCCTGATATCCGGTGTCCGCGATCCCCTTGCAGATCCCGGTGTAGTTCATTTCCTGGGTGTCATCGAACTGATGGCGACCGGGATTGCCCGCGGTATGGAAGTGGCCGATGTATTGAATGTTTTTCTTTATGGTTCGGACGATGTCGCCTTCCATAATTTGCATGTGATAAATGTCATAAAGGAGTTTCACCCTTGTCGAATCGACGCGTTTGCAAACCTCGACTCCCCAGGTGGTGTGATCGCACATGTAACCCGGGTGGTCGACCTTGCTGTTGAGCAATTCGAGGCAAACGGTGACATTATTGTCCTCGGCAATCTTCTTGATCCCGTTCAGGAAAATCACGCTGTTGTCGAGTCCTTCCTCGTCGGAAATGCCTTTGCGATCCCCTGCCAGCGCAATCACATTGGGAGCGCCTGCGGCGGCGGCCGCTTTGATGGCTTCCTCCATTTTGCGGCTCATGTCCGCGTGATTCTTTTTGTCATTGATGCCGCTCTGAATGCCAGTTCCACCGGGAACCATGGTCGGCACCAGGCCATACTTTTTCAGCAGGGGAAATTCGTTGGGGCCGACCAGGTCGATGCCGTAAGCGCCGAGCCGGGCGGCCTCGCGGCATTTGCCTTCCATGTCGAGTTTTGTGCCGCTGAAAACGCCAAGGCAAACACCCTGTTTGAGCCGGCCTTTGCGAGGTTCGGCCGAAGCCCTGGGCGCGGTGCCACTCACGATGGAAAAAGCGGCCAGGCTTCCGAGTGTGGCGAGGAATCCCCGGCGGGGAACGGGAAGAGAGTATCCGAGTTTCATAAGCCGAGCATAGAATTCCCTCGCAGGAAAACAAGCGTAGATGCTTGAAATACTCGGACGGGATTTGTCCATCCTGTTTCAACGATCCATTGCAGATTGGAAAACGTGAATTATTAGAAGTGGGTTTTTGCAATCTGCCGGCAATTGACGATTTCAAATTCTCGATAATCCACTACACGCCGAGACCTCCAGATGCCGCACCTGGCTCGGAGCATTTCGCGCTGTCCATTGCCGCGCATCCATGCTTGAGTAAACCGAATCAATGAAAGCGCTCGTTCTTAAAGAGTACAAGAAATTCAGTTTCGAAGAAGTGCCCGATCCACAGGTGCAGCCGCGTGAGGTTCTGGTGGAAGTTAAGGCGTGCGGCATCTGCGGCAGCGATGTGCATGGAATGGATGGCAGCACCGGCCGCCGTCGCCCGCCTATTATCATGGGACACGAAGCTTCCGGAGTCATTGCCGAGACCGGGAACGAAGTTGCTGGCTGGAAACCCGGGGATCGAGTGACGTTCGACTCAACCATTTACTGCGGCGAATGCGCTTACTGCCGCGAAGGGATGATCAACCTGTGCGACCGCCGGCGGGTGCTCGGGGTGTCGTGTGAAGATTACCGACAGAACGGGGCCTTTGCGCAATTCGTCTCTGTCCCGCCCCGAATCCTTTATCGCCTTCCGGAAAATCTGCCCTTCGAGCATGCCGCGCTGGTGGAACCTTTTGCGATCGCGCTGCACGCGATTCGCCGTTCTCCGCCCGCTTTGAACGACACGGTTGTGGTGGTTGGCGCAGGCATGATCGGGCTGGCGCTGGTGCAAGGATTGAGCCACGCCGGTTGTGGGAAACTGGTCGTGTTGGACATAGCCGAGGATCGGCTTGCCATGGCCAAAGAGCTGGGCGCGACGCACACGATTCATTCCGGAACCCGGGACACCCTCACCGCGATCCAGGACCTAACCGCCGGCCGTGGCGCAGATGTGTCGTTTGAAGCCGTCGGGATGACGGCGACAGTGGACCTGGCCGTGCGTTGTTTGAGGAAAGGGGGCTCAGTCTCGCTGGTGGGCAATGTGGCGCCAAAAATCGAGTTCCCGCTGCAGGTCGCAGTGACACGTGAACTGAGCATCTATGGATCCTGCGCATCTCGTGGGGAATATCCGGCGTGCCTGGACATGCTCGCGCGCGGAGACCTCAAAGCGAAACCGCTCCTCAGCGCGGCGGCGCCGCTGCAGCAAGGCGCCGAATGGTTCGATCGCCTTTACCGGCGAGAACCCGGGTTGCTGAAAGTGGTGCTAAAGCCTTGACCTGCCATGAGCGGCAACGCATTTGACCTCACCGGCAAGGTGGCGCTTGTCACCGGAACCAGCCGCGGCCTGGGACAATACCTCGGACGCGCCCTCGCGCGCGCCGGCGCTGACCTGGTGATCACAAGCCGCGACAGTTCGAAGTTGAAGTCCTTTGAAGGTGAAATCCAGGGGCTGGGCCGGCAAGCGCTCTGTCTCGAGCTGGATGTGCGGGATCATCAGAGCATTCAGGAGTGTGTCCGTCAGGCCATTGGTCACTTTGGCAAACTCGATATCCTGGTGAACAATGCCGGTTGCAACGTCCGTAAACCCGCCGTGGACGTGACCTGGGAGGATTGGAACCTGATTCTCGATACAAATCTGCGCGGGACTTTTTTCGTATCCCAAGCCGTGGCCCGTCACATGATTTCCAGGAAATACGGGCGCATTATCAACATCGGCTCAGTGACTTGTGTCGCGGGTTACGCCGGCCTGGGGCCCTACGGCGCGAGTCGCGGCGGGGTAAAACAACTGACGATGAGCCTGGCCGATGACTGGGGCGCGCACGGGATCACCGTTAATTGTCTGGCGCCCGGCTGGTTCAAGACCGCGCAAAATGCCGTCATGTACGAGGACAAGGAATGGGTCGACTATCTTTGTGATCGGATCCCTCTTAAACGGCCGGGCGCGCCTCAGGACCTTGACGGGGCCGTTGTTTTCCTGGCCTCGGATGCCAGTGCGTACGTCACCGGCCAGACATTGCTGGTGGACGGCGGAATTTCAACGGGCGCGACCCGCGCCTTGCCCAGGAAGAAGTGAGCTTGGATTCGAACCCGGGATTCGCCGCCGTCAGAATGCTTTTCCGGATCTGCGCGGTCATCCTCTGTGCGGTTACATCCAAGGCAGGCGATTGGCCGCGATTGGGCGGGCCTGAAGCGACCTGGGTTTCCTTAGAAAGCCCTTTGGCAAGGAGCTGGCCTACGAACGGGCCGCCAACGCTTTGGACAGTGAACGTCGGAGAAGGCTTCGCGGGCCCGAGCGTTTATGAAGGCAGTGTCTACCTGGAGGACCGCCAGGCCAATCAACAGGACATCCTGCGTTGCTTTTCATTGGCAACGGGAGAGGAAGAATGGCGCCTGGCATTCGATGCGCCGGGCACTCTGCCTTACAACGGCTCGCGAAATGTGCCGACGGTAAACAAAGATTACATTTTCTGCGTCGGCCCATTTGGACAGCTGCGCTGTGTCTCTCGGGAAAAACATGAACTCATTTGGAACCACAACCTCATTGATGAGTTTAAGGATTCCGAGTATGACCTTCGCGAACCACGCAACCGCGAAGAGAGCCTGGCCCGAGCCCAGGTGCCCACGTGGGGATTCACCCAGGCCCCTTTGCTCTATCGAGACCTGGTTATCGCCGCTCCTCAAACCCGCTCGACTGGCATGGTGGCTTACGAACAGTCTACAGGCAAGCTGCGCTGGAAATCGGGATATATCGGGCGGAATTGGTACAGCCACATGAGTCCATATTTAACGACCCTGTGCGGGGTGGAACAGGTTATCATGCTTGCCCAGCCAAGTGACCCTGAAAAATCGCCCGACGATGCGCCACCGGCGATCATCTCTTCAATTTCGCCTTCAACAGGTAAAATTTTGTGGACCAATCAAACGCCCGCTCCAGATAAAATACCAATCGCTGAGCCGGTCAGGATTGGCACCAACAGGCTGTTCATTACGGGAGGCTATGGACTGGGATGTTTTGCCCTCGAAGTGACTCACTCGAATGGGAATTGGGAGACGAGGATCCTCTTCCACAACCGCACCGTGGCCGGGCACATCCATTCGCCGGTATTCTATAAAGGGCGGATCTATGAAACGAGCTTCAAAGAGCACCGCGGAACTCACACCGGACTGGTCTGCGTGGAACCCGACGGCCGTCCAGTCTGGCAGACCGGTCCCGACCTTCAATTTGAGTCCGGGCCTTTCCTGATCGCCGATGGAATGGTCTTTATCCTGAATGGGCGCACGGGCGAACTGAATTTGTTCGATATCACCGACGATCAGCCTCGATTGCTTTCAAAAGCAAAGGTCCTCGATGCCAAGGACGGGAAAGCTTGGGCGCCCATGGCATTGTCCAACGGCAAGCTGCTCTTACGCGATCAACACCAACTGAAGTGCCTCGATGTCGCGTCTACCAAAGAAAAGATTGCTCCTGTCCGATAAGAGTTTGTCCTTCCCAAAGCGTCACGCGCCAAGCGATAACTGCGCCGAACTTCTTGTACGCGTCGCCGCTCAAAGTCAGGTCCGTCCAGTGACTCGTGGGACCGCCGGGGTTTTCAACCGATCGCTCGAGCACGTAACGCCGCGGCACTTTGCCGTCGGTGATACCGCGCAACTCCACACGCGCCAGAATTGGTTCCCAAACCGGTTTCCTGTTCTTCCATTGAATGTAGAAACGAATGGCCGAGCGGCGTTCCGGATGCTCCCGCAATGCGACCTGGTACACATCCCGCTCGTATAGACTGGGTGAAAGCGCGTTGCGCCCCTTCAGATCAAGATACTCGGGCAAAACCTTGATGACGCTGCCACTGGCCGCGAAAGCGGAGTCAGCCGCCAGCGCCATTGCGATCGCCAGGATGCAAAGGAGTTGTCGCACTTCTCTTGAGATAATCGGCCAACGCATTCAACTCAAGAGAAACCGGTCCGACACATGGCCTGCCTGGTGATTCAAAAACTGACAACCTTTGTTTTCGATTGGCCTCGGCGCCGCTAAAATCGCGTCTCGCAGTCTTCGTCCGCGGTCTCTCACATTGCGTGCTGGTAAACCCTGACATAATCGATGTAGTAACGCTGCGGGAAACAGGACTCGTCAACCCCTTTGGCGCCACCCCATGCGCCGCCAATAGCGAGGTTCAAAATCAAAAATTGATCTTTGTCGTACGGCCATGCATCCGTTCCACTGCCTTCGTTCTCGTAGGTAAAATACTTCTTGTCGTCGACAAAAAAATCCAAATGCTTCGAATCCCACTCCAGCGCATAAACGTGAAACGCGTCCGAGGCGTCCGGGACGGTGATTTGGCTCCCTTTCCCTGTCTTCTTAATGTGATTGTATTTCTTTGTGTGAATGTTGGCGTGAATGATTCCGGGATCAAAGCCGACGAATTCCATGATGTCGACTTCACCGCACGCGGGCCAGCCCACTTCGGAGGTGTTGGTGCCCAAGGTCCAAATGGCAGGCCAGGTCCCACGTCCCCCGGGCAACTTGGCTCGGACCTCAATTCTTCCATAAGTCCATGAAGCCTTGCCACGCGTTGTCAGGCTGGCGGAGGTGTATTCTGCAAATTCCTTGTTCCGCCGGGGCCCGCCCTGCCCTTGCGCCTGCGCCGCAAACGACGCGTTTTTAAAGCGCTCCTTCCGCGCTTCGATCACCAGCATCCCGTTCTCGACCCTCGCATTCTCCAACCGGGCTCGAGTGTAATACTGAGCTTCGTTGTTGCGAATGAACCCTTCCTCGTAATTCCACCTGGCGGGGTCGGGCAATCCGGGCTTGTCGAATTCGTCCGACCATACCAGTTTCCAATCGCCCGCGTGAGCGGATAAAGCGGCGCAAACAACCAGAAGGGATCCAAGGCGTGTGTTCATTCTATTTGCGGCAACAATAACGCGGCAACTTTGAAAACTGCAATAAGCATCAGGCTCGGCCGCTCAGACGCCGATGAACATTTTTTGGCCTCGCGTACGCAACAGAGCGAAAGTCCGGACTCGCGGTAATTCGGCTTGCTGCTATTTCCTGTGCTCTCATACTCGCCGCACACACTTTGACGTTTGGCCATGATCATCATTACCGACGAACAGTGCACCGGCTACCGACAAGCGGGCCATCCCGAACGGCCGGAACGAATCGCGGCGACTGCCAGCAAATTACGAGCTCAGACCGAACTCCCGGTGCGTTGGTCATTACCCGGCTCGGTTGAAGATGCTGCGTTGCTTCGGGCCCATTCTCAGGAACACCTCGATCGACTGCGCGACGACAGAGATTTTGACCCCGATACGCCCTGGCACCCCGGGATCGAGAAGTATGCCCGATCATCCGCGGCAGCGGCGTTAACGGCTCTGAAACTGGCCCGGGAAGGCAAGTCTGTGTTCAGCCTGATGCGCCCGCCAGGCCATCATGCGACTCGCACCCGGGCAATGGGCTTTTGTTACTTGAACAACATTGCCGTCGCCTGCCTGGAGGCCCTCGCAACCGGTTGCAAACGCATTGGGGTCTTCGACTTCGATGTCCATCACGGCAACGGGACTGAGGCCATTCTGCTAAACCGACCGGGAGCCTACTTCGCCTCGATTCACCAGTTCCCATGTTACCCGGGCAGCGGAACACGTAACGTGGGTGACAACTGTTTCAACTATCCGGTCGCTCCCAAAACCGCTCGCGAGGAATATCGTCACATCATCAGCAGCGCCCTTGAACATCTCGCGGGCCTCAAACCACAAATCATCGCCGTTTCCGCCGGCTTCGATTGCTATGCGCGTGATCCGCTCGCACAGGAACTTCTGGAGATCGAAGACTTCCATTGGATCGGCGAATCGATTCGCAAATTGGGAATCCCCACTTTCAGCCTGCTGGAGGGTGGTTACAGCGATGATTTGCCGGAACTGATCTTCGCGTATCTGAAAGGAATTGACTCGAAATAAGTCCCGCACGGGCGTTTGCCGAGAGGACCTGCCGCCTCGATTCATACGTCTCCGCCGGGGTTCAGGTGTCGTTCACCTGAATCGTTTCGCTCATCGATACTCAAATATGCTCGCCCACCACCGGTGGCGATGGGTACGAAAGATCGGTTTCGGGCGGCAACGCGGCTGCGTCCTGCGCCAGAACCCGGTATTGACGGATCTGAAAAGAAACTTCGCGGCCATCGTAGAGGCCTTCGTGGGCGTATTCTTCCTTGCTCATGCGGGCCCGAAGAACCAGGCCGCTAGGCAACTCAAGCTCGACGCGTAGCATTACTCCAAGAAAGAAGGTGTGGCGCAGGACCGCATGGTAGCGGTACTGGGTCAAATCGGAGGAAATCTGCACCGCATAGGGCCTGAACCCGATGCGCAGTTTCTGGCCCTCGGGCTGGCCCGGCGCCGGAAATTCCAACTCGCCGAGGCGGGCAACGCCTTCCCGCACCTCCGGTTCCAGGATGTTCATCACCCCGATAAAGCGGGCCACAAATTCGTTGGCGGGTTGTTCATACACTTCCCGCGGCGCGCCGATCTGTTCCAGTTTGCCACGAGAGAAAATCACGATGCGGTTCGATACCTCCATCGCTTCCTCCTGGTCATGAGTGACAAAAATGGTGGTGACGTTCAGGTCATGGTGCAGGGTTACAAGCCACTCGCGCAATTCCTGGCGAATCTTGGCGTCGACGGCCCCGAACGGCTCGTCCAGCAGCAGGACGCCGGGTTTGGGCGCCAATGCGCGGGCGATCGCCACTCTCTGGCGCTGTCCGCCCGAAAGTTGGTGAGGGTAACGCTTCTCGAGCCCTTGCAATCCAAAGAGCCCCAGCAGTTCGTCGATCCGGGCCCGGATATCGGCGCGCTTCCATTTTTTTATCTTCAGCCCGAAGGCAATGTTCTTGAACACGTTCATGTTCTTGAACAGTGCGTAATTCTGGAAAACAAATCCGATGTTCCGTTGCTGGACGGCCACATCGTTGACGCGTTTTCCCGCAATCAACACATCCCCCGATGTGGGCATTTCCAGGCCGGCAATCATGCGCAACACCGTGGTCTTTCCCCCGCCGCTTGGGCCCAGCAACGCCACCAACTCGCCCTCCTTGACCGAAAAGCAAACCTTGTTGACGGCGATGACATCACCGAAGCGCTTGGTCACGTTTCGCAGTTCAATGCTCATGTCAGAGGGAAACGTGCTCGGGCTCCGCGTCGACCGCGACCTGGGCCCTGGCAAACTCGCGCGCCTGCCGCCATTCAAGCCAGGTCTTGATGCCGAGTGTCAACAACGCGAGCACCGAGAGCAAACTGGCAATGGCGAATGCCGCGGCGGCGTTGTATTCGTTGTACAGCTTTTCGACCCGGAGCGGCATCGTTTCGGTCAGGCCGGTGATGTGGCCCGACACCACAGACACCGCTCCAAATTCACCCATAGCCCTGGCGTTGCACAAAATGATTCCGTAAAGCAGTCCCCATTTGACCGACGGCAGGGTCACGTGCCAGAACGTTTGCAGCCCGTTGGCCCCAAGCGTTAACGCAGCCTGCTCCTGTTCGGTGCCGGTCGACTGCATGACCGGGATGAGCTCGCGCGCCACAAAAGGGAAAGTGATAAACACGGTGGCGAGAACAATTCCCGGAACGGCGAAAATGATTTTGATATCATGGTCATCGAGCCATGGACCGAGGAACCCCTGCAGTCCAAACAATACGACAAACATCAAACCGGCAACGACCGGCGACACCGAAAATGGGAGATCAATCAACGTGATCAAAAGCGATTTGCCCCGGAACTCAAACTTGGCGATCGCCCACGCGGCGGCCAACCCGAACCCGACATTCAACGGGACCGAAATAGCCGCAACCACCAATGTTAGCCGGATGGACGACCAGGCGTCTTCGTTCGAAAGAGAATTCAGGTAATAGGCGGCACCTTTGGAAAAAGCTTGCACGAACACGTTCAGCAGGGGCAACAGCAGAAAGACGAGGCAGAAAATCAGGGCAATCGCGATTAGCGTCCACCGGATAAAGGGAGATTCTTCGGTTCCACGCTGGGACTGCTGGACGGCTTCGCTGCGGCGTGTCTTTGGAGGCGATGCCATATCAATGCTGGAAGCGGCTCGACCATTGTTCGAGCACGTTGATGACCGCCAGGAGCAGAAAAGAAAACACCAGCAACACGATCGCGAGCGCAATAGCCCCTTTATAGTCATACTCTTCCAATCGCATCACGATAAGATAAGGGGCAATCTCCGTTTTGAACGGTTTGTTGCCTGAGATGAAAACGATCGAACCGTACTCACCAATGGCCCTGGCAAAGGCCAGCGCAAACCCTGTCAATACGGGAGGAAACAGCGTCGGAGCAATAATCGTGACGAACGTGCGCAGCCGGCTTGCTCCCAGTGTCGCTGCCGCTTCTTCAACATCGCGTTCGAGGTTTTGGAGCACGGGTTGAAGCGTGCGCACCACAAACGGCATCCCAACAAACGTTAAGGCGATGACCACGCCGAGCGGCGAAAAGGCGCCCTGGATGCCCAAGGGAACCAGGAACCGTCCCAGCCAGCCGTTCCCGGCGAAAAGGCTCGACAACGTAAGGCCCGCGACAGCTGTCGGCAGCGCAAAAGGAAAGTCGACGATCGAATCAATGAGTCGGCGGCCGGGGAATTCGTAGCGCACCAGGACCCAGGCCAGCAAAGTGCCGAAGAGCGCGTTGGCTATCGCCGCCACAAGGGAGGCGCCAAAAGTCAGCTGGTAAGCCGCCAGCGCGCGGGGCGTCGTCGAAAGCTTCCAAAATTCCGCCCACGACATTTCGCAGGCCCGCAGGATCAAGCCGGCAAAAGGAATGAGAACAAGCGCGCTCAAGTAAAAGAGCGTGAATCCCAGTGTGAGACCGAATCCCGGGAGCGCGTTGAATTTTTTTTGTGCCATGCTCGGTGGGCTACTGCCCGCATATTGCCGTAACGGCAATCGTGCCAAAGGAAATAGAGACGCTATCAATGGCTGGCCCGCCCGGAAGTGTACCGGATACGTTTGCCCGAATCAATTCTGAGCCGCCGGGCGTCACCTCAGGCCCGCCTGAATTTGATCGAAGCTCCCGCTTTCACCAAAGTGGTCCTTTTGCGCCTTTTTCCAGCCGCCGAATACCTCGTCGACGGTAAACAACTTGAGGGTCGGAAACTCACTCGCGTGTTTTCCGGCCACCTCTTCGAGTTGCGGCCGGTAATGGTGCTTGGCCACGATCTCCTGGCCTTCCGGAGTGTACAGGTAATTGAGATACGCTTGCGCCACCTCGAGCGTGCCGTGCTTTTTCACAACCCGGTCGACCCACGTGACCGGCGGCTCGGCCAGGATGCTGACGGACGGCGCCACGATTTCGAACTGGTCCTTTCCAAGCTCTTTCATCGACAAAAGAGCCTCGTTTTCCCAGGTGATCAGCACGTCTCCGATTCCACGCTGGACAAAGGTGGTGGTGGCGCCGCGGGCGCCCGTATCCAACACCGGAACATTCCGGAAAATCCGGGTCACGAAATCGCGCGCTTTGTCCTGGCTGTTATCGTACTTTTTCAGCGCGTAGCCCCAGGCGGCCAGGTAATTCCACCGCGCGCCCCCGGAGGTCTTCGGGTTGGGCGTCACCACGGATATTCCAGACCTTTCCAAGTCGTTCCAGTCTTTGATTCCTTTTGGATTTCCTTTTCGCACCAGAAAAACAATGGTCGAAGTGTATGGGCAGCTGTTGTGGGGCAGGCGCTTTTGCCAATCCAGCGGCAAAAGCCGGCCGTGCTCGGCAATGTTATCGATGTCATAGGCCAGGGCCAAAGTGACGACATCACCACCGAGTCCGTCGATGACCGAGCGGGCCTGCTTGCCTGAGCCGCCGTGAGATTGCTGCACGGTGACGGATTGCCCGGTCTTCCCAAGCCAGTATTTGCTGAAGGCTTCATTGAAATCCTGGTACAACTCACGAGTCGGATCGTACGAGACGTTGAGAATGGTGACGGATTTCTGGGCGAGTGCGGGCCTGGCCAGGCTGACGACCAGGGTAACGCAAAGCGCGGCTGCCGCTGCCTGGAACGGCAAACAGGCTAATTTCGGACTCGTCTTCATTGATGGCTCGAATTGGGCTCAGAAGCTAAACTGCACGCGTCCCAGCAACGCCCGCTCGTCACGGGCAGTGAGAGCGCTTGGGGCCTTGCTGCCGCCGTCGAAATGCGTCGATTCAAAATCAAAGTAGAACCGCACGTTGCTGTTGAGGTACCAATTGAGCCCGACGCCCCAAGAGGTCGCCTCCCGAGCTGACCCGGAACTGGCATAGACCGGAAATGCCGCACGGTCCAGCGATAACCGGCCGATACGGGCGACGAACTCGAACGCGCCCCAGCCCCCATTATCGAAGCTGAACGGGTGCGCCGGCCGGAAAGAATTGCGCGACGACGACCGAAACGAATTGTGGTCGCCGGTCAGAAAATACGTCGCCTCCACCTGCCAGGCCGAATTGTCGAAGCGCTGGGTTGTTTTGGCCGAGGTCGCCTTTACTTTTTGCGAAGAAATGATGTATTCGCCCAACAGCCCAAAGGGACCCCAGTAATAGAAGAATTGTGGATCCAGGCGGTGCTGGTCCCCCGCGGCGCTGACCGTGCTTGCATAGGAAAAGAAGGTTTGTTGTCCGGGTGTTTTGTAGCTTGGCAACGGCCCCTCGTGATGGCCGAGAGAGCCCCCGAAACCAAACCCAAGTTGGTTCAATGCCTCGTAGTCGGTCCTGAGGAAAGGCTGGAAAAAGATGCGTCCGGCAATGTCTTTCCCTTCATCGGTCGTGTCTACGTCCGAACTGGCGGCGTCGATTGCCCCATTAAACACGCCGATGGCGTAATTAATCTGCTCGTTGAAAAGGTTGTTGTGGACTTCGACCCCAACATCGTAGTTCGGAGTCAACTGCGTTGCAAACCCCGTCTCGAGGAACAGCAGTTCTGCGGTTGACTGAAGTCTCTCCAATCCCACGGGCGATTTAAATTTTCCCGCCTGAACCTGGAGGTCCGGCCAAATTCGAGCGTTCAGGTACGCGTCATCGAGCAGCGCATTATTCCCCGGGGTGCTGCCGGTCACGTTACCTGAACCGAAATCCGCCATAAAACGGTAATCGAAGCGGTCGTAAACAGTCCCCTCGATGATCGGCCGCACACGCCTAAGAAGAAACGTGTCATTGGCGGGGTTATGCTCGTTCATGTAAAACCTCGCATCGGCTTGAGCATACCCATGCACGTTCATCAGGAAATTGGTGTCGGCGGATCGCACAATCAACCCGTTTGCTCCCAGCGAGACGGTCGGCACGGTTTTGGCATTCTCGGCGTTGATTTCCTGTTCGATCTCTCGCTTCCTCTCAAGTCCTTTGACCTTCTGGTCCAGGGCTTCAATCTTTTCGTTCGACACATTCCCGGAACCAACTCCGTTGGTCCTTAAGGTTTCCAGGTTTTTCACTTTCTGTTCCAGTTCTTCAATTCGCCGTTGCAATTGCCGAACGATCTCCGCCGTGTCGCTGTCCTGTGCTTGCACAAACGGGCTGACGGTGAAACTAAGCCCGGCGATGAGCAGCCAGGTGGTCCTGTTCTGTTTCATTATTGCGCCTTTCTTTAGTCAGATTTTGCTGTGTCTTGACACCGATCCATTTACGTTCCGTGCAGCGAAAATGACATAATAGTACAGTATGTCAATAGAGATTATTATATATCTGAAGTTTGATACTACCAGCAAATCTTGATCTCATTACTGTACATTGTAGATTGCCGTATGAAATTGTCCCTGCGCGGCGAATATGCTCTGCGCGCTTTGCTTGTTCTCGGTCTGAACTATAACGATTCAGTCGTTCGGATTCAGGCTATTTCGGAACAGCAGAACATTCCCAAACGGTTCCTCGAACAAATTCTTGGCGATCTCAAGTCCGCCGGAATTGTCCAAAGCAGGCGAGGGGTAGCGGGAGGATACCGGCTGGCGCGCAGGCCGGAAGAGATCACGCTGGCGGCCGTGGTGCGGCACATCGAAGGAGCCCTGGCCCCGGTCGGATGCGTGAGTGAGAAATTTTACGAGAAATGCTCATGCCCGGACGAGACGCGATGTGCAATTCGCAGCGTGATGAAGGAAATTAGGGAGGCAATTGTGAAGATAGCCGAGCGAGTGACTGTGGCTGAAATGTGCGAACGTTGGCAGAAACTGCAATCCGAACCTATCGGTTCGCTGGATTTCATGATTTGAAAGCTTCGTTCGCCGGAACCGGCTCAAGGTCGGCGGCTTCGCTTTCGGCCGAGCTCTTTTCTGAGTATTGAAAGCGGCAAGGTGTTGAGAATGTCATGGCGGGTCAGCCCGGCTTTGCGAGCAATGCCGGCGCCAAGCTTCAACCAACCGACTTGTTCAAACCGGTGTGCATCGCAATCGATGACGCACTTGACGCCTTTGCTTTTGGCGTAGGGCCAGAGCCGCCAATCCATATCGAAACGGTAAGGGCTCGCGTTGAGTTCAATCCAGGTACCGGTTTCGGCGCAGGCGTCGATAACAGCGCGCTGGTCGACGTTGTAAGCCTCGCGTTCCAGCAACAAGCGCCCGGTAAGATGTCCTAAAATATGAACGTTGGGATTGCGCGCCGCGCTGATCAGGCGATGAGTGATCTCCGATTCGGTCTGGTTGAAGCTCTGGTGGAGGCTGGCCACCACAACGTCGAGTTCCGCCAGGAGATCGTCAGGAAAATCAAGCTGGCCATCGCGGAGGATGTCGACTTCAGCCCCGGTGAGCAGCCGGAAGTCAGCGCCTTCGTCTTCAAGGGCCTTGTTGATTTCCGCGATCTCTTTGATTTGCTTCTTTACCCGTTCCACGTCCAGGCCGTTGGCCTGGAATGAAGCCTTGGAATGGTCGGTAACAGCCCAGTAGGCGAGGCCCAACTCGCGCATCGAACTGGCGATTTCCCGGGGCGTCTGCCGGCCGTCACTCCAGGTTGAATGATTATGCAACGAGCCTTTCAGGTCCGTCCATTCCACCAGCCGGTCGATCGGCGCCTTTTCAGCGAGAGCGATTTCGCCAATGTCTTCCCGCATCTCCGGAGGCACAAAATGGAGCCCCACCTGCTCGAAGACTTCATGTTCAGTTTTGCAGGGGACCAGCAGGGCGGGATCTCGAGTTTCTGATTTGGAACGGAACAACCCATATTCATTGAGCCGCAAGCCGCGCTCGATAGCCCTTTGGCGCATGACGATGTTGTGTTCCTTGCTCCCGGTAAAATACATGAGGGCGAACGGAAATTCAGCATCAGTGACGACCCTCAGGTCGGCTTGAATCCCGGTTTCGAAAAAAACACTGGCCTTGGTTTCACCGCGGCCGATCACGTTGCGGACCCCCGGTTGCGCGCAGAAGTAATCCAACACAGAACTCGGGTTCCTTGAGGAGGCCAGCAAATCCACGTCGCCGATGATTTCGCGATGCCTGCGAAGGCTGCCGGCGGTGCTGCACCGGACGACGTCCGGATGAGCCCGCAAGGCGTCGAGCAATTGCTCTCCGAGCGACAGGCAATCGATGAGCAAATGCTTCGAGGCATAATCCCGGCGCCGGGCAATGCCCTCGCATATGTTGGAGGCAGTCTTTTCGCCAAATCCCTTGAGCTTGGCAATTCGGCCATCCCTGCATGCCTTTTCGAGCTCCTCGACGCTGTTGATCCCAAGCTGGTCATGAACCATCTTGATTTTTTTGGGGCCGACCCCTGGAATTTCGAGCATGGCCACAAGTCCGGGAGGAATGGCGGCCTTGAGTTCCTCGAAGTAAACAAGCCTGCCAGTCGCAACGAGTTCGGTGATTTTCTTTTGGAGCGCATCTCCAATCCCGGGGACCTGGCCGAGACGGTTTTCCGCGATAACAGTCTCGAGAGGCTCATCGAGGCCTTCGAGCGCGCGGGCAGCATTGGAATACGCCCGGGATTTGAACGGGTTCTCGCCTTTCAATTCGAGGAGCACGGCGATCTGGTTGAGCACTTCAGCCACTTGTCCCTTGTTCATAGGCGAAAAATTAGCGATTTGAGCAAATAGAAACAAAGAAATCCGGCGTTCGAACCGGCCAAAAAAGTTGGTTACAACCCCAATAGGCTCTTGTCAAAGTGGTCTCGTTCAGGTACCCCATCATCGGATCCTCTAGTGACACGCGGTGAAGCATGCCGCCAAAACGCGGCTGAATTTCAATCGGGTGCCACCAAAGCAGGGGATCCGGATCCTATTGAAAGCGTTTCTGCAGCAGAGTCTGAGTGGAACAGAGGGTTTGACTGAACGAGTGCTGGTGGCCGCCGTGCTTGGCGTCCGAAATGCTGGCGCTGTTTTCCTGCCAATGTGACGTGATAGTAACCCCAACCTATGAGACAGAACTTTCTTAAAAACATTCCCATTCCGGCCACGGCCGTGATCCTGGCGATCACCGGCGCGCTGACGGCGCGCGCGGACTACTCTTCAACGGTTTTAAGCCAGCAACCCGTCGGGTACTGGCGCTTGAACGAGACCACCCCACCACCGGTTCCGCCTGTTTTAGCTACAAACATCGGAAGCGTCGGCGCCGGCGGCAACGGCGTCTATGTTTCCGCCAATCGAGGGGTCGCTCCCGGTGCAATTGTGAGCGAACCATCGAACGGGGCCGTCAGTTTTGCTGGCCTTGTCAGCAGCAACCGGGTGCGCATTCCTTACCAGCCGCAATGGAACCCCTCAGGTCCTTTGACGGTAGAATTTTGGGCGAAGCCGGCACAGACAGGCGCCCTGGAATGCCCGGCCGCATCTGTGGAATTCATATCGACTCCCGCCCAGCGCAATGGCTGGTTATTTTACCAGGGGAACTCGACTCTTAGCGACGGAAACGGCTGGCTTTTCAGGCAGTACAACCAAAATGGTCTGACGAGCCTCACCAGCGCGAGCGTCAATATGACACTCGACACGAACCAATGGTACCATGTGGTGGGTGTCTTCGACGGCACCAACATCATCACGTACGTGGACGGCGTACCAGGAGCCACCAACGTGTTTACAGCGCCCCCGCGGCCGAACACCAATAGCGCGATCCCCCTCACGTTTGGCGCTCGCGCCGACGGCTCGGCTGGGTATTTCACTTACTCAGGCAAAATCGACGAAGCTGCTGTCTATGACAGCGCTTTAAGCCCAGCGCGAGTCCTGGCGCACTACCAAGCCGGAACCAATTCAGCCCCTGCCACCCCGTACAGCCAGGTCGTTCTAGCCGATTCGCCGGCTGGTTACTGGCGCTTCAACGAGCCTGCCGACCCCACCGCTGCCAATTTGGGAACACTTGGCACCGCTGCAACCGGCAACTATGTCTATGATGCCGCGCCTGGCGCCCCCGGCCCGAAACCGCCACCTTACCCGGGTTTCGAAGCCGCCAACAAAGCCGTTTCTTTTGACGGGCTCGGCGGGTATGTCAGCGTCCCCGCGCTCAATCTCAACACCAACACGGTCACGATTACCGGCTGGTTCAACGGAAGTTCTCAAAACGCGGGTGTCCCGCTGGTGCTGACCCGTTCCGGAACCACGATAGCCGGAATTACGACCGACATCGGTGGCGGCCTCGCTTTGAGTTACAACTGGAATGATGATCCATCGACCTTCAACTGGGCCAGCGGCATCTCGCTTTCGGACTCGGATTGGACTTATGTCGCGCTGGTTATCCAGCCCAACCAGGCGGCGCTCTATGCCGGACCGGGAACCAATTCCGGATCGTGGAACGGCGCAACGAATTTCGTGACCCATGCGCCTCAACTTTTTGAGGGGCCGATGCTGTTCGGCGCGGATTTTCAAGCGGCGACCAACCTCTTTTTTAAGGGCCTCATCGACGAGGTCGCAGTGTTTAACCGAGCGTTGAGCGAAGGCGAACTCTACAGCGAATACGGTGCCGCTTTGGGCGGAGTCGGACCGCAGATTTTCTCGGACGTCAGCAGCCCCGCAAATCAACCGTACATTGGCGATTCGCTGGATCTCGTCATTGATGTGGGGGGCACTCCCGCTTTGAGTTATGTGTGGCGTAAAAACGGAACCGCAATTGCGGGCGCTACTGCCAGCAGCTATTCCATCGCGAGCTTGAAGTCGACGGACTCAGGCACCTACGACGTTGTGGTCACGAACAATTTTGGAAAAGTGACGAGCGGACAAGCCGTCATCAATGTGCAGACTCCGACGCAGCCCGTGGTTTCTCAGGGACCGGTTGGCCGGACCTTATACGAGGGCGGCACGCTCGACCTGACGGTCGCAGCCAGTGGCGGCCAATTGCAATACCAGTGGAAGCACGCCGGCACCAACGTTGCCGGTGCAACCGCGTCCTCTTATGTCGTCCAAGGGGTTTCCGGCGCAGACGCCGGCGTTTACTCCGTGACCGTGACCAATTCGTTGGGCAGCGCTTCTGGCGGGTCTGCGACCGTAAATGTGATTGTTCCCGGCCCCAACACCTACGAGGGAGCAGTCGTCGCGGACGGTCCGGAGGCATGGTGGCGTTTGGATGAGCCCTCCGGCTCGACCGTGATGCTGGACGCAATGGGCCGCCACGACGGCGCGTATGTCGGCACCGGTGTAACCTTTGGGGCACCCGGGGTTGTTGCCTTTGGCGCGCCCGACACCGCCGTCGCTTTTGATGGAACCAGCAGCTACGGCGATGTGCCTTACTCCCCCGCCCTCAACACGATAAACTTCACGATTGAAGCCTGGGGCCTCCTCACCGACGACACGGCCACCCGCGCGGTCGTTTCGACCTTCGACACCTCCGCCCACAAAGGGATTTTCTTCAAAGCGAACCCTGATGGCACTTACGAATCGGATGTCGGTGAAAACGATCAGTACGTCTGGTATTTCGCCCCAATGGGCAACATTTCAAACGGCCGCTGGGCGCACTTTGTTTCGACATTCGACAGCAGCTCGGGCCAACAGAACAATTACCTGAACGGCCAACTCGTCTCGGGGCCGTTTGGAGATTTCGTGCGCAACGGGAAGTTCGATTTCCTGATTGGCGCGGTGGGCACCAACTTCCAGGGAATCGCGCGCTGGAAGGGAACCATTGACGAGGTGGCCGTTTACAATCACGCGCTCACCCCGGACCGGATTCAATTCCACTACGTGCAGGCGCTTTATGGCACCAACACCAAACCCGTGTTCCTGACGCAGCCCCAGCCGGTGACTTTGGCAGTCGGCGACCCGGCAACGCTCTCGGCTACTGTTGAAGGTAGCGTGCCGCTGACCTATCAATGGTTCAAAAACGGGGTTGCCATTCCCAACGCGACTAATTCGTCGCTAACGTTTGGCAAACTTCAATTCGCCAACACGGGGTCCTACGTGCTGATGGCGATCAACCCGGCGGGCACCAACAGCAGCGTTTCGGCCGCATTGACGGTTCTGCCGCCAATCACGTTTGCAAACGCCACCAACGGTTTGGTCCTCCATTTGAAATTTGACGGTAATTACGCGGATTCCTCCGGACGGGGCAACAACGGAACCGCTGTGGGTTCCCCCACCTTCGTTCCCGGCCCGATTGGCCAGGCACTGCACTACAGCACGGCGACCGATACGGGAGCTTCGGGTGGCAACGTTACCAACGCGAACTATGTCACCCTCGGCAAGCCAGCTGACCTGCAGTTCGGCGCAACCACCAGTTTCTCGGTGGCCTTCTGGGTCCGGTTACCAACCAACTACCTGGCCGGCGATCTTCCGTTCTTTGGCAGCGCCGTTAACTCGGACAACAACCAGGGCTTCACGTTCTCTCCATCCTACCAGTTGGGCGGCTGGCAATGGGACCTCGATCAAATCACGGCCACCGCCACCAACAACGTGGATGTCAATGGCCCGGACAACTCAATCAATGATGGCGCATGGCACCACTTCGCTGCCACCTTTGACCGTGATGCGGCCGTGGCCTTGACTTACCTGGACGGGGCGCAGGTCAATTCCACGTCGATCGCAAGCGTCGGCGCCTTTGACTCCACCAACACCATCACCATCGGCCAGGATCCCACCGGGACGTACCCCGAACCGGGCTCCGCAAGCCTGGACGATCTTGGCGTCTGGCATCGAGTACTCTCACCCCTGGAAGTCTACGAGATCTATTATTCCGGCTGGCATTTCGGCGCCGCTCTTGACGCTTACGCGGCTGCCACGACCCCGCCATCGCTGGGCATCGCAACTTCCGGCACAAACGCGGTGGTGATATGGCAAGCCGGCACCCTCGTCCAATCAGATAGTCCGAGCGGCCCATGGACTACTGTGCAGGGAGCAACAGCTCCGACTTACACGGTGACGCCGGGTGCGGGGGCCAAGTTCTACCGCGTTAAACTGCAGTAGCGCAGAGAACCATAACCGAAATTCGAAACGCACGGTGGATGCTTCGCGTCCACCGTGCGTCGTTTTGTACCCCTGCTGCGCGTGGTTTCTGAATTTTAGGATACAAATCTCCACCTTCGCGGTGTCCATTTGGCATAAACAACATTCCGAAGATGAACCAAAAGTCCTATCCGGGGTCCGGTGGCGGAGGGGGCCCTCCACCCCTCTCCAGGTTGATATGGGTTTTCGCCGTCGCTTGCATTCTCCTTGTAGTGGCTGGGTTGCTACGGGCGGGTCGCAAGGAGAAGCGTGTCTCGGAGGTTGCGTCCAGTATTCCTGCGGAAACGGATGCAGCTGGGGGTTCGCTATCATCGCTGCCAAGCAGGCCGCCACGGACTTTCAGCCCCGTTTCAACTCTCACACCGGAGGAAATCGTGGCGGGCAAAGTGAGCCAGTTTGGCCGCAGCCGCCGCAACATTGCGCGAGGGATTGGGAAACGTCTGCAAAAGCAAGTTCCTTCCGAAGTTGAGAAGTTTTTCGACGCGGTCGAGGCAGGCAAGTGGGAGGATATCAAAGCCCAATGGGACAAACTATCGCCGCACTCGGCGCAGTACGAATCTTCGAGCAATCATTGGGAGGAAATGGATCCATTTTGGCCCGCAGTCCTGGACGCATACGGCGCGGCTGAACAGGCTCACCTTTGGCCCGCGCAAAAGCTCCTGGATTACGGCAATGCCATCCTTGATTCCCTGCGCCCGGGAATGGTGTACGTGGGCGGGACCGACAATGGCCGTTGGATACCTGAACTGCTGAATGAAACCAGCGACGGCGAACAGCATGTCATCCTCACGCAAAATGCGCTGGCGGACAGCCGGTACCTTGATTTCGTCAATACGCTTTATGGCGACAGGTTGACGACCCTGAATGCCGACGATTCACAGGCCGCATTTCAGTCGTACGTCGCAGATGCGCAGAAGAGACTCGAACACGACTTGCAATTTCCAGATGAACCCAAGCAGGTGCACCGGGGCGAAGACATTCAAATGTCGGACGGGAAAGTTCAAGTGGGCGGGCAGGTCAGCGTGATGCTCATCAACGCCTCCTTGCTCCAAAGATTGATGCAAAAAAACCCGGATCTTTCCTTCGCCCTGCAAGAGTCGTTCCCACTTCGGAGCACGTATCCGGACGCTGTTCCGCTCGGACCGATCATGGAACTGGGCGCGCGGGACCCGCAAGCCGAGTTTACGCCGGAACGGGCCGCTCAATCGCTTCAATATTGGCAAGCCGCTGCGCAGCAATTATTGGAGGCCCCACAGGCTGCAGATTCGCAGGACACTCTCAAGGCTTACTCCCACGATACTGTCGCAGCGGCCAACCTGCTGGCGGCGCACAACTTCAACGGAGAGGCCGAACAAGCATATCGGTTGGCATCACAACTTTGGCCTGAAAACCCGGAACCTGTAAGCGGCCTCGCCGATTTGTTGGTCGGAGCCGGACACCAGAGCGAGGCTAAACAATTGTTGCAAGATTTTGCCCGTCAACATCCGACCCAGCAGCAGGACTTGCAACGGATTAGTTTCTCCTGGCAGTTGCTAATGACGCCAGGAAAGACCGCACCTTGATAACCCTTTGAGGGCGGGACCGCTTGCTCAGTTTAGCCGAGTTTAGCCATAAACGAATAACGGCTCTGATCTGCCGGTTTCTCCTGCGAATCTATCCTGGGGTTCCAGGAGATAAGGAAGGGAGGGAGTTCCCCCCATACGGATTCAGAACATTCGGCAGGAATCAGGAGTAAACTATCCTGTTGTTTGAAGGAGTGGTCTGTTGCGGGCGTAGAGTAGCGTGGCACGGGAGCCCATGGAGCTGAACGATATGGAGACCAAAATCGAGGAGTTGCGAGTATCCACGTTTAAAATTCCTACCGATGGGCCGGAATCGGATGGCACTTTGGAATGGGACTCGACGACTTTGGTTCTGGTGCAAATCGTTGCGGGAGGGATCGAGGGGTTGGGGTTCACTTACGCCAGCCAAAGCACAGCGGTGCTCATCCAGGAAAAACTCCAGGCCGTGGTTCTCGGTCGTGACGCCATGGATACTGCCGGAACGTGGGCAAGCATGGGTTGCGCGGTGCGAAACCTGGGCCGGCCGGGGATTAGTTCGATGGCCATTGCCGCCGTCGATATCGCCCTGTGGGATCTGAAGGGACGTCTTTTAAACCAGCCGCTGGCGAAACTCCTTGGGCAGGTGCGGCCCGGGATCGCTGCGTATGGCAGCGGCGGCTTTACATCCTATTCGATTCCAAGATTGCAGAGCCAACTTTCGGACTGGGCCAAAATGGGCCTGCGCAGCGTAAAAATGAAGATCGGCCGTGATTCCCAGAACGATGCGGCCCGCATCCACGGCGCCAGAGAGGCAATCGGTCCGGCCACAGAATTATTCGTGGACGCCAACGGCGCCTACTCACCCAAACAGGCTCTGAAAACCGCAACGGAGTTTGACACGGACGCAGTCGGGTGGTTTGAGGAACCGGTGGTGTCAGACGACCTGGAGGGCCTGCGTTTCGTTCGGGAGCACGTTTCCAACGCCACCAGGATTGCCGCGGGAGAGTATGGGTACGATCTCGTTTATTTCCGCCGGATGCTGGAGGCGGGGGCCGTCGACGTTTTGCAAGCAGACGCGACGCGTTGCGGCGGCATCACCGGTTTCATGCAGGTGGCGACGCTCTGTGACGCTTTTGTAATGCCGTTGTCGGCCCACACAGCGCCGTCCATTCACCAGCACGTATGCTGCGCCGCCCCGCGAGCATGCAACGTCGAGTACTTTTACGACCATTACCGAATTGAACATGAATTCTTTGACGGCGCGGCAAAGCCGGTGAACGGTGACCTGATCCCGGATTTGTCCCGCCCGGGGTTGGG
>DATGLT010000123.1:0-13077 GCA_035294005.1 Verrucomicrobiia bacterium
CGTGAACCACCTCGCAACAATGGCCGATATGCATCGCGCGGGCTGGTTCGACCGAATGTCGGACGAAGTGCTGATGCTAACGGGTCAACGGCCGCTGAGCGTGCAGGATTTTGTCAGGAACAATGCAGCGGCGTTCACCACGACGGAAAAACACCGTCTCATCACTGAGGAGCGGACGCTTACAACTGCACCAAACCTCGGCGGCTGGCGGTCGTAATTGCTTCCGTCCGGCTGAGGACGTTCAGCTTGCTGAAGATGCTGCGAAGGTGGGACTTCACTGTTGTTTCAGTGATGAATAGTTGGGTGCCAATTTCCTTGTTGCTTTTGCCACCCGCCAACAGATTCAGCACGTCCAGCTCGCGGCCAGTCAAAGGCTCACTGCTCATGCTCTCGGCGAGCTTGGCGGCAAGCGCCGTGGGAAGACAGGTTTGGCCGCCGTTTACTTTCCGAATGCAATCCAGCAACTCCTCGCGTCGGGCATCTTTAAGCAGGTAGCCTTTGGCGCCTGCCTTAATCGCGCGGGCAATCTCGTTGTCGGAATCAAAGGTTGTGAGAACGACGATCCTTGCTGATGCCCACTGACGGCGAATCCCTTCGATCGCTCCGACTCCGTCAAGCATCGGCATGCGAAGGTCAAGAAGGGTTACGTCGGGCCGATGCTGCTGCCATAATTCAACGGCTTCCCGACCATTAGTCGCTTCAGCAACGACTTCCATGTCCGTTTGCCGCCCAATTATTGCAGCCAGGCCTTCCAGAACTGTGACATGGTCGTCTGCAATCAGCACTCGAATCCGGTCCGCACGCCCGCCAGTCGGGGTTTTCCGGACGTGCCCTGTCGACACCAGAGTCTCGTTGCCTGCCTGCTTTGGTTCGGATGTCATAACCACATCAGTTAAGCGTTATTTGCGTAAGGTAACGCTATTGAAATCGTCGTGCCCATACCCTTGCCGCTTTCAATCGTCAATTGCCCGTTCATTCCTTCCACTCGTTCTCTAATTCCAACCAGGCCAAATCCGTCGTGCTTGCGCCCGGGTTCAAACCCGTTTCCATCATCGCGAAACAGAAGGCGAACTTGGTCAGGCAGGAACGAGAGATGCACCTTAAACTGCGTGGCCGATGCATGCCGTAATGAGTTTGTCAGGACTTCCTGACCAATGCGGAGTAGGTATTCACCCCAGAGAGCGGGAAGGGTTCTCGCTGTGCCTTCCAACACCAATTGAGCTCGCAATTCGGTGCCTGTCGTCATGTTCGCGAGCAGGTCTTCCAAGGCCCCTGACAGATCCTTCTCCTCCAAGGCTTGGGGCCGGAGTGCTTTCACCGAACGCCGTGCCTCTCGCAGGCTCCCGCGGGCGAGATCGCCGGCGCGAGCGATGTGTTCATCCGCCTGCTTCGTCAAGCCGTCCGAGTTCGCGTCCGCTGCGGCTTCCAACTGCACAATCACTCCTGTAAAACCTTGCGCGAGCGTATCGTGAATATCCCGGGCCATTCGATTCCGTTCGGCAATCACAGCCGCCTCGCGACTCTGGCGGGAGAGGCGCATGAGTTGAATCGCCAGCATCGCCTGATGGGCCAACGCTTGGGCTAATTCGATTTCCTCAGTTCGGAATTGTCGTTTGCGCGTAAACCGGATGCCGATGAGCCCATCTACCTGGCCGGCGACCAACATCGGTACGACCAGTACCGTGATAACTCCCATTGCTAGCACGTGGTCTCTCCAGGGAAAGGACGGGCCTTCCCGGATGTCCTCCATGGCTTTGGGGGCTCCGGTCCGAAAAACCTCTTGCCATGGCCACACCTCCTCAATTTTAAGAGCGGGAGTGATCTTCGCCAGAGCGGCATCGGCAGCGGTAATTAATTTGTCCTGTTCAAAAGCAAATTCGAAGTGAATGAGGCCCGTGTTCTGGTTCCGCAACCACACACCCGCGCTGTGAGCTCCCAATTGATGGACGATGGTGCGCAGCACATGTTCGACAAGCCGGTCCGGGGCCGACTCCATCACCATGGCATCCAACGTGCGGCTCAGCGCCTCGGTTTGACCTCGGGCCAACTGGGCAGAAGCCAACAAAGCTTCTGCCGCTCGCTCGCGTTCGATGGCGACAGCAGCAAGGTGCGTCAGTTGTTCGATAATGTTCCGCTGTTCTGCAGTCGGGCCGCCTGGCTCACGCGAGTAAAGCGCGAAAGTCCCTATCACTTCTCGGGATGCCGAGAAAACGGGCGTGGACCAACATGCCCGAAGGCCGTGCGGCAAAGCCAAGCCTCTGTAATCCTCCCACAGTGGATCCGTCGCAATATCTGAAACGATGACTGGTTCCCGGCGGAAAACCGCGGTTCCGCAGGAGCCCGCACGAGGCCCTATAGACGCGCCGTCGATTGCGTCGGTGTAACTCTTCGGAAGGCTTGGGGATGCGCCGTGCCGAAGGGTCTTGCCATCATGGTCGACCAGGAGGATCGAAACGAGCGCATTCCCAGATAACTCCTCGCCATACCGGCACAAGACGTCCAGAATCTCAGGAAGAAGACCCCCTCGGGCGATCCTCTCCAGAAGCCGTTTCTCGCCCGCAACCTGGGCCTCGGCACGCTTTTGTGCCGTCACATCCATCACCGCGCCAATGAATTCCACGTCTTCCGAGGAGGTTTTGCTTGCGTGGGCAATCACGTGCAGATTTTTCACCAGCCCGTTCGGCATCACAATCCGGTGTTCGAAATCAAGATTGGTTCGGTCCCCGGAAGCCGCACTAATCATCCGTTGAACCAAAGCAATGTCCTCAGGATGAATGCGCTGGAGCACAAGCTCCAGGCTCGGCTCGAGCCCTCTATCGTAACCGAGAATATGATACGTTTCATCCGACCAAATTATTTCTCCTGTCGAAATATTCCAACCGAAGCTGCCCGTTTGGCTCAGTTTTTGTGCCTCGGCCAGGTAGGCTTCGCTTCGGTGAAGCGCCTCCTCACCCCTGGTGCGCTCGATAGCAATACTCGCGAGGTGCGTAAATTGCCTGATGATACCCTGGTGCCTAGGCGTAGGGCTGCAGGGCTTTCTGGACACGAGCGCGAGAGTCCCCACGACTTTTCCCAGAGATGATAAGATGGGCGTAGACCAGCATGCGCTCACTCCGTGGGACAACATTGTCTCGCGACACTGCGCCCATGCGGGATCCGACCGAATATCCGAGGCAACCACTTGCTCCGTGCGGGAGGCGGCCGCTCCGCACGGCCCCCAGTGCAAGCCGATTTCCCGTCCCTTAAACGCCTCGCTCCAGCTCTTGGGGAAGCTCGGAGCCGCGCCAATATAAAGACGCTCGCCTTTTGCATCGAGCAACCCTATCGAACATAGGGAGCCCGGACAGAGGTCCTCGATCACCTGGCACAGCGTTTCCAAAATCGACTTCAGGCGCTGGCTCCCGGCAATCATTTCCAGCACGCGCTTTTCACCGGCCAGAGCCGCCTCGGCCCAGCGGCGGGCGTCTTGTGATGAATCCCCTGAACTGGCGACGCATTTCGCCGGGTCAAGAGTTTGTGTGCTGCGGTCGTGTTCCTGTCGAGTGGCAGTCATGTTAAGGCGATCGAACGCCTCAATTTGCAATCGGCCTGCAATCCGGCACAGAATAGCACAGGTTCTGGTCCGTCGCTAAGCGCGCTTTGTTAATTGCCGGTGACGACGACAGGGGTCTTTCGAGAACGTGCCATCCGGCGCGGGTTCCTCACTTGGAACCCTGCAGCGCTTGCGAAATGCCCTGTTCAGGGTGCGTTGGAGCGGCCAACGACCGCGTCAGGGGCAGCCGGACTTTGAAGCGAGTTTCGCCGGGCTTCGATTCAAACTCAATTTCGCCTCCGTGGCGGTTAGCCACGATTCGATGGCTGATCAGCAGCCCTAGGCCGGTGCCTGAGCCGACACCTTTGGTCGTAAAAAATGGTTCAAAAATCCGACCCTGAATGTCTTCCGGAATGCCCCGCCCGTTGTCCACAACCTCCACGACCAGCTGATTGTCTTCGAGGAAAGTTCCGATGCAGATTTTGCCGGAACCAGAGACTGCATCGATGGCGTTATCTATTAGATTGGTCCAAACCTGATTCAACTCGCTTCCATAGGCCGTGATCCGCGGTATGGATCGATCAAATGCCCGGATTACCTGCACGTTTTTCAACTTGTATCCCAGCATCGTCAGCGTGCTTTCGATCCCTTCGTGGACGTCAACCTCTTGAATCGGGGACTGATCCATGTGTGTATATGACTTAATCGCCTTTACCAAATCCGCGACTCGTCCGGTACTTTGGTCCACCAATTTAATTAGGGAGTGCAGAATCAAACGGGCATCAAGCCAGTTGAGGGCAGCAGTCCGGCTTTCCGTCGGGAGTTTTTGCATCGCTGCGGCAAGCCAACTCGCATCCAACCCGGCACCGACAAACGTTGAGGCCAGCTCCCAGGCCCCGGGAATACTTTGCCCGCCCAACCAGTTTGTCAGGACCTCCTCGCGATCGCTGCGCGCGACCGAGTCAAATGAAACAGCCTCATTCAACCTCCGCACCGCATCTTGTTCCGCTCTCAGGAGAGATTCCCAGTGCTCGGGTTTGAGATCCTGACCCAGCTCGCAAATCAGCGACTGTACTCTGGCGGCAGTTTCTTGGAGTTGCGCCGCAGCGCGCTTGGCCGCGGCGGCCGGATTGTTCAATTCATGGGCCAGGCCGGCAGCCATCGTGCCTAACGAAACCAGCTTCTGGCGTTGACTGGAGTAGCCTTCAAGATTTCGCAGGCGACTCGATGCAGTCCGGAAGATCTCCTTTGCAACGCATCGGCAGCTCCCGAGCATGACCCAGAAGTTCTCCTGGTCCAATCGAAATAGACGTGTGGGCTTGGAAACGCGGACCATGGCGTGCCAGGGGGCATCCAGCAAAAGCGGAATCTCGCCCATGAACATTCCCGTCCTGTTTACTCCCAACAGGACTTCCTGGTCATCGTACCGTCGGGAGATGCGAACTTCTCCGCACAAATTCAAAAAGAAGGACTCCGCAAGTGCGTTCTCTTCTACCAGGACCGTGCCGGGGGAGACCTCAATTACTTCACCCCGACGAATGCAATCGAGCTGGTCGTCCTTTACACCTGAAAAAAGAGGCGTCTGGCGAATGCACTGGATCAAAGCGGGATCGGTAATCATAAGGTGCTGAGGTATTCATGAACCAATTTGACTGCCATGGCACCTTCCCCAACCCCAGAGGTCACGCCTTTGGCGGAACGGTGGCGCACGTCCCCCGCAACAAAGATCCCTGGCACGCTCGTCTCGAGATAATAAGGGTCGCGATCCACATTCCAGCCCTTTGGCCGGCGGGACTCGCGCTCGAGCAAGTGCTGACCGGAGATGACATAACCTTGGGCGTCCCGCTCGACCACCCCGGAAAGCCATTCCGTTCGGGGAACAGCTCCCGCGTAGATCAACAATGCACTCGCAGTGACTGTCTCCTTCTCTCCTGAGCTTTTATTCTCAATCACGAGCGATTCACAGCACTCAGAACCAAGCACCTCGCGCACATGGGAGTTGGCTTTCACGACAATATTCCGCGTGACACGAATTTGATCCTCAAGGTATTGGGACATGGTGGCAGATAAACTCTCCCCTCGAACCACCATGGTCACTTGGCGCGCAAATTTTGAGAAATACATGGCGGCCTGGCCTGCCGAATTTGCGCCCCCCACGATGTAAATCTCGCCATCGCGTTGTGAGAAGGCCTCACTCATCGGGGCATAATAATGCACACCTGCCCCCTGCAACCTGTCCAGGCCGGGGATATCCAATTTTCTGAAGGCGATGCCGGTTGCGATGATCATGGCGCGTGTGATCACTTCGCTGTCATCCGAGAGCTTGAGCACCCGCGACGGCCCCTCGATTCTTACGCTAGCTACTTCCTGTGGCGTGAGAATTTCGACCCCAAAACGGCGGGCTTGCGCCACTGCTCGGCGCGCCAGGTCTCCACCGCTTAGACCAGTCGGAAAACCGAGGTAGTTCTCGATGCGTGAGCTCCTACCGGCTTGCCCCCCCGGCGCTTCGCGCTCAATCAAGAGCGTCCGCAACCCGTCAGCGGCGCCATATACGGCCGCTGCCAGCCCCGCCGGACCAGCACCCACAACCACCAAATCGTACAAGGGCTGTTCAGCGCGCGTTTTTAATCCAAGCTTCGCCGCGACGGTAGCGGCAGTGGGACTTGCCAGAAACGAACCATCGTGGAAAACGACCAAGGGCAAGGATGAACATTCCGTCTTGCTGCCGGTCACAAGCTGTTTGGCGGCTTCGTCTTTTTCGATGTCCAACCATTGATACGGGATGAAGTTTCGTCCTAGAAAATCACGAATGTCCATTGCCGCCGGCGACCAACGATGACTGACCACGCGGATTCCCTCAAACACCGGATGGTACGAGGCCTGCCAATCGTCCAACAAATCATCAACAACCCCGTAAAGACGTTCCTCAGGCGGATCCCACGGCTTCATCAGGTAATGATCGATTTTGACACTGTTGATAGCCCGAATCGCTGCGTCTGTATCGGCATACGCGGTCAGCAATGCGCGTTTGGCGTCGGGATAAAGTTCCAGCGCTTTTTCCAGGAATTCCACGCCAGACATTCGCGGCATGCGTTGGTCCACCAGAAACAAGGCCACCGGTTCGTTGCGCAATTTCAACTGTTCGACCCCCGAGAGCGCCGAAGGGCCGGAGTCGGCCGCCATAATGCGGTACCGATTGCCATATTGGCGGCGCAAATCGCGCTCCACCGCCCTCAGCACGTCCGGGTCGTCGTCCACGGTCCAAATAACAGGTTTTGACATGGCGTATTCCAGCTTCAATCACTAGATCAGGCGGGCGAGAGCCAGCAGCCGCCAAACGCAACAGTGATAGCGGGTGCTGCCCATCTCTCTGCGCGCCGTTATCCGATTATCATCGCCGTTTTCACCACCGCTCGCCAGTGAGCTGATGGGTGCACGTTTTCCTCATTCGAACAGACGTCTCCCTTCTCCTCCTTTCGGACGAGACGGTCCAAAGGGGCGGTGTTCGGTTTTAGTGCAATGTTGCCACCAAATACAGCGAGATTTTTGCCCAAAGTGGCCAAATTCGCCTCGCGAATTCGCGGCCAAAGGAAGAAGAGCTTTTGGCAACCACAGCTAAGCACTGTGCCGTCACCAGAACTACCAGTACATTATGAATGCGGCTCTTCAACGAGGTGCCGATACGAGCTACGATCGACCGAAGTGGCAATTAATTTGGCTGCTCATTTCGATCCTGCTGTTCTTGTTTTTTGTAACCACTTACTGTTTCTGGGCGAAACTTGAATCCGCTTGGCCCATTACGCGCTAATCACACAGATTCGATTGTTCTGGTATGTTCTCATTGTGCTTGAAATTTTTCTCAAATGAGACAGAAGCGCGCGAAAACTCGCGCGGCCGGTTGACCAAGTGACCTTTTCAGGCTAGATACCAGGGTATGCAGTTCTGCCTGTCATAATTTCTTCGCAAACGGCCGCTTTCACAGCCGGCCGTTTCCCTCGTTAGTATCCTCCGCGGAAGCGATCTGTCCTGGCACCTGAGCCGACAATTCGCTTTCCGGAGCGCACCATTTTCTCCGGCCTGCACAAAGCCGCGAGGTGGTGGCGCCACGGAGGGTCGTCCCAATTCAAGGTTTTTGGACGCGGGCTCTGCCGCGGGAGGATGCGATGAAACTCAATCATTTTGCTTTAGTAAATGGATCGAAGATCGACAGTTTTGGCAGAAGAAAAAGAGAACGGGATTCAACCCGGATTGACGCCGCAATCAAAGCGGCATTGGATGAACTGGACCATCACGCGCAGGGCAGAGCGGCATTCCTGAGCCTGCTGGGTTGTGTGCGCGTGCGTACTTCCCTGCTGAAGCCGACGTTAGGTCGCGGCACGCCGGGATGGGTTGCACCTTTGTTTCTGTTGAATCGCCTAAGGAACTTGGCCACTCGCCAGAACCATTGGATTCGCCCGTGCGAAACTTGGCGACACGAGCCCGGCAATATCAGAGCTGCGTTCCGTTCCCTTTCCGCACATCTGCTGACTTATTACCCGGTTCCCCGGTTCATGGATTCAGCTTGGGACCTGCCGGATGGACCGGAAGGTTTTCGGCAGCAATCTTGGTTCATTAAACTTGGCCGTGGCTCCAGCTTTCGGTCATTGAACCTCCCGCTAATACTTACGCGCAGCATGGAACATTATCTGCGCCGGGCGCCGGATCATTACTCTGTGTCTCAAGCCCTCCGATTCGCTGAGACACGCGGAATGGGGGGCGGCGAAAAGCTTGCTCGAGAAATTGCCGGAGGCCGGTTAGGCCAGAGGATCGAACATCCAGACTTCTGGCGGACTGTGCTTCGGTTCTTTGTCGCCCATCCGGAGATGCAGCTCGAACACGTGAACCCAATCGTCGATTTCGTTCATGCCAACAAATTCGCTGGAGACGAAGTGCTAACGACGGACGGAATTCAATCGCAGAGCCCGCCCTGGCCGAACTTTTCCATGGAGGGCAGGACTTTGAAATCCATTCTGAGATTGGTTTCCGCATGGCATGCTGATCTTGGAATTACAAAGAATGCTCCATGGTGCTCCTGGAGGAAATCGGGCCTTCACGGGTACCGCTTCCTGGAGAAGCACCCGGCTGAAGGAGACCGCGATTGGACGATTGTGGAACTGCTAGACAGCACGGCACTGCACTCAGAAGGTCAGGCAATGCACCACTGCGTTTACACGTATGTGAATCGTTGTCGACGTGGAGAAACGACGATTTGGTCCTTACGACTGCGAGCTAGAGGTGAGGAAAAGCGGATGGTCACGATCGAAGTTAACCCACACAAACAGGCTATTGTTCAAGCGAGGGCGAAATGCAATCGATGGCCCGGTGTTCGTTCCGGCGAAATCATTCGTCAATGGGCCTCCGCCGCCGGGCTCAGCCTTGCTGTGCAGGTGTAGTCGGAAACGATTGATTGGTTCGCATGATTGCGTTAGCTGAAACATGTATGAAAGCGAAATTGACGGTTTTTCAGAAACCAACCTGCACCAAGTGCAGGAAAACTTTGCGATTTTCTGAAGGAACGCGGGGTGGACTTCGAAGCAGTCAATTACTACGAAGCGTCCGACCGTCGTTCGAGCAACGAGGTATGGAACCGTTTCGGCCGTTCGGGAAGACATCGCGATGGGCTACTACGAGCTCCCGGCCGATGTGGTGGAGGACGTTGCTCAATTGGAGTCCTGGATGCGGAGGGCCATTGAGGTCGCGGCTAAAGCCAAACGCCCGAAGGCCAAGAGGTCAAAGTGAGACTATTGGACGTTGCGAGGTTTGTAGCCGAAACTAAGGCCTACCATGAAAATTGTACTCATTGGCGCCAGTGGCACGATCGGCCAAGCAGTCGAGAAAGCACTTTCGACTCGCCACCAGATCGTGAGGGTCGGCAGGACAAAAGGCGAATTACAAGTGGACCTTGCGCCCACAGAATCGATCAAGCGTCTTTTCGAAAAGGTCACTCAGTTTGATGCCGTGGTTTGTGCTGCCGGGGCGGCGCGATTTGCTCCGCTGGAAAAGCTCACGGACGAGGATTTTGCGTTCTCGCTCGCGAATAAGCTGATGGGCCAGGTGAACCTGGTGCGTTTGGGAATGAAACACATCAATGACGGAGGCTCGTTCACGCTTACCAGCGGAGTGCTGGCGCACGAGCCCATGCCGGGGAGCGCGGCCATCAGCCTGGTCAACGCCGGTCTGGAGGGGTTTGTCCGTGCTGCCGCCATGGAACTGCCGCGCGGAGTTCGTGTGAATGTGGTCAGCCCGCCCTGGGTCAGCGAGACGTTGAAGAGCATGGGCAAGGATCCTTCGGCGGGTATGCCGGCAGAGCAAGTTGCCGCGGCCTATGTGGCAGCAGTAGAGGGACAGCAAACCGGCCAGGTGCTTAGCGCGCGGGATTTCAAACCCAAATGAACGCCCTCAACCTGATCGTTCCTTACCGGTACGAGGGCATGTGGGTGTTTGATGATCCGCGCGTTGGTTTAAACAAAGAGCCCTTCGTTTCGAGCGCCGATGCGATGATCGATGTGCTTGTGGCCGATATCCCCAACGCGCAAAAGGGCTTTCGGCTGCTCTTCTCCGCCACGCCATTTCCAGGTTACAAAGTGAAGCTGGAGTGGCGCCGTGAAGAGTATTGCGGCAACTGGTATTTTTCGCCCGAATTCAAAATGGAAGGTTGGCTCTGCCCGGCACTGTTCAAGTATTTCGATCAGGCGCCGAAGGAGATTTTTGTTAAGGCCGAACCAATTGCCTAAAGCAGCCGGAAAATCCAGTTTCGCTTCCACATGCTCCAAACGCTTGCCGTCGAAAATAACCGCTCGCTCAGGAGTATCGTCGTTCCATTGGGCCGGCTGAATGTCATCCAAGGGGCCAATGGCTCGGGAAAATCCAATCTCTATAAGGCTTTGCGGCTGTTGGCCGACACAGCTGCCGGTGGAATCGTGAGTTCGCTGGCTCGCGAAGGTTGACTGAAGTCCACCTTTTGGGCTGGCTCAGAAAAGATCTCGCAAGCCATGCGCACAGGGAGGGGTCGCCGTTCAGGGAACTCAGCGCAAAGAAGCCGTTCGCTTGAAACTCGGGTTTTCGGGAAAGGATTTCGGCTACTGCATCACCATGGGCTTGCCGGCGCCCTCGAACTCAGCCTTTGCGCTGGATCCGGAAATCAAGCGGGAGTGCATCTGGTCGGGTGCGGTTTTTAAGCCGGAACGAATGTTGGTGGACCGTTCCGGACCATCTTTGCGGGCGGGAACAGAAAAGGGTTGGCAAACGCTCGCCGACGGGCTGGGCCTCTTCGAGAGCATTTTCGTACAAATTGCCGATCCAAACAACGCTCCTGAAGTTCTGCTGCTGCGGGAAACCATTCGCAGTTGGCGGTTCTACGATCAGCTTCGCACGGATGTCGATTCGCCGGCTCGAATCCCGAGGCTTGGAACTCGCACGCCGGTCCTTGGTCATGACGGCGGAGATCTGGCGGCGGCAATCCAGACAATTCTCGAGGTTGGGGATGCGGAGGCCGTCAACGAGGCTGTCGATGCCGCGTTTCCTGGAGCCAGCATCAGGATCGAAGTCGAACCAGACGGCCGGTTCGCGATCGAATTTCAACAACCCGGCTTGCTGCGTCCTCTCAGTGGCCACCACCTTCGCCTTCTGAGCCGTCGATGGTGATCATCTCAGTCTTCTGCCCGCTCGCCATGCGGCGCCATCTTGACCAGCTTAGGATCGAACTGGCCGAGGATGGTCACCAGGTCTTTTTGTGCGGCCATGACTTCATGGATGTTCTTGTAGACCATCGGCACCTCGTCTAAACCCGCCGAGATCAGGGTTACGCCTTTTTCTCGCAGGAAAGCATTCACTTTCTTCCACTCGAACGTCTTGTTCGCCTGCGTGCGGCTCATGACGCGGCCAGCTCCATGCGAGGCCGAGTTTAACGACTCTGGATTGCCTTTGCCGCTGACAACAAAACCGGGCGAAGCCATCGAGCCCGGGATGATGCCCAGTACACCCTGACCGGCTGGTGTAGCACCCTTGCGGTGAACGATGACCTCTTTCTCCACACCCTTGATCATGTGCTTTTCTTTCCAGGCGAAGTTGTGGTGGTTTTCGAGATCCAACAGAACTTCGGCCCCGAGATTCGCGGCGACATGCTTGTGAATGAGCGCGTGGTTTGCGGCGGCGTAGCGGCCCATCAACTCCATCGCCTCCCAATATTCCTGCCCTTCTTGAGAGTCCAAAGACAACCAGGCCAGGCGTTTCAGCTCGCTCGGGAGGTCCGGGAATTGGCTGAGCGCGAGCTTGCTGTAGTGATCGCATACGGCCGCGCCCGTTCCACGGCTTCCGCTGTGGGACAGCAATGCCAGGTACGTTCCCGCCTCCAGCCCATGGATTTGTCCGTGGGAAGTGAACAACCCAAACTCAACGAAATGGTTGCCACTGCCGCTGGTGCCCAGTTGCGACCATGCGCGATCTTTGTTCTGTTTGGTGACAGGACTGACGCCCCAGTCCGCGTCCAGGACTTCGTGCTGTCGGCGGTTCTTGAAGCTGGCCCCCACGCCAAAGCGGGTCTCTGCTTCGATGGCCCGAGTAAGACGTTCCGGGTGCCGTTCCAGTTCGCGGAGCGGCACATCCAACACGGTCATCTTCATGCGGCAGGCGATATCAACGCCGACCGCATAGGGAATGACTGTATTCTCAGTCGCCAGGACGCCCCCAATAGGCAGTCCATAACCCACATGCGCATCTGGCATGAGAGCTCCGGCCACTGCCACCGGCAGCAGGCAGGCTTTTTCCATCTGCATCACGGCTTCGTGCTCCAGTCCTTCACCCCATTGGCGGTATTTGACCGGTTCAGTTCGCGGCGGAGGTGGAGCGTTTATCAGTGCTTTTGCGAGCTCCCCGCGCAGGTCGTCCCGAACGAATGCGGAAGGATTGGCGATAATTGCCTTCAATTCCTCTTCCAAACGAGTCTTGTCGCCACCGGCGAGAATGAAACTGCTGACAAACCCAGTTGCCCGCCGAGTGGCTTCACCCAACGGAATGCCCAGACGAATAAAATCCTTAGTGTTCATATGCTACCGGCCAATTAAAGTCGCTTTGACGAACTGCTCGATCTATTCAACCTCAGCCTGATCAGCAAATCATTCAAAGCTCGCCGAGTCTCATCACTCGGCAGTTCGGGCAGAGAACTTGATTCAAAAGCACTCTGCAGGTGGGCCCGCAACTTGTGGTATTGGCTCTCGTGAAACTGCAGGTCGGCGTCATCGAGGGTGGATTTTTCAGGTCCCGCATGCTTGCGGGCCACCAGGTCGGGGATGAAAGAGAGGCGGGCATCTTCGTTCAAAGTGAGAAGATTCGCCTCGACCTCACCCGTGCGCATCAAGTGGATGCCCGTAAGGAGAACCCGGTAAACATAAAGCAGCTGCTTGACCCGGCGTGGCGACTCCTTCAGGAAGAGATTCCATTCAGTTTCGGCGAAACCAAAATAGTGGTGGGAGTGGTGCTTGGTGACCACCCCCTGGTTTCGGCGGTGA
>DATGLT010000124.1:0-10302 GCA_035294005.1 Verrucomicrobiia bacterium
CCGAGTACTCCTTGCTCGATGGAGCGTGCCGCCTTGACCGGTTGATGGAACGGGCGCATGAGCTGAAATTCCCATCAATCGCTGTCACTGACCACGGGGTCCTGTACGGCGCGGTTGATTTCTACCAGGCCGCGCGCGAGAAGGGCCTGAAACCGATCATCGGATGCGAGGTTTACGTGGCGCCGGGCAGCAGGCTCGACAAGAAGACCAGCAGCGGAGGGCGTGACGTTTACAATCACCTGGTGCTGCTCGCAAAAGACGAAGCAGGTTACAAGAATCTGATCAAGCTTGTTACGGCAGCTCACCTCGAGGGTTATTATTACAAGCCGCGCATTGATAAGGAACTGCTTGAAGCCCACCACGACGGCTTGATTGCCTTGTCCGGTTGCCTCGCCAGTGAAATCCCTGAGGCAATCCTCAGAGACCAATTGCCCAAAGCAAAAGCCGGCGTGGATTGGTTCAAACAGATTTTCGGCGCGGAAAATTTCTATCTTGAGCTGCAAAACCACGGAATCCCGGAGCAGGCGAAAGTCAACCGGCACCTTATTCCGTGGGCCAAGGAGTTCGGTTTGAAGCTGGTGGCGACCAATGACGTTCACTACATCCAGCAGACGCATTCTCACGCCCACGACTGCCTGATCTGCATCGGCACCCAGGCATTGCTCTCCGACACGAAACGGATGAAATACACAGAGCAGCAGTTCTACCTGCGCTCGGCCGAGGAGATGAGTGCCCGGTTTGCCGAGGTGCCCGATGCGGTGCGCAACACGCTGGAAGTCGCGGAGAAATGCAACCTGGAAATCGAGTTCGGCAAGCTGCATTACCCGGTGTTTACTCCGCCGGAACATTATACCCGCGAAGGCTACCTCCGAGCGCTGCTGGCCGAGGGATTGGTCAAGCGATACGGTTTGCATGCGCCAGCCCAGGGCCAGGAGTTCATCCTGGAACGCGTGGAAGACCCCACGCGCCTTCCCACTTATAAGGCGACCGGCACGGATTCCGCAGGTTCGGCCTCGGATGCGGGTGCCAACGTCCTCGCTCCGGATGTTCAGGCCGCTGCTTCCGCAATCCTCGACCGCTTGCGCCATGAGTTGGCCGTCATCGAGAAAACCGGCTTCACCAGTTACTTCCTGATCGTCGGGGATTTCGTCCGGTACGGTCATGAACGCGGAGTGGCGTGTGTGGCGCGCGGTTCGGCCGCCGGTTCTATTGTCACCTATCTGCTCGGGATCTCCAACGTCGACCCCATCCGGTACGGCCTCCTTTTCGAGAGGTTCCTCAATCCTGAGCGCGTTAACCCGCCCGATATTGATATCGATTTTGCCGACGATCGCCGCGGAGACGTCATCGAATACGTGCGCCAGAAGTACGGGGAGAATGCCGTGGCCCAGATCGTCACTTTTGGAACAATGGGCGCCAAATCGGTGGTGCGCGACGTGGGCCGAGTCATGGGCCTGAGCTACGGCGAATGCGATCGCTTGGCGAAAATGATCCCGTTCGATCTGAAAATGACGCTTGAGAAAGCGCTCAAGCAATCTCCCGAACTCAAGCAAGCGTACGAAACCGAGGAAGTCACGCGTGAACTGATCGACACAGCCATGGTGCTCGAAGACATCGCGCGCAATGCAAGCGTCCATGCCGCCGGAGTGGTTATCGGCGACCAACCCCTGGTGAACTTGCTCCCGCTCAAGCGTGATGAAGACGGCGGCGTCGTGACTCAATACGCCATGGGTCCGGTAGGCGACATGGGCTTGTTGAAAATGGATTTTCTGGGGCTCAAAACCCTTACCGTCATTCGCAACACGTGCGAGATGGTAAAACGAACCCGCGGAATCGATGTGCCGATTGACTCGCTGCCGCTCGATGACGCCCGCACATACGACTTGCTCAACAAAGCCAATACGCTGGGCGTGTTCCAATTGGAATCAGGCGGCATGCGCGATCTGTGTCGCAAGTTCCAGATCAGTTCCCTCGAACACATCACGGCGCTGATCGCGTTGTACCGGCCCGGGCCGATGGATCTTATTCCGGAATTCATCGGCCGCCGCCATGGTGAAGTGAAGATCGAATACGCGCACCCATTGCTCGAGCCCATCTGTCGCGAGACCTACGGCATCATGGTTTACCAGGAACAAGTCATGCAAGCCGCGCAAGCCCTGGCCGGCTATACGCTGGGGGGAGCGGATTTGCTTCGGCGCGCCATGGGCAAAAAGAAGCCGGAGGAAATGGCCAAGCAACGCGATATCTTTGTCAAAGGAGCGGCGCGGGTGAACCATATTCCCACCGCAAAGGCCAACCAGATTTTCGATTTGCTTGAGAAGTTCGCCGGATACGGTTTCAACAAGTCACACGCCGCGGCGTATGCCATCGTGGCTTATCAAACCGCATACCTGAAAGCCAACTACCCGGTCGAGTTTTTTTGCGCCATGATGACCAACGACATGGGCGACACCGAAAAGCTCAGCCAGTACATCGCCGAGGCTCGCGGCATGGGCATCGAGGTGCTTCCTCCCGACGTTAATGAAAGCCAGGTTCATTTTGCTCCGGCACAGCCGATTGCCAAAAGTCCCAAGGCAAACGGCCACTTGAACGGCAAAACCAACGGCCATGCTTCCTCTTCCGACGGCCTTGTCGCGGGCGCAGTTTCGCCCCAATCACAATCCATCCGGTTCGGCCTGGCGGCTATCAAAGGCGTTGGCGAAGTCGCCGTGGAAGCGATCCTCAAAGCGCGCAACGAAGGCGGCCGGTACCAGTCGCTCGCGGAATTGTGCGAACGCATGGACAGCCGGTCGCTCAATCGAAAAGTCCTGGAAGGCCTGATCAAATGCGGGGCGTGCGACTGTTTCCAACGCACTCGCGCGACGCTGTTTTCTCAAATCGATCGCACTCTGACCCGCGCTGCCGGTATTATCTCCGATCGCCAGAGAGGCCAAAGCTCCCTCTTTGACGCGCTGGAAGCTCCCTCAAAGTCCGCCGAGACGCCGCAGGAGCCCGGCTTGCCTGAGTGGGCCGAGCACGAGCTTCTCGCATGCGAAAAGGAACTCCTGGGGTTTTATGTTACCGGTCATCCCCTGACCCCGTATGCGCCCGTGCTGGAAAAATATTCTCTGGCGACCACCAAAAGCCTTGCCCAATTGCCCAACCGCAGCCTGACCCGGTTGGGCGGAATGATCGCGGGATTGCAAAACGGCATTTCCAAAAAGAGCGGCAAACCTTACTCGCTGGTTACCCTGGAAGATCTCGAAGGGACTGTTCAGGTGCTCTGTATGAACGAGAACTATGACAAGAACCGCGAGTTGCTCGTTGAGGGCAAAGCCATATTCGTCATCGGCGAAGTCAATACCGGTGAGGATCGCCCCAAGATTTTCCCCCAGGAAATCATGGCCCTGGATGATGTTCCGCAGAAGTTCACGCGCCAGGTGCACTTCCGCCTGCATTGCGCGCATTTGACTTCGCAGCGCCTGGACGAAGTGCGAGATTTGGTCGCAGCGCACCCGGGGAAATGCCCGTTGCTGTTGTGCTTTGTGAAACCGGGCGGGGAAATCATTTTCGTTGAAACCCACGAACGTTTCAGTGTAAGGCCCTCCCGGCAATTGCAACATGCCGCCGACGAATTGTTCGGCGAGAATACGTATTACGTGAAAGCCGACACGTCCCTGCCCGAGCGCCAGCAACGCCGCTGGGAACGCCGCAACGGCGAGGCCGGCGACGACGAGTAGGCTACCGCCCAATGCCTCCGACGGTCTCACCGTGTTCGCCGCTGTTGTTGCTCGCCCGGGTGAATGTCCTCCAGGCATGGCGTCGCCTCAAATCCGTGCGGCAGCAATCCCGTTTGCTCACCTCGGTCATTTCCGCTTCGATTGCGGGCTATGCCGTTGTTTCGTTTTGGCTTTTCTACAAAGGGCTCCGGTTCATCGCGTCGTTTCCCGGGTTGGGCAGCGTTCTCACCGAGCGATTGTTGTACCTTCTGTTTGCGATACTGTTCGGGCTGTTGCTGCTCAGCAACCTGGTCATTGGTTACACCAACTTTTTCAGAAACAGGGAAGCTGCCTTCCTGTTGAGCTCGCCAGTCCCGTGGGAAACCACGTTTCGCTGGAAATTCATCGAATCCAGCCTGCTGGCTTCGTGGGCGTTCCTGTTTCTTATCGCGCCGTTTTTGGCCGCGTTTGGACTGACCCGTTCAGTGCCTTGGCATTTCTACGCGGTCACCGTCCTGCTGGTCGCAATGTTCATCCTGCTGCCTGGAGTGGCTGGCGCGTGGATGGCTTTGTCACTCGCGCGCTACATCGATCGTCGCAGTTTCAGGCTGGTCATTTTGGCCGCCGCGGTTCTCCTCCTGTTCACCGCGCGCGCATGGTGGAGAGTGCCGCCCGAATCGGACGACCTGCTCGAGTCCCGCGTTCTGGACATGTTGGATCAGCTCCTGGTCAAAACGCGGTTCACCCAGTTCCCGTTTCTCCCGAGCTATTGGCTTTCCACCAGCGTTATTCAATGGGCTGAAGGGGTGACGAGCATTGCCGGCTTCTTCATCCTGGTTCTTTTGAGCAATGTGGCGTTCTTCGGCTTTCTCACCTTTACCCGGTTAGGTGCTGTTTTTTATGAAGGTGCGTCCGCTGTGCAAAGCCGCGGAAGCGGTTTCCTCGAATGGCCCCGGCTTGCCTTGCTGCGCAGCCGGAGTCCTGCCGGAGCCGCCGGAGCGCCGGGCATCCTCGAGCTTTTCCTCGGTTTGTTTCCCTGGATTGCAGCCGATGTTCGGGCGCTTTTGGTCAAAGACACTCGGACCTTTTGGCGCGATACCGCGCAGTGGGGCCAATCCGTCATGCTGTTCGGGCTGCTCGGAGCTTACATTTTGAACCTGCGCCACTTTTCGCACCAGGTCACGAACCTCTTTTGGGTAAACCTTGTCTCGTATCTGAACCTGGGCGCCTGTTCGCTCAACCTGGCGACTCTCACAACCCGTTTCGTCTTTCCTCAATTTTCATTGGAAGGCAGGCGCCTGTGGATCGTTGGGATGGCCCCCATGGGAATGGCCATGGTTGTAAAAGCCAAATACTGGCTGGCGAGCCTGGGATCGCTTTTGGTGACTCTCAGCCTTATGACGCTGTCTTCGTATCTGCTGAAAATGGGCTGGCATCGGATCCTTTTCTTTTCCGGGATCATTTCGGTCATGACCTTTTCATTGAACGGCCTGGCGGTCGGTCTCGGAGTCCTTTATCCCAATTTCAAGGACACCAACCCGGGCAAGATCGTCAGCGGTTTTGGAGGCACCCTCTGCCTGATCGTGAGCTTCGTGTACATCCTCGTATCGATCCTGGTGCTAAGCTTCGGAACCTCAGGCCTGCACCACTCTCTCGGGTGGGAACTGACAAGCATTTGCTGCTTCTGCGGGATCTCGCTCGCGGTCGGTTGGCTCCCTCTGCGATTCGGAATCGCTCAACTCCGGCACCTGGAAATTTAAGCAGTGGCCGTTATACCTTTCGTGCGAGGGCAAATTTCAACAGCGCCTCGAAGAGCGCTGCTTTGTCGGCTAAATGGATCGCCGGATTTTGAAGCGTTACCAAGCCAAAGCCCGCCCCGTATCCCGTGCCGTTTGCCACGCAGGCATCCGTGCCGCACTCTGCGATTTGCCGCAGCGCCGCACCAATAACTCGTTCCCGTTCTCCTTCCACTTCAAATTTCCACCCAATCAACCTCGCGTCAGGAAACCATTTGCGCAGACGCGAGATGATTTTGACCGTGGGCACCAACTCGGCCAAAAGAGTTCCTTCCCGTGTTGAGATCTTCGCCGACGCTACTTCCGTCAGTTCCCCATTCTCGGCCCGGTGCATGATTTTGCCGAATTTGAAATCGCTGACAGCGGCCGCGTGAAATACTGCGTCGACCGGCCCCTGGGCCGCCAATCGCAGTTTTTCCTCCAGGTCGGTCGTTGTGCCAAAAACCTCGAATTTCTGCAGGCCAGGTTGGTACGTCGAATGTTCGCCCAATAACAGGGTGACTTGATGCCCATGGTCGCTCAGGAAGTGCGCAAGCTCGCTCCCCAACCTTCCCGTCGAGAAGTTGGTCAAACGCCGGACACTATCCAGTGGCTCATAAGTAGGCCCTGCGGTAACCACGCAATGCACGGAGGCCACAATAGAGCAATAGCCCTCCAAGGGCAAACGGGCTTGGACGCCGGAGCACGGGCTTCCCGCGTCGACAGCGACAGGTTAAGGACAATCGACCTAAGAAGAGTGAAGCCCGGCGATCCGCTCCCCCATGCTTCATTGTCATTTGCGGCCGATCGGTTAAACTGCAGGACTCCATAGATGAGCAAAATAGTCGGCATTGATTTAGGAACCACCAATTCACTGGTGGCAACGGTGGATTCGGGCATCCCGCTGGTCATTGCGGACTCCGAGGGCCTGCGTCTGACCCCTTCGGTCGTGCATATTCCCGAGGCCGGATCCGTGCCCATTACCGGCTCTGCCGCCAATCGCCTCAGAACCGTCAAACCGTCTCAGACCGTTTACTCCATCAAACGTTTTATGGGCCGGCGCGCCGCTGAGATTTCACCCGAAGAAGCCGCAGTGACTTACCGGCTCAAACGCGACGGCGCTGGTCCTGTTGCCGTTGATCTTCCCGGGCGCGCCTGGACTCCCGAGGAAATCTCGGCGGAGATTCTCAAGAAGCTCAAAGCCGATGCGGAGCGGTTCTTCGCAGAGCCTGTGACTCGCGCGGTGATCACAGTGCCCGCCTACTTCAATGATGCCCAGCGAAACGCCACCAAAAAAGCAGGCGAACTCGCCGGGTTCACCGTTGAGCGAATCATCAACGAACCGACCGCTGCCGCCCTGGCCTATGGCTTAAACCGTCTCCAGGAACGGTCCCGAATCGCCGTCTATGACCTGGGCGGGGGCACCTTCGATTTATCCATCCTGGAATTGCACGACGGAGTGTTCCAGGTGCTGGCGACCAACGGAAATACACGCCTCGGCGGAGACGACCTGGACCGCAGGATCGTGGAGTTCCTTGCCGACGAAATCAAAAAAGCCGGCGGACCGCAACTGGAGTTGCACCAGCTCGAGAACGCGAGTTCTCAACTTCACGACCGCGAAGTGCAGGAACTAACCATGCTGGCCCGGCTCCGTGAGGCAGCTGAGCAGGCCAAAATCCGCTTGTCTGACGAGCTCGAAGTGGAGATTGCGCTTCCGTTTTTAACTCCGAATTTCAGTTTCAGCCGCCGGCTCTCACGGGCCGAACTCGAGCAACTCACACGCGATATAATAAACCGAACGCGCGCCCATTGCCTCAGATCTCTTGCCGACGCCAAACTCGAGACAAACCAGTTGGACCAGGTCATCCTCGTCGGTGGGCAGACGCGCATGCCCCTGGTGCGGCAATTTGTGCGCGATTTGTTTGGCTGCGTCGATTTTCAGGAGCCTCGAGGCGGAGTGCGTCTGGGGGTCGATTTTCACAAAGCTCCGGGGCCGCAGCTGAACACATCCCAAAACCCCGATGAGGCAGTCGCCCTGGGCGCCGCAATCCAGGCCGAGATTCTGTCGGGCGGCTTTAAGAATGTTTTGCTTCTGGATGTAACCCCTCTCAGCCTCGGGCTCGAAACCTTTGGCGGGCTGATGAATGTCATTATCCCCCGAAACTCGACGATCCCGCTCAAAGCCGGTGAGATGTTCACCACGGCTGTGGACAATCAAAAATCCATGCTCATTCACGTCTTGCAGGGGGAGCGTGAGCGCGCCAAAGACAATTGGGACCTGGGCAGTTTCACTCTGGAATTTCAACCCGCACCCCGTGGCGTCGCGCGAGTAGGCGTTCAATTTGAAATCGACGCCAACGGAATCCTGCATGTGCTCGCGCGCGACGTACACACCGGCCGCGAAAAGATCGTCCAGATGAAATCCGCCGTCGATGTCGATGACGCGGCCGTTCAGAAGATGGTCGAAGAATCCGTCGAGCATGCCTTCGAGGACATGGATGCTCGCCGATGGATAGAGGCCAAACTGAAAGCCGAGGAATTAATTACTGCGACGCGCAAAGGACTCCGGGATTGCGCCGGCGAAATGGATGCTCCAGCCATTGATGCCATTCAACAGGCCCTCCGCCGTGTCGAAACCGCAGTTCAGAGTTCGAATGCCGAACCCACATCTCACGGTATCACCAGGCTCAAGGAAGCATGCGCCGCCCTGGACGAAGCCACTCGCCCGATGGCCGAATTACTCATGGATCGCGCACTGGTCGCGATACTGAAGAAAAAAGGTATTCTCTGAGATTGCCGGCGGCGCTTGGTAAAGCGCCGCCGTTCAGCGGACGGGCTTACGAATTAGCCTCATCGAGAGCCTTTTCGATGGCCTCCCGAGTCTGTCCCGTGCGCTTCTGGATACGACCCATCAACTCATCCTCACGCCCTTCTTCGAAGCGAAGATCGTCATCCGTCAAATTCGCCCATTTCTTTTTGAGCTTCCCTTTGGCGATGTTCCAGTTTCCCTTCATTTCGAGCTTGTTCATAACTATCTCCTTTTCTTGATCTAAACGTACGTCACCCCAAAAACCTGGCCACTAGGTTAAACCCCCAGAACTGAATGCTGAGAAGACTTCAGCGCGGACCCAAATATTTTTCTGGAAAACCTGGCTCTTTCGGCCCGGCGAGAACGTAGAGATCGTCACCGCGCGACCAACTGGCGGTTAACAGGCCGTCCACTGGCTCGACCTGGGCCTTTTCTGGAGGGGGAGGAGGATCCTTGACGCCGGAACGCTTCATCACGAACAAAAACAGCATCGTGCCGCCGCCTCGATCGAAACATACCATACTGACCGGGTTGCCGCGCCACCGCAGCAGCCCGCCTCCTTTAAGCTGAAGCTGGGCCAGCGGGCCTGTCACCTCGTAATCGTCGGGAGCGCCATGTTTCCCGACAAACTGGCGCAACTGCGCCATGTCGTTTGTCTCCAAATCCATGCCATAAATCCGAACGGCGGCATTTACCACACTCTGGCGATAGTTATTGAAGCGGTCCGGTACGGTCGACCTCGCTATGAATGCTGCCACTCCCAGCAAAACCGCGAAAATTGCGGCAGCGGCGAGCCACGCCGGCGGGCGCTGCCATAGATTTGCGGGACGAACGACCTTTTGCCGGGCCAACAACGCCACCTTCAGCCGTTCCGGTGCTTGAATTTCCCTGAATTTGGCCCGCATCGCCGATTGAAACGCCTGTTGTTGGGCGAACCACTTCTCCAGCTCCGGCTCGCGCCTGGCCAGCTCCATGGCCTCGGCGATTTGCGGATCCTCCGCATCGCCCGTTCCCGGCCGATACAACAGCAGAATCTCTTTGGCTTCCGCGATCGTCACGGCGGACCTCCCGGGCGGCTCTTTTGTGTCGATTCGTTTACGAGTGTCTTCAATTGCGTCAGCCCGCGCGCAATCCGCGATTTAACCGTCCCGAGCGGGACTTCCAGGATCGAGGCTATTTCATTATAGGAATAGTCTTCGAGATAAAACAGCGCCACGGCCGCCTGAAATTGCGCATCCACTTTCGCCAGCAATTCCACCACGGTTCGCGAGTCCAGCTGCTCCACCATGGCCGGCTCGACCGGCGGCAGATCCTCGGCCGCTTCCTCCATTTCCATGTGGGGAAATCGCACGATCCGGCGCTGCCCCTCAAGAAAGCGGCGATGCAATGTCGTGAATAGCCACGATTTGACTTTGCTTGGTTCACGAAGCTGATGGCCCTTGGACGCCCATGCAAGGAACGTGTCCTGCACAAGGTCGCCGGCGTCGCTTTCACTTCGTGAGAGACTCATCGCAAATCGATAGAGCGGACCGTAATACAACTCCACCAGCTGCTCGAAAACAGGTGGCGCCTGTTGTCCCGCTTTATCGTATGAGCTTGGAGCCGACACAAAAGTTTCAGTAAATTCCTCGATACTCAGTTGGAAATTTTCCGTCACGGTAAACGCCAGGTCAGGGTGGCGAACACAGCTTGAGCTTCAAAACCCGAAGTATTTCCGACACTGGAATCGCTGTACCGGTAGTAGCGGTATTGAAGGCCTGCCACCTGGTTCTTACCCAGCCTGCGCGTCAGGCCCGCCTGGAAGGCGTGCTGGTGGTAGTGGGTCCCCAATGGAAGCCCTGCCTCAAAGTTGTTCTGGGCGAAGTTCGCCGTGGAGAATGAATAGCCGGCCACAATCTCCGTGCGTTCGTTCAAGGCATAGGTGGCGTTGGCCATTACTGTGTAGATGTTGCCAGCATAAGGCAAAACGGCGGAGTTGTCATTGACTTCTGTTTGGGTCCTGGCGTTCTGAAACACGAAC
>DATGLT010000125.1:0-5631 GCA_035294005.1 Verrucomicrobiia bacterium
GGTCGTGCCACAAAGGCCAGCTACCCAACAAGTGCGCAGAAAGTCAAACCCCTAATTGTCAAATGTTGAGACGTGACCCTTCATGAAGTTTTCGCCGCTGCTTTCCCCCCGACCTTTCCCTGAAGTTTCAAAGCCGCTTAATCTGGTCCAGAAGTTTCAGTTGTTGGCACCCGTTCGCACCTGAGAGGGTCGAAAAGCGTTCCAAAAGCGCAAAACGCCCAGTTTTGTGGTTGTGTTGCACTGCGTGTCTGCGATAAAACCGGCAGAGTAATCTCCACAGAGAATAATCGCATGCACAAGTTGAAATTTTCAAGGTTCGGTTTCGGGCACTTTAGGAGTCACCACCTGGTCGTGGTGGGACGCGCGACGGCCACGTTACTGATGACCTTGGGCCAGGGATTCTGTCAGACCATAGTTTCAACGGTGCCGACCAAAGGAGCGACCGGGATCTCATCAAACAGCTTGGTCGTTTTTACGTTCAGCACAACGATGGACACGAACCGGACAACCGTTCAATTCTACACCCCAATCCCCACGCCTCCCTACTCGTACACCTATGCGATGTCGAATGTCTGGAATGGGACGAGCAACGTTTTGACGTGCTCACCGGTGTCCGCTTTTACGGTGCCCGCGCAGGTATACTGGACTTTCTCGAGTGGGTTCGACGCGAGTGGCAACCGGCTACAGCCGCCCAAGACGGGGTATTTTTTCACGAGTGACACCGTTGGCAGCGGCAGCGGCACGAACGCGTTTACCACGTTTTTGATCGGTAGAGCCGACCTATACAGCCAGACCGGCAACGCGCAGCCGACGTCCTACACCGTGGAACCTTACATATACCTGGCGACAACCAGCCTTGCCTCGAATCGCACAACGACCGGCATCACATTGATGTTCCCCAGCGGTGGGGTTTCCAACCTCGTGCAGGATATCGCGGCACCCGAACACTGGGTGTTCGGCGGGTTCCTGACCAATCAGACGGAGTTGGAGACGAACTTCCCGCCCGGCAACTATACGTTCACTGTGAATGGAAGTGCATCGAATGAGACAAAGGTGGTTGCATTTCCGAGCAGCTTGATGCAACCGCCCGCTCCCCATCTGGCCAATCTACTGGCCGCAAACAGTGTGGACGCAACGCAGCCGTTCACATTGCAGTGGGATGCGTTTGCCGGCGGCACGGCGATGGACTACATCTCTGCCGGACTGGGCACGACCTGGCAATCGCCCATTATCAGCTCTTCGAATGCTTTAAACGGAACTGCAGTGTCGGTGACAATTCCTGCGGGGACACTAGCGCCGGGAACAACCTATAACGGCTCAGTCGGCTTTTCGCACTCGGTTTTGGCGACGAACGGAACTGAGGCTACTTATGTGTATCGGGCGGCAATTACCCAGTTTGCTCTAACCACGAAACCGGCAATAGTAACGCAGGCTCCCGTCGTAACGAATCCCAGCTGGAGCGGCGGAGTCTTTGGTTTCGATTTGTTGACCACTGCAGGCCAGATGGTGACGGTGGTTTACACCGCCAATTTGGCTAACGCTCTCACGAACTGGCCAATCCTGCTTACGACCAACAGCCCCGGCGCGCAAATTCACATCTCCAACCCCGCTTCCGGGACCAGCCCGGCCGTGTTTTATCGTGCCCGGAATGGGAAATAATCTCCTTTTGAAGACACGGGGTGGGGGATTGCTTCGCTTTCTGACACCGCAACTTGGCAACGCGGCATAAGTCTGGAGGCGGATTCGGACCGGTTTGTCGCCCTACCAATTTCAATCCTTAGCGTGAGCGCAGTCAAAAAGCTATACGCGCGGCGAGCGCTACGTGGCGAAAAGCCAAAAGGATCTCATTATGGGATTTGATCACAAACGGAACACAAACGAGTCATTCACAATGCAAGGCCTCCATTGGGTGGAGATTGGCGGCACGCCGGGCGGGCAGCCAGCAGGCCAATAGGGCGATTGCGGCGAGGAGCAGCGTAGCCCCGCCAACGACCAATGGATCTCCTGGGCCGACACCGTAGAGGAGGCTCCGAATAATGCGCGTCAGCGCGAGGGCGAGGACAAGACCGACGCCCGAGCCAAAAGCCACCAATTTCAATCCCTCCGCGATAACCATCGAAAGCACATCGCGCCGTTGGGCTCCCAGCGCCATGCGCACCGCAATTTCGCGTTGCCTTTGGGCAACACTGTAGGCAAGCACACCGTAGATGCCGCAGGCTGCGAGCAGCAATGCCAGCGCGCCGAAGAGCGTCAGTAATGCCGCCTGGAATCGCGGTTGAGCGACGCTTTCGCTGACATAATCAGTCAGCAAACGGATGGTTGGCGAAGGCAGATTGGGAATCACCAGCTTGGTCTCGCGGCGGATCGAGTCAGCGAGCGCAGGCGCAGAGCCTGTCGCACGCACGAAGAGTTTTGGGTTCTGCATCGGCCATTGCCAATAGGACCGGTACACTTCCGGGATGGGCTCCGGCTGCGTGCTCAAAGATTTCACGTCGCCGACAACTCCAACGATCTCGTACCAGACCGGCACGCCGTAACTATCCTTGGCATCGAGGGGACCGGGCGTTGAAACACCCGTGATGTGCTGGCCTAACGGGTCTTGATCCGGAAAAAATCGTCGCACGAAGCTCTCGCTGACCACAGCAACACCTCGCGAGTCCAGTGTGTCGGCTTCGGTAAAGTCACGCCCGCGTAGCAGCGGCACACCCAGAGCTTTGAAATAACCGGGTGAAACGGCGTTGTGTTCAGCCGTGGGTCCTTGATCTTCCAAAACCGCGGGACGGCCAAAGATTGCGAAAGGCCAATTCACGGGCGGGTTATTGTCGCGGCGCAAGAAGCTATAGGAAACACCCGCCGATTGCACGCCGGGCAACTCTCGAATGTGATCGAGCAACTCTTTTAAGCGCACCTGCGGACGAGTTTCCGTTGATTCCACCCAGGTGGTGAACCCGGAAACGGAGAAATCCAAGTCAGCCGTTAGTACGTGTTCGGGATGAAAGCCGCGGTCGGTTGTGATGAGCTTTTTGAAACTCCGGAGCATGAGTCCCGCGCCAACGAGCAATACAGTCGCCAAAGCGACTTCCGCAATCACCAGCGAACGCCGCGTCCTGCCGGCTGTAACACCGCTTGAGGCAGCCCGGCTGCCTTCCTTCAAAGCTTCGTTCAAGTCGGAACGCGAAGCTTGCCAGGCCGGGGCGAACCCGAACACGATGCCGGTTAGCACAGCGGCCCAGAATGTGAAGCCAAGTGCCGCGCCATCGATTGACACCTCTTCGAGACGCGGGATGTTGGCTGGACTTGCCGCGATGAACAGTTTCACCCCCCACTGCCCAATCAGCGTTCCGGCTGCGCCACCAAATAGGGCTAAAAGGACGCTCTCGGTAAGCAACTGTCGCATCACCCGATGTCGTCCCGCGCCGAGAGCGAGACGTACGGCGATTTCCCGCTGCCGCGTTGCAGCCCGAACGAGCATCAAGTTGGCGACGTTCGCGCACGCGATCAACAAGACAAAAAACATGCCTGCCCATAAAACCAGGAGCGCCCTTCGGGATTCCTTGCCTACCGTTTGCTGCAACAGGGGCACGACGGAAACCTTTGAGCCGAGTCCTTCGCTCGCGTAGACCTTGGCAAGCCGCCCTTCCACCGCGTTCAATTCGGCGCGAGCCTGCGCGAGTGTCACTCCAGCCTTGAGTCGCGCCAGCGTGTTGAGCCAGTGACCGCTGCGCCGATCTTGCGGTAAACCGTTCCAGCCGGCCGCGAGCCAAAGCTCGGTGTCTTCAGGGAATTCGAATCCTTGGGGCATTACACCGACAATGGTGTAAGTGCGTCGGCCATAGGTATCGACGGTCAGTGACCGGCCAACCACAAACGGATCATTGCCAAACCGCTCTTGCCAGAGCTTGTGCGAGATAATCGCATTCTTCGGTCCGCCGGGACGATCCTCCTCTGCCAGGAATGGGCGCCCGAGTTGTGGCGCGACACCCAGGATGCGGAATAAACTCGCCGACGGATAGCTTGCGCGCACTTTCGCCACTCCGGCTTGGGTCAGCAGGTTGAAATCAGTGGGCCCAGTCCAAAACGCGATCTCTTCAAAAGAGCGGCTCTGTGCCTGCCAGTCGGCCAACGTTGGCGGGGAGACGAGTTGCTGGTCAACCCCCTGGGCCGGGCTGCTCTCCCATAAAGTGACTAATCGCTCCTGGTGTTGAAACGGTAATGGGCGAAGCAACACGCCATTAACCACGCTGAACAGTGCCGTATTCCCCCCGATGCCCAGCGCCAGTGTGAGCACAACCATGATGGTGAAGCCCGGGTTCTTCTGCAGTTGGCGAAAGGCAAACCGAAGGTCGTTCATGAAATCACGTCAATCCAAATATCTGGTCATCCACCTGCCGAACAAACCAAACTTGAAAGCATTGCATGACTATTCCACAAAGTTTTGAAAGCATCCGGCATAAACTTTTTGCCGCTAAAGTTTCGAAGCGCCTCTCTTGAGGCAAGCCGAATGCCAAGCAGCGGCATGAGTTGTAAACCACTTAGCGGAACGGCGTTAGGAGCAGGGACTAAAATTGTTAAGGGGCAAGAAAACTTCATGCGTGGGAAATCGTTGTCCCATGAATGGGAAACTCAGCCGGTTTTCAGCCTCAAACGCAACCGTTGCGGCACTCGCTGTCAGGTCGCGCCGAGACAGCACTGACTGGAAACCCTGATGCGGGAAATCCGCACGTCCGGTTTGGAGGAGGGGTGGCGCGAAAGCGCCGTTCCTACCCTATCGGGATGTAGTGCGTCCGGGTCTCGGAAGCGGACACTGCTCCAGGGCCAGGCCTTCGAGTTGGTGACCAAACGCCGTGGCCTGCTCCTCCAGCGGATCGGCTCATACTTAAGTCACACTCTAATGCGCACCCAACTGCCGCGCCCACGGTACTTCCAACCCATTTAGAGTATCCTTCGCCAACGGCCTCAGCGAAGGTACGCTGTTCTGTCATCAGCCCTGATTGGATTTCAACCATCCGGGCGGAGGTTACGTGTTCCAAGGACGAAGGCGGTTGGCCTGAGCATGGCGGGCCACTGTGGGAGTAGGTAATGCGAGGCGCATTTTCGGCTCTATGATTTCCACACGTTCAGACCTTGTCCCGCTTTCCCCCGGAGCTATTTCAGCACCAAATCATCCTGCGTCCACATGATCTTGTCTGGGCCGGCGCTGTGGATCTCCATCTCCATTCCGGAAAGCTGATGGAAAAAGTAGGGTGTGCCCCATGGGTCGATTAGATTCCCTGAGGAGTCGATTCGAATGCCGGGACTGCCTTTGATAAAATTCACTTGTTCTGGATTTTTCCCGACAACGCTCTGGTGATTTGGGGGTTGCTTCCGACGGGGTTGCCGCCAAATCGCGAACCGTAGCTGCGGATCGCATGCTGCAGGTTTTCCAGAACTGTCCTGGGGGAACAGTTTGTGATTTCGACTGGGAAAGGGACCAACGCCGGCGCCAGGACTTGAGAAGGCCCTGGCTGGGAGGATTGCGCAGCCAACCGGCAAGCGGGCGTTCAGGTAAGACTTCCCTCCTCGTTGAAACACCAGGGCACGACGCATAAGCAAAAGGCAATCGTCCGGTAAGCAGCGTTTATGGCAAGCCAC
>DATGLT010000126.1:0-34640 GCA_035294005.1 Verrucomicrobiia bacterium
ATTGCGGCGCGAGCTTATCGAGTTCGCTCGGCGCAGGCTCCTCATCCAGCGGCAGCGGCTCACTCAAGGCGATTTCATCGCCTTTGATCAACTACTCAACCCGGATGCCCTGACGATCGGATTTGCCCGCCGCTTTGCGACCTACAAACGTGCGCCGCTCATTTTCCAGCAGTTTGAAAATATCGTGAAACTCACGCGCGACAAATCCCGGCCCGTGCAGTTCATTTTCGCGGGCAAGGCGCACCCGCGGGATGACGATGGAAAGCGGTACATCCAGCACATCATCCACCTCAGCAAATACAGCGATTTGCAGGGCAACCTGGTGTTCATCGAGAATTACGATATGCATGTCGCGCGGCAGATGGTCTCGGGTTGCGACGTCTGGCTCAACAACCCCCGCCGGCCTCTTGAAGCTTCGGGCACCAGCGGCATGAAAGCCGGGTGCCACGGCTGCCTCAATCTCAGCATCCTCGACGGTTGGTGGCGCGAAGGCTACGACACCACCAACGGCTTCGCCATCGGCGAGGACGCCCACGCCGATTCCGTCGAAGAACAGGATCGCACCGATAGCGCCAATCTCTACAAAGTGCTCACCAACGAAGTCATCCCGCTCTTTTTCGACCGGGATGCCGACGGCATTCCTCGGGCCTGGATTCAGCGGATTCGCCGCGCAATGGTCACCCTCGTCCACCAGTTCACCACTGACCGGATGGTGCGCGAATATGCCGAAAAGTACTACCTCAAGAAATAGGCGCTGGCTTTCAATGAATTGAGGGTAAACTCCGAATCTTTGAAGGCCGGACACGCCTGGATAGGGTAGGTTGCGGTGTATGGACGTCCGTTCCCGCACGTTGGAAGAGTTGCAGTCCCTGTTCAAAGAATGGGGACAGCCCTCGTACAGGGTCGAGCAACTCATGGAATGGTTGTATGGACGCAAGGTGAGTTCGTGGGATGCGATGACCAACCTGCCGAAAGGCCTCCTCAAACAACTGCGGGATCAGTTCAGCCTGAGAACGCTCGAACTGGTGCGGAAACAGGGATCCCGCGACACAACTCAGAAATTCCTCTGGCGCTTATCCGATTCATCCCTGATCGAGAGTGTGCTTATCCCAGCGAATCCGACGTTGTACGGCGAGCCAAGCGACAGACGCACGCTCTGCGTCTCCACCCAGGTCGGTTGCGCTTACGGATGCCGCTTTTGCGCCAGTGGTTTGGACGGGTTCAAACGCAACCTGGAGCCGGATGAAATCATCGAGCAGGTTTTGGCGGCGGAGCGGTGGCACACGACACAAGCAAGTGAACTCGACGCTCCGGCCGCCGGGACGGATCGGCGGCTGATTTCCAATCTTGTGATCATGGGGATGGGCGAACCCCTTGCAAATTACGACAACCTTCTCCGCGCGCTGACGATTCTGAATGCGCCGTGGGGCGTGGGAATCGGCGCGAGGAAAATCACCGTGTCTACCAGCGGCTTGGCGCCTCAGATCCGGCGCCTGGCCGACGAGCCGCAACAATTCAGGTTGGCCATCTCATTGCATGGCGCCACGGATGAAACACGCAACAAGATCATGCCGGTAAACCGCAAATACCCACTGAGCGAGCTGATTGCAGCGTGTGAGTATTATCAGCAAAAAAAGGGACGGATGATTACGTTCGAGTACATCCTGATAGCGGGCGTCAATGACGGGCTTGACCAGGCCGAACCGCTGGCCAACCTCGCTCGACGCCTTAATGCCAAAATCAATCTTATCCCCTATAACTCAGTCGAAGGGTTGACGTGGGAAAGACCCGACGAAGAAACTCAAGAATCATTCTTGTCAGCCCTAGAAAGCAGGGGAGCCAGTGCCACGCTGCGTCGTGAGAAAGGTCACGATATCGACGCGGCCTGTGGTCAGTTGCGGCTCAAGACCGAACGGGGATGGGTGGCAAAGTGACCTTTGGGGCATTTGGGATTCCGCCTCCAGATTACGCGTCCGGACATTCAAACGTCTCGCCAATGCGCGCAAGGGCAAGGCGTTTTGGCTCTGCTGACAGCGCGCTCTGCAATCGTTCAATCGGTTCCATTTGCGGCTCATCGCTCAAACGAAACGTCTGGTGATGCACCGGCAGCACGTAACGGGCGCCCGCAGCGTTGGCCATTTCAAGGGCTTGCTCCGGCGTGCAATGGTTCCTAATCCAGGGCCGATACGCGCCGATTGGCATAATGGCCACCTCAATCGGTCCGCCGCTCTTCAGCGCCTTGAACGAGGATGTCAAAGCCGTATCGCCTCCGAACAGGAGGGCCTTGCCCTCGCGCTTCAGGACATATCCGTTGTAGCCGCGAGGCTTCTCGCTTGGCCACCGTTGACCCCAGTGTTTGACCTCAAACCCTTCTATTTGCAAATCACCAGCGCCGGTTCGACAGGTCGTGCCGTCGCCCCAGCCCAGCTCGGTCAGACCGCGCGGGTGTAGCCCGGCAAGCAGGTCGCTCGTGTCTTTTGCGGTCAAAAAATGCGCCCGGTGCGCTAGGCGGCCCAACGTCGGCAGGTCCATGTGATCCATGTGGGCATGGGAGAGCAACACCACGTCGATCGGCCGCAGTTGCTTCAGGGTCAACGCCGGCGCAACAAACCGCTTTGGGCCAACCGTTCCAAATCCCAACGAAACCCCGACGCGGTTTCCCAGTGTGGGATCGGTCAGGATTCGAAGTCCATAAAAGTTGATGAGCACCGTGGAGTGTCCCAGCCAGGCCATGGTGATGCGCTGATCGGACCATTTGCCCGGTTCGGGTTGGACAGGGGCCGGTTGAATCTTCCGCCGCGCGTCAGCAGCCAGCCGCCGCGCCCATCGCGCCGCCCGCTGCTTCGACGAGGAAAGCCACCAACCAGCCCCGGCCAGCGCCGAACCCGCGCCTGCCGTTGCGCAAAACAAAAATCGCCTGCGACTGCGTTGCATCGTTCTAACGTGTAACGATTCGCATCCGTGTCAAGCCAAGCGATCGCAGGTGTGAGTAAAAGCCCACCCGCTCCAGCGCCGCCACGGCGCGGGTCTGCGTCTGCCGGGAGCGGTTTTTCATTTCATGAAACAAGTAAATAGAATGCATAACAAGTGCATCTTTATAACTGCTTATTATAACACGAACAACCCCAGGTTAATTAAGGGAAAGGTTTTGGCAATGGGCGGAGAGCCCGCTGTTTTAAGCCGGGCAACATGGAGCCAGCATGTGCCAGGATTTGATTATCGGTATCGCCGGGGCCGGCGGGGATGGGGTGGTTTCAGCGGGCGAATCATTGATCACTGCCGCCGCTCTCGAAGGCTATCACGGGATTATGACCAAGAGCTTCGGTTCGCAGATTCGCGGCGGCGAAGCTTCGTGCCGGCTGAGGCTTTCGACGCGTCCAGTGTTGAATCCCAACGGATCGCTGGATGTCGCGGTGGCTTTGAATTGGGAGGATTTTCGTCGGTTCGGCGGGGAACTGCCGATCGAGGCTTCGACGGTGGTTATTTACGACAGCAAGACCGAGGTGATGGCGGACAAACTGCCGCTGGAAGGGGTCAAGCCATCGATTGTGTTCAGCGTGCCCATCACCGAAACAGCGGAAAGGACCGCGGGAACATCAAAAGCCAAGAACATTGTGGTGCTGGGGCTTCTGGCCGGGTGGTTTGGAATCGGCCGCGAAAGCATGCTGTCGGGAATACGCAAGAAGTTTGGGAAAAAGGGGGGGAGCGTGCTCGAGGGCAACGTCCGGGCATTCCAGGCGGGGCTGGATTTCGCCGAGAACAATCCCCTGGGCACGGAACGGAAACTCGGCCAGGCAACAACGGGCGGTGGCGCCAAGTTGCTGGCCGATGGCAATGAGATGTGCGCGACGGCGGCCATCTTCGCCGGCTGCACGTTTTTCAGCGGCTATCCGATCACGCCTTCCACTGAAATCATGCAATGTCTCGATCGCGAGATTTGGAAATATGGCGGCACGGTCCTGCAAGCGGAAGACGAGATAGCGGGGCTGGGCGCTGTAGTGGGGGCATCCTTTGCGGGCTTAAAGGCAATGACCGCCACGTCGGGTCCCGGTATGTCGCTTAAAACCGAAATGTTGGGATTAGCGAGCATCGCAGAACTACCGCTGGTCTGCGTCAATGTGCAACGGGGCGGTCCTTCAACCGGGCTTCCGACGAAAGCGGAGCAATCCGACCTCTTCCAGGCGGTCTTCTCGGCCCACGGCGACTGCCTGAGGCCGGTCATCGCGCCAACAAGTGTCGCCGACATTTTCGGTATGACGGTCGAGGCATTCAATCTGGCCGAGCATTACCAGACGCCGGTTATTCTTCTTTCAGACCAGGAGATTGCGCAACGCAAAGAAACGGTGGAGCCGATCGACACTTCGCGGGTTCATTTGGTTGAGCGGCGCAAACCCACCGAGGCGGAGTTGACGCATTATGTCAGGTTTAAGGTGACCGAATCCGGAATCAGCCCACTGAGCCAGCCGGGCATGCCTGGAGGCAATTACCTGGCTGCCGGCATCGAGCACAACGAATCCGGCCGCCCGACCGCGAGCGGGGAGATGCACGCCCTGATGAATGAGAAACGGTTTCGCAAATTCCATTCCCTGAGAACGCGGCGGGACTTGTTCACTATTGAAGGAGATCCGGGCGCTCCGATCGGCCTGGTGAGCTGGGGTAGCGTGGCGGGTGTGGCAATGGAGGCGTTGCAAATGGCCCTGGAGGAGGGTATTCGCGCCAAGCTCCTGGTGCCCCGGCTTCTCTACCCGGTTGCCGAACCTGTTTACCAGGACTTTTTCGCCTCGGTAAAACGAGGACTTTTTGTCGAACAGTCCTTCCAGGGACAGTTATTCCGCCTGGTGCGGATGTATGTGGATTTGCCGTCGGGGATCAAGTCGCTGGCCAGGAGCGGGTCAAATCCGATTCATGCATCTGAGGTGCTCGAGCGCTTGCGCGAATTGGTCGTTTCCATCCAACGCACACAAAATCAACACCTGGCCGAGCCGGTGGAAGTTTAACGCCCGGTAACCATCAATGTTTATGCCCACCGAAGCGCCTATTCAGCAGACAAAATTTCAGGCCGGCGATTTCAAAAGCGACCTCAAGCCAATCTGGTGCCCGGGCTGCGGGGATTTCGGCGTATTGACGGCGGTCACGCGGGCCTTGGCGGCAGTGGGCCGGCCACCGCATCAAATCGCATTCGTTTCCGGGATCGGCTGTTCCAGTCGCATCCCCGGCTACACCACAGCGTATGGGTTCAACACCGTTCATGGCAGGGCGCTGCCGATCGCCCAGGGCATCAAGCTGGCCAACCCGGAGTTGCTTGTGCTTGTCGCCAGCGGCGACGGCGACGGCTTCTCCATTGGCGGTGGCCACGTGCCACACGTTATCCGCAGGAATATTGACCTGACTTACATCGTCATGGACAACCAGGTGTATGGGCTTACCAAGGGGCAATTGTCCCCGACTTCCCGACGCGGGCGGCAGACGGTGACGTCCAATTTCGGGAGCCTGGAGCAGCCGGTAAATCCGCTTCTTTACGTGCTTGGCTACGGCGCTTCCTTTGTGGCCCAAGGTACTCCAGCCGACATGGCGGGCCTGGCCAATATTATCGAACAAGGCCTACGTTTTCCAGGTTTCGCCTTTATCAATGTGCAGTCGCCCTGTGTCACCTACGGCGAGGAAGAGCAGCAGTTAAAGGCGCAGAAAGGCAGAATTCAAAGCCTCGAAGGTGCGGGCCACGATCCATCCAACTTCTCCAAAGCATTGGAGTTGGCGCGCGAGTACGGCACCAAACTTTACACCGGGATCTTGTATCGCAATTCGAACCCGCCGCCCACGTATGGGCAGGGAGTTGATGATCGGCGCCGCGCGCTCAAGCCGCAGGCCGTGCCGAAGCATGAGCTGCTTAAGCGCTTTGTTCCTAATAATTGATGAGGCAAGGCGCTTTGACTGCGTAAAGGGTTTGAACCGGTTGAGGCCGGGAACATCCCCCAACGGTCCATTGGGTTGAGTTAAGTCTTGAGTTCTTCTGGAGAACAGAATGTGGCGGACGGAGCGACCCGCGACATTCATCGTTCAATAAGACAACCCATAACCGTACGGAAACTCGGGATGCGTCTCCGACCCTGACGCGATTTTCTCCAGTTGAGCATTCGATTGCGGCCAGGTCCTGGGGAGTTTTCCCGAAGGTTTGGCGATTCCAAAAAGGACGTCGGCTACCCCTTGGCCCTCTGTTCCCGGAAGCCACGCGGCAACCAGGGCATCTGAATCCTGCAGCGCGTGCCCGAGGATCAACGGCCGGCCGGAGAGCAGCACCGTAACGACGGGCGCTCCGGATTTTCGAACCAGCCCGATTAAGTCAGCATCGGCCGGCGAGAGGCTCAGGTCTTGTCGATCCCCTTTCATTTCTGCATAAGGTTGCTCGCCAACCACAACCAGGATCGCGTCAGCTCCGGTCAGTTCGTGACCGTCAGGCGAGTAAGAAACGTCTGTGTGGGCGCTGACTGTCCGGCGGATGCCTTCGAGGATTGTTGTCCCACCACTGGTCACCTTGCCGGTTTTGCCCTGCCAGCTGATTGTCCATCCCCCGCATTGGATTCCAAGATCATCAGCCGCTTTTCCCACAACCACGAGGTGCTTGAGCTTTTTTGAGAAGGGAAGGGCCTGATGTTCATTCTTCAAAAGCACGAGTGATTGCCTCACACATTCTCGCGCGATTTTGCGATGCGCCGGGGAGCCGACCGACCTGGTTAAGACAGGGTCCGCGAAGGGGTGCTCGAAGAGTCCCATCTGGAATTTGACTGCAACGATTCTGCGCGCCGCGTCATCAATCCTGCTTGGAGCCACTTTGCCTTCGGCCACCAGTTGTTTCAGCAACGTGATAAAGTCCACATAATTGTTCTTTTGACCGGGGCCGTTCGGGATCATGACCATGTCCAGGCCCGCGTTGATCGATTTATTAATGGCAGTTTTATAATCGGGAGAAAGTTGATCGATCGCGGCCCAGTCGCTCACCAGGAAACCTTTGAAACCAAGTTCTCCCTTTAAAACATCCGTGAGCAGGTGATGCTGGCCGTGCATTTTTTCATCGTTCCAACTGTTATAGGAAACCATGATCGACAAGACACCCTCCCGGACGGCTTCCACATAAGCTGGCAGGAAAAGCTCGCGCAGGGTTTGCTCGGAGCAGACGGTGTTTCCCTGGTCCACGCCGTTTTGCGTTCCGCCATCCCCGATGTAATGCTTGGCAGAACTAAGGACGAAGTTGCCTTGGGGCAAGCGCGATTGAAATCCGCGGACCGCGGCGCCGCCGAGCCGCGCGACCAGGCTTGGGTCTTGTCCAAAACTCTCGTAGGTGCGCCCCCAACGTTCGTCCCTGGCGACTGCGACACATGGCGCAAAGGCCCAATGCATGCCCGTGCCGGCCACTTCTTCCGCGGTAATCCTGGCCGCCTTTTGGACCAAGCCGGGGTTATGCGCCGCGCCCAACCCGATGTTGTGGGGAAACACCACCGCGCCGTCGACGTTGTTGTGCCCGTGAACAGCATCAATTCCATAAATGAGGGGAATCCGAAGTCGGGTTTTCAACGCCCAGTTTTGGTATTCCGAACACGCCTTGAGCCAGCCTCCCGCCGTGATATCCGGCGGATCGGAATCTCCGCCACTGAGCATTGAGCCGAAGCCGTATTTCTGGATGTCGGCCGGATCTTTGACTGCAGTCATATCCGCCTGCACCATCTGACCGATTTTTTCATCCAGGGTCATCTGGTCCACAAGAGCAGCGGCTTTCATCTCGTTGCGAACTGCAACCCCGCCGCTCGAAGGGATCACGGCCACACACAGCGCCGTCACCAGTAGACCGAAGCGCACTATAACATGGACACGATTGATAAGAAGAATCATTCCAGGAGGCCTCTCGAATTATTAACAGCGGTTCAATGTCACCGTGGGATGAATAGAATCTCCTAATTGATGTGTCAATCCTCGAGTTAGCCTTGCGCCTCCAAAGTTCAGCACTCATTTGGGTTTCACGCCAAGACTCTAAGACGCAAAGATTTTGGTGGAGGAAGGCGATTGACTATCCGCTCAATGCCATCCGTCATCAGTTTGGCTCCGAAGTCCAGCACAAAGCACAGCTTAAGGCCATTGATCTTCAAATACGTAAAAAGGTTGCTGCGCCCGGGCCTTGCGAAATTGTTCAACTGACTTTCTGTTCTAAAATAAGCTTGCCCTACCTATCTTGGCGTCTTGGCGTGAGCCTAGTCCTGAGCATTCGAACATTCGTAGGCAAAAGACCCCATAGTCGGCGCGCCGGGCAGGTCAGTAGAGTTCCAGCGCAACTATGCTTTTCCCGAAAACCAAAGCACGCGTTCCTCCCCAGGAATAGATATGCAAAGCAGCTCCAGCGAAGAAATTCAGATCTCCACGGAAAAATTATTGCAGGACTTAAAAGCGGTCGTTCGAGATGGCGAAGAGTTGCTTAAGGCCGGGGCTCGCGACCTGAGCGAGCGCGGGGCGGCCGCAAGAGAACGTTTATCGTCAGCGTTGGAGGTGGCAAAGGACACGCAACGAAAACTCCAGGATCAGATTCTTTCAAAAGCCAACGCGACCGACCGGGTCGTTCGCGAGCATCCGTACGAGTCCATTGGCTTGGCTTTTGGAGTCGGTGTGCTGATTGGAATATTGTCCCGGCGTCGATGATGGTTGGAACCAATCATAAGATTCCTAGTCTGAGCACCCTGATCGGGCGAGTCGGCCGCGTCGCCCTCAAAGGGGTGCAGAACCGTGTCGAACTGCTGGCAGTTGAGTTGCAGGAAGAACGTTTGCGGCTGGCGGAGTTGCTCATGAAAGCGATTGGGCTAGTCTTGCTGACTATCATGGGCGTGTTGCTCCTAACGGCCACAATCATTTTCCTGTTCCCGGCCGACTTGCGAATCTATGTGACAGGCATCCTCGCGTTATTGTACCTGTTCGCTGCCGCAGGCGTCTGGGCCGGGCTAAAAAACGGTTTGAAACGCGAACCTTTTTCCGAAACCATCGAGCAGGTTAAAAAAGATCGGCTATGGCTGGAGTCTCAAAAATAGAAGAGTTGGCCGCGAGGAAACAAGCCCTCGTTGCTGAGAGTGAGTTGTGCCGCCAGGAGCTTAAAACCGAGCTCCAACATTTCCGGGGCCATGTCGAGTCTTTTTACCATAAGTTTGACCGGGTGCGCAGTGTCGGGCCATGGCTAATGCTCGCCGGCCCTGTGGCTGTGCCCTTGTTGAGGATGGTCTTCAGCAAAAAGTCCAAACAAGCGCCGCAATCCATCAAAGGAAAAGGGGCTCTGGCCACCGCGATGCTGGCATTTCGTCTCTACCGCAAATACGCGCCAATGGTCAAATCGGTGATGTCGCACTTGCGCTCACGCAAGAGCTCGGCAGCTCAAACACATTCCCGCGCCACACTTTTCTAGCGGTCCTCAGCGGATAATTCATATCCCGCCAAGGGTGAGGACGTGCCGTTCACCAGATTAGGCGCTCCCGCGCAAGTAGGTGCGGTCCCTTGGCGAAATCCGGAGGATCCCCTATAGGCATTCAGCTGTGGCTCCCACATTGTCTGAGGAGGAGGAAAAACATGATTCCAAAGAACAGAATTATTGTCGGCATTATTTGTGCAGGGATATTCGTTGTGAAAACCGCCAGCGCGCAGCATATCTGGGAGGACCCGAACGGCTGGTGGGGTGGTCATTTTTCCTATGACAAGAATACGGGAGACAAGTACGTCGCGCAGGAGGTGTCACTCGACCTCTTCGCGAGCTATATCAATCCCGAGCAGCGGTTCGGGGAATTGTTCGATACCAATATTCGACAGGGGTTCTGGGGCGGGGGTGCGGGCGTAAACTATTTCTTCACCCGCGGGATTGGCGTTGGAGCTGATTTCAATATTTCAAGCAAGCCGGATGATCTGAATCTTGTGGACCAGGTCACCGGCGATGTGCTGTTCAGGGTGCCGATCGCCAACAGCGGACTGGCGCCTTACGTCATTGGGAGCGGCGGCCGAGCCATGAGCCCGCGATACGAATGGGTCTACGGCGGAGGTGTTGGCCTGGAGATGCGGGTCAACCCGACCACCGGTATCTTCTCTGACGCTCGATTTTTGTGGGCGGACCAGTCGACGGCCGACGACCGTCTTGTGATCCGGGCCGGTGTGCGGTTGGCGTTTTAACGCCCGCACCTCAAGGACGCTCCGGTTGACGGAGCGTCCTTGGCCGGGCGGGAAAGCACGCTAATTGACCTGCGCCACGAGGTAGAAACGTTGAGAATTCAACGCGGCCGGATCCACCCAGGAACTCACCGAGTCGGTCGCTGTCACTTGCCCGATGGGAATCCAGGAGGGGTCGGTCAGGTTGTTTTTATAAGCGACATTGTATTGTTTGGAAGAGCCGCTCGACCAGGTCAGAATGGCGCCATTGGTCGAGATGCGAACTGTGGCCGGCACAGAGTTTCCACCAAGAGTCACATCGACAGTGCTGGGCGAACCGAGCCTGTAAGCGCCGGCTGATTGCAGCGCAAAGTGAATTTTCAATCCGCCGACTACATTGCTCGAGGCAAGTGGCAGGATCGTGAGATCGGCGGCCGAAGCCCCGGGCGGGATACTCAGCGACGAAGTCGACCCCGCCTGAGGGGAAACCTGGTAATCCAAACCATTCACAGCGGTGCCGCTGATGGAATAGTTCACCGTGAGGGAGGATTGAGTGTTTCCCGCTCGTGTGAAGGTAATCACACCAGGGCTTCCATTCAGCCGTGACAAGATGGCGTTGGTTGTGTTGACGGTGACACTCGGGTTGGCCGTGGACGCGGCGGCCAGGCAGCCGGCGGCATCCCAAGCCGCGGCACCATCGTAGAGGGCGAAGGACATTCCATTGACGGTCTTGCCCTCGAGATTCACGAGGTGCGCGGGGACTTTCAGCTGAACCCATTGTCCGGTCGGGGGCAACGCGCCCATGTAGCGGCGGCCGGCGGTCCCATCCACGCCGTAGCTGAGGCTGTCGGCACCCCAATAAGCCCGGTGGTTCCAGCTCGAGCCATCATACCATTGGAGCATTATTTCCGAGGGCTTCGTCGCCGGATTCAAATACACGTAGGCATACAAGACGTCGCCGGTGCCGATGCTCAGAGTTGCGGTCGCATTCTGGAAATAGTGCTGGTGCGAGCCCGCAACGTTCGCTGACACATTTTCGAGCAAACCGGAGAACGGAGTGGGGTTGGATCCGACCCAGTTCCAGGAATCGCCTCCATCGCCGCCAGTCGTTGCCCCGGCTGGGACCGCGTCATCCACCCAAACCACATTGGGCGAATCGGCCGTGAAATTGGCCTTTGCGAAAACGCGGCGGCCGTCCGGCAGTTGCGCCTCGGCTTCGACCCACTGGACCCCGTTATTAGTCGGAGCGAACGTGAATGAAGAACCGAAGGCCGGTTCCTGGTCGCGGGCTTCCCAGGTGATTCGGGCACTTGACAAGTCAATGCCGGGCGCCTGGAGAGAAACAGTGACTGGTTGCCCCACCGGAACCGTTGCCGTCGGAACAATGATCTGGGCGTTTGCAGGAGATTGCCATTGCTGTGCTTTGAGTGAGGTCTGAGCGGCCAGGAACGCCAGTGTGCCAATGCTGCGGCCCTCGTTGAGCACGACCATCTCATCGCTCACATTCCAGCTGTCCCCCCACCGATCGTAGAATGCATAGGGGGCAACCGTCGCGCCGTCCGAGGGGAAGCAGAGGTTCTCCAGTTCCGCGCCATAATCCCAGAGGTACGAGAACGTCGAGCCGACGTTACCGACCGGGATGCCGGAGGGGGGCAGCACGCGGGTGTCGTTGAGAGCCCATTGGCTCACAATGTCGCGTTGGCGTTTGTAACCGAGGCCGGTCACGTAGGACAGGTTCAGAGGATTGCATCCGCCTTCGTAGTTCATATTAGCAACCAGGGCGGAGATGTACTGCGGCTTGGGATTCAATTGATACGCCACGGCCAGGTCGAAAGCCTGGTCGGTAGAGAAGTACCATCCGCCGCTTTCGACGGCCTTGGTGTTGATCGGAAAACTGGTTCCGTAGGCGCTTTGTTGAGAGAAACTGAGCATGTCGTCGCCTGCGGCCCCGATCTGTATCTGGCATTTGCCCAGGAACGTGGGGTCGAGTTGACCAATCGATGCCCGGCCGGTTTGGACCGCAAACGCGTAGCTGCGAATTGTGTGTCCATAGCATTCGGACATATGCCACCACCCCCAACGCCACGTCGCAGCATTCGCCGGGTCGAACCAGGAGAGCAGCAGTTGATGGATGGATGGATCCCCTGTGGCCAGGTACATCTGGCAGGCGGCCCAGGCCATTTCGTCGTTGTCGGCGAAGTTATCGCCGTAATGCGTTATCTTTTGGTACGCGCCGTTCTTGCCGTAGGTGTTGACGGCGTTCATGAGGAACTGCCAGCCCAGTTTGGCTTTGGCCAGGTAATTGGCGGCCGCGGCCGGGTAGGTCTGCTTGAACAACGGAGAGGTCGCGCATTGAGCCAGGGCCGCGACCGAAGCCGCCGTGACCGAAGTTGTCTTGGGCCAGACGACCTGGGCGTCGCCGTGATCCGGAGTGACGTTGCTCTCGTATTCGCGGTTTTCCGGATACACCAGGAAGTAAAAACCGCCATCGGCGTCCTGCATTTTAGCGAGGAAATCCGCTTCCCACTTGGCTTCCTGCATCACATCACTGATGCCGTCTCCGCTTTCAGGGATGCCGAGATTATCGAGCGCGGCGACACCTGGCAGTGAATCCACGGCGAACATGAGATAATGAATCAAGCTGGCACTGTTGATGGTGTATTTACTGTAGTCACCGGCGTCGTGATGCCCGCCGGACACGTCGATAGTGCCCTGGTTTATGAACGGGAACAGTTGAGCGGACGGACTGCTCAGCGCAGGGGCGATTTGAGGGGGATTGTTCGCATTCAACTGGGCTGCGTAACCCGCGACGGTAGTCCAGGTGAATGGAAAGGAGTCGGCCGTGCTGGGCACGCTTGCCGGGGCCGCATGGCAGGTATCATGGGTGAACCGGGTGAAAGGCATGGCCGTTTTGGTCCCGCAACGCTGATGGTACAGACCGAGCGCATAGGCGCGCGCAAAGTCCATTGCAACGCCGTCATGAATCAGGAACGGCAATGAGCCGCCCAGGCCGGGAACCACCAATCGATATTGGCCGGGTGTGTTGAACGCCGAAAAATCCGCCGTGTAAACGTGCTGGTACGGGGTCGGGACATACGTGTAACCGACATCCGGCCGCTGCGCCAGCGAACCCTGGTAAACCTGGGCGCCGGTATTGGCGTCGACGATTTTGAATCCTGCCGAAGCCGGGATGCTGACTTCACCGAGGCTGCCGCCGTAGTAGCCGACCATGGCGACTTTGCTGTAATTGGGCATGTAGCCTTCCTGGTTGACGTGGATGGCCGGGCTGTAGCGCAAAGGATCAACAGTGGCCACAAAGTTCATGCTCGTATTGAACACCGTTCCATCCGGGTTAAGCACCTGGATCACCTGGTTATCCGAGATCGGGCCGGACAAGGTAAGATATAGCGAGTTCTCGATGCGCAGGTCGTAACCGCTCATCGGCGCGTAAAGAGGGCGGCGTTTGAACGATACCGAAGCCACTCCAACGGATTGTCCGTCGGCATTGACCGAAAAGGCCGAGGCCGGCGGCACGGTAAGCTGGAAGTTCGAATCGACGAAATTCCACTGATTCACCTGGGCTGGATCGGGCTGTTTGCTGGTGATGAGTTTCAGTTCCAAAAGTGTTGGAGTAATGACGTGGAGGGAGTAGTCCCCCACCTGCGGGACCGCCAGGGTCAGGTTGTCGATCCGGCTCGATCCCGGCAGGGCGTTGCTGCTGACCTGGGGCGAAAATGAGCCGGCACCGGCAACGTTGGTGCTGCTTCCGTCTGTGCCGCCGGTAGCGGTCGTGCCGGGGCCAGACGAGTTGGTGCTACCGCCCCCGGAACCTGTCGTTGACCCTGCGTCCTGGCCCGAACCGCTGCCGGTCGTCCCGTTGGCAGTCCCCGATCCAGGTCCGGCAACGGCAATGCCTGCCGGCGTTTTGCCCGCATAATCCCAGGTAACCCGGCCATCAACCTGGCTGAAAGCCATGCCGCTGAGGGTGGCGCCTTCTAGTCCAACCTGGCTGGCCGGCACTTGAAGCAAGACCCATTGACCCGCAGGTGGCAGGACGCCCATGTTGGCCCTCGACGCGGTCCCATCCACGCCGTAAGTCACCGAGTCGGCGCCCCAGAAAGCCCGGTGTTCCCAGGAAGAACCGTCGTTCCATTGCAGCATGATTTCGCTGGGAGGGTTGTTCGGATCCAGGTAGACACCTGCAATCAGAGTGTCACCCGCGTTGACCGTCAGGGTCTGCGTTGCCGAGCTGAAATAGTGCTGATGCAATCCGGACGCGATCGTGGACTGATTGGCTGCGCTTCCGGAGTAGGGCGCCGGATTTGCATTGGCCCAGTTCCACGCGTCGCCGCCGTCCTCTCCGGCAATCGCCCCGGCCGGCAGAGCGTCGTCGACCCAGATCACGTTGCTCCCTTGCCCAGTCGGCGGCGGAGTGGCGGTTACGCCCGACCCGCTGCCCGAAGGTGGAATGACCGAGCCTCCTGGTGCGAGTTTACCGGCATAATCCCAACTTGCTCGGCCATCGACTTCTGTGAAGGACATGCCGCTGACCGTGCTGCCTTCCAGGCCGACCGTGCTCGCGGGCACCTGTAGCAGCACCCATTGACCGGGCGCCGGAAGGGCCCCCAAGTTCGCGCGCGAGCTAGTTCCGGAAACGCCGTAGGTGATCGAGTCAACGCCCCAAAATGCCCGATGTTCCCAGGTCGAACCGTCGTTCCATTGCAACATGATTTCGCTGGGAGGATTGTTCGGATCGATGTAAACAGCAGCGAACAAGGTGTCGCCCACGTTCACCGGCAATGTTTGCGTAGCGGAACTGAAGTAATGCTGATGCAAACCGGTTGCGATAGTGGATTGGTTGGCCAGGGTGCCCGAGTAAGGAGAGGGATTTGAGCTGACCCAGTTCCATGCGTCACCGCCGTCTTCGCCTGGAACCGCGCCTGCGGGCAGGGCATCGTCGATCCAGACGACCCCATTGGTGATGAGGTTGCCGGACACTGTGGGCGGAGTATTTGTCGGCGACGTCGAGCCAGTGGAACCCGTGCCCGGCGTCGTTGAGCCCGTTGAAGAGTTGGTCGAGCCGACAGCGGCGGCGAGCGGGGCCACGAATGCGCCTTCGCTGGGGTTCATGTATGAACCGCTGGCGGACGTTTGGAGGGCCACGGCGCGGACCATGTAATTGGCCGCGGGACTGCCAGTCGCATCGGTGTAGGAAGTGCCGCTGAGCAAATTGGAAGTGAGCCGCGTCGTCGATCCATCTCCATTGACCCGGTAAACGTGGTAGCCAACCACCGGGTCGGCAGACGGAGACCAGCTGAGGTTAACGCTGCCCCCGTTTTGCGAAGCAGTGACGTTGCTGGGGGGCGCCACGATGTGCAAGCGCAGAGTGGGGTCGCCCATCAAGGCAATGTGAACTCCGTTGGCGGCGGTGTTGATTTGGTTCTGGTAAAGGCCATTGGCCCCATTGTTCTGGGTCAGGCGTGTCCCGAAACCGATCGTCTCACCAAGGCCCATGTGCTGCAGGAACCAGTGCGGCCGGCCGGACCATGCGCAGGTCAGCCCATAACTGGGCAGGGCCAGAACGCAGCGCATGATATCGTCCTTGCCATCCCAATCTCCCAGCCAGCTGCCGAAGAACAGGGTGAAGACGGCTTTAATGTCATTGGTATAAAGCTCGGAGGTCGTGAGATTGTGATAAGCGTCGCTGTTCCCAAGCCCGGCAATACTGGCCAGGCTGCCACCTCCGCAGCCGTACGCCCATACATAGGCGTTGTTCTTCAAAGTTGGGGTCCAATCACCCTGGTTCTGAACGTTCGTCACGTTCGCCGCGGTGAAGAACGTCGAAAAATTTCGGTAGCCGCTCGCGGCAAAGGCTTCCCCGTTGCGAGTGCCGAAGAAATCACCCACGATTCCGCGCTGGGGCAGGTCGAACTGCCGGGTGCGGTACTTGTGGTCTTTGTTCAGGTAATTGCGGAGCAGATCCAATTCGCTGGGAATGGTGGTCGGGCCGCCATACCAAAGCTCGCCGGGAAGATTGGCCAGGTCGACTCTGCCCACCATCAGCTTGAGCGGGGCAGGGAACGTGCTTTGATCGAACTTTCCGTCGCCGGGAACATTATGATTGCGCACTTCTTCGGCGCCTGTGTCATTGACGGTGGAATCGGTCCAGGCGCCGTCCATGTCGCCATAATAACCGTCGCAGGGCCATGCGCCTTGATGATTCGGCGTGTGGCCGTCAGGCACAATGTCGCCCGAATAAGGGACCGGCACGTGGCCGAAAAGGAAAACGCATTTTACGTTGGCCGGATCGGCCGTGTATTGGGCTTTGATTTGGTCTTTTACGCTCGTGACCGGGTCATTGCGCCCGACGTCCATCCGAATGACGGTCCAACCGTCTCCGGTGAGATCCTGTTGGAGTTGCGCCAACTCGTTCGTTAGAGCTGCCGAGAAGGTGTTGTCGACCACCAACAGCAGTTTGCCGCGGGAATCTGTCATTGGCACATTGATCCCCGAGTAAAGGTAACCGTAGCTGGTATACTGGGAGGTCACCTTGACCACCTGGTACTCGTACGCCACGCCGGGTTGAACGTTGTTATCGGTATAAGAGGTTGCTGTTCCGGGAAGTGTGGTGCCGGAGCCCCAGCTGGTGTCCGCAGGGGATTTGCGGTAGATTGTATAGCTGTTTGGCAGCGTGTATTGGTCTTGAGGCCAGTTCAGGGTGATCTGGCTCGGGGAGCTCTGCACCGTTGCACTGACCTGGACGGAAAATTCCCACGTCATTTCAATCGCCCGCGCCATTCTCGGCGCAGCAGCGAACGACAGCAGGACCATTGCGAATTGTATAGCTTTCCGCATATGTCAATCAGCCTGCCGAACGCGTAAAATCCTAAGAATCGGATGGCTTCCGGTAATCCTGTCGGGCTCATGAGAAGATTTTTGTAGGTGTTGGGCTGACAAAAGTGAGGCCTGGGGAAGTATCCCCTGAATGTATTGACCTCAGGAGGCTCCCTGATTTGGGCCGGCCTGTTGCACCCAGTTGGAATTGCGCGGCGGTTCGTCAAGCGCGCAATGGACGGGGAGCTTGTAAGGTGGAACGGTTTGCCGGCGCGCCGGCGTTCCCAAACCGGTTATTGCGCGACGAACTCGACCGGAGCAGACCAATGGCTCCAGGACCCGGCAGTATCTTTCATTTTAGCGCGAACGCGGTAAGTGCGGCCAGGATGAGCAACGCCTGCTGGAATCGAAACCGGGGCGCTAGGGTCTGCCAGCTCGGGACTTTCCCAAACCGCCTGGATTTCAGGAATCATCCGTTGTTTTGAGCCATCCGGGCGGGTCAAAGGAGGGGCCACCTCGGCCATGCGCCATTTCAAGCCAGCGAAGCCCAGCGAGCCGCGGTATTCGGAGGCGGTAAACCGAAGTTGATTGCACGGGAAGCCGGAGGGCCCCGCTGTCTTGACCTTCGGGGTTTCGGGTATGACCGAGTTCCCAAGGAGCACCGAATCTATCCACTCTCCACGGTTCCGGACATATTCCTTCATCTCCTCGAGCATGCCCGGGAAGTCATGGGTGCGGGATGCTCGGTAAAACAACCCCTGGCCGGCTTTCATTCCCATCGCCATCATTGGGTGGTAATCCCATTTCCGCCGATCCGCTTCAACGATTGAGGGGGAACCGCGACGCCAGATGACAGAAGCGTATTCGTCGATAATCTGCCCCGTTTGCTCAGGGTTAAACAGCAGGTCCCTGATTTCTCTCACCCGGTTCTGGTAATCGCGACGAAAATTGGACCGGGACAAAACGCGACGTTTGAAGGGGTCTTCACCGCTGCCGTACATGTTATCAGCCCAGGTCAAATCGATGTCCCATGGAATTATCTCCCACCGGCCGGTCTGCGGATTGTGGTAGTAATCGTAATTCTTGCCCTGATCTACATCGTAGTGGTGGATGCATTCGCAGATGGCGCGGTACGAGTAGAAGTTGGTGAGGTCGAAGTTCTCCTTCCACCAGGGATCGGTTGTATTTGGCCGCATGTAGTCGTTCATGAAACCAAACAGGTCGGACAAGTTGGTCACGGCTCCAGGGCCGTGGTGCTGGAGTTCTCCGCCGCCTCCTTCCATCTTGAATAGATTGCCGCTGGGCAACCCGTGTTCCTTAAGGAAGCGGGAGTCTTCATTCTCAATCGCCAGGTACAACCCCCAAAAGTCCCCCCGATACTGGTCGGGAGGGTTTTCATTGGGCTCATCCACAATCCGGAGTTGAATCCAGTGCGTGCGCGGAGCGGGAACGCCCGCCAGGTTGAACAATCGGAATCCAACACTCTCGAACATTCCCTGTTCGCCTCTCTGCCCATAATCGCCCTGCTGGATGCACGCGCGAAGGTTGATTTTATTCCAGTGCACCTTGTAAGGCATACCAAAGTCGTCCCTGGCTTGCAGGTCGTGGTCTCCTGGCAGGTAGAATTTCCACATGTTTTTGATCATCGCATAGCGCCAGACGCCCCCCCTTGCGCGATAACCGACGTGGTCGAATACTTCGCCGTCCACCACAAGCGTGCCAGTATACCTGTATTCTTTCCCCTGAGTCGGCTCGCGCCAGCTCGCGTTCTCGATTGAGCGCCTTTTGCCCAGCAAATGATACGCCTGGACACGTCGCATCTCTTCGGGTGGGAAAGTCATAGGAGCCGCCAGCCCCGAATCGTTGCCGCGCGGGTCAATGGCTCCGGTCCAGGACGGAATCCCGTCGTATACGAAATACGCGAGATTCGGCGGGACCATCCCGAAATCCGGCGCGACTAAAGTCCGGCCGCTCGAACTTTGGGCCCGGACACGGTATCGAATAAGCCTTCGATGCTTTTGGACCGACGCGGGAATCTCAGCGTGAAAGGTTGCGACATTTTGGGACTCGCCCGCCGGCAGCATTGGGGCCGAGACCCATTTGTTGGTAAAGGCCGCGTCCTGCAATTCGATGTATGCGCCCGGGTCGACAACCTGGTACAAAAGCGTCAAATTCGTCATGGTCGCGGTGACCTGGGCCGTGACTTGAACCTGCTGCCCGGAACGCGGTTGTTCCGGAGAGTGCTTGAGACTCACCAGCCAGTCGGGAGGAGGAGTCGAGTGCTTAGGCGGCTTGAATTCCGCTGCCTGCGCTGTGATAACCACTAGCAAACCGCAAAGGCATGAGGCAAACTGTGGCATACTTGGGTGTGGCACAAAGTTGAAGTTTTTGCAACTTTTCGGTCTCGGTTGTGTATTGTGACTGGCCCCGAGTGCGCGTGCCAGCGGTTCGGTTCACGGCGTTGCACTCGAAAACATTGAGGCTCGGCTCGGGCTCGGACAAAACGAATCCGGCCGGGGCGGTCAAAAATTAATTGAACAAGAAATTGGGCTTGACGTCCAAATAGCTCGAGGAAAGTCATTGAATAATTCGTGCTTTTTTTTCGAGGTTTCACACGGTAGCATCGTTAAACCGATCAAGTCGTGACCCTGAACCTGTCTCCATCGTTAGATGTGAGGGAAAGTCGCGAGTTCGCCTCGGAAATCAAGTTCCAGGTCCCAGAACTCGTGGCTGAAGAGATTTTGAACTGGGCGGCGACCCGGCTTTCTCCGGACCCCAACGCGACGGATAACAATCACTCGGGCGCTTACCAGATCACCAGCCTATATTTCGACACCGATCAGTTCGACGTTTACCACCGCAATGGCTCATTTGGGCGGAGCAAGTACCGCGTGCGCCGGTATGGGCCAAGCCGAGCGGTGTTCCTGGAGCGGAAACTGAAAACGCGCGGCCTGGTCAGCAAGCGGCGGGCGTTGGTGCCGGTAGAAGAATTGTCGCGGCTTCATAGCGAGGAACCGGACGCGAGTTGGCCGGGTTTTTGGTACCATCAACGTTTGCTGGCCCGGCAACTGCGCCCGATTTGCCAGATTGGTTATCACCGAATTGCGCGCGTGACATTGACCCAGCACGGCCCGATCCGGTTGACGCTCGACCGCGGAATCCGGTCCACCCCGCTGAAGCAAATTGGCTTTGACGATGCCCTGCCGGGCGTCGAGCTTTCCGAGGACGAGGTCATTGTTGAGTTCAAGTTTCGGATGGCGATGCCTGTTCTATTCAAGGAACTGGTCGAGCAATTCGCCCTGACGCCCAAACGTATTTCCAAGTATCGCCTGGCTGTGGTTGCGCTCGGGTTGGTGGAACCGTCGCCCGTCCCCGAACCTGTTGCCGCTCCTGAAAAACCTCTATGCCTGAATTCCTGAAGTCCGCGTTCGAGAAAGGGCCGGCCGTTTCTCCGATGGACACGACTGTCCGGTTGCTGCTCGCGTTTGTCTTTGGAGGAGCGGTAGCCTGGACTTACTGTCGGACCCGCAGGAACGATTCGATTTCGCCGTCGTTTCCGACTACGCTGGTGCTGCTGTCGGTGTTGATCGCGATGTCGACCCAGGTCATCGGCGATAATGTGGCCAGGGCCTTCAGCCTTGTTGGCGCCCTCTCGATTGTCCGATTCCGGACGGTCGTGCGGGACACGCAAGACACGGCTTACGTGATTTTCGCGGTTGTGGTCGGAATGTCCATTGGCGCAAAGAACCCGTGGGTGGCCTTCCTCGGGTTCAGCGTGGTCACCATCGCCGCGTTCGTAATGAAGTTCTTGCGGCCAGGTCCGATGGTTGATGAGGACCCGGACTATGTGTTGAGCCTGCGGGTCGGGCTTGGGCAGGACCTCAACAAGCTGCTGGACGGGCAATGCGACCCGCATATCACGGATCGAAAACTTCTTTCCATGGGCACAGGCAAACAAGGCATTGCCTTGAGTGTGATTTACCAGGTCCGGCTGCGTCCCGGCGGTTCGCCGGATGAATTGGTGCGGACCCTCAACCGGACCGAAGGCGTGCAAAGTGTGCAGCTGGAACGCCGGGGCTGGGAAGAAAACTAAGACGATTACGGAGGTCCGCTTCGTATAACCAGAAACGGCATGGAGCACCAGGCCTTGAATCTATGAGCTTGCTGAATTGTAACAAGCCGCCGGTCCGCAACGCCACCCGCACGGGTTCTGTTCTGTGGCTGACGCTGCTTTTGGGGCTGACTGGCGTTCCTGCCGACAAGATTGGCGCGAAGGAGAGCCACGAAATTCCGGCCGATGACATTTTCGCCGGGACCAACGTGCTGCGAATAAAGATTCTGATCCCCAATTCCGGGATGTCGGCCTTGCGCAACAGTTCGGGTTGGGGCAACGGCCAGGAGCGCGCGAAAGTTAAAGCAGTCGTTCGGGAAGGAAATACAGTCTATACCAACGTCGAAATTCACCTGAAAGGAGCTGCCGGCAGTTTTCGTCCCGTTGACGATAATCCGGGCCTCACACTCAATTTCGAAAAACTGGCCCCGGGCCAAACCTTTCACGGCTATCGCAAGATCTCCCTCAACAATTCGGTGCAGGATCGTTCGTTTTTAACCGAGAAGATTTGCCGGGAACTTTTTGAGACCGCAGGCGTGCCTGCTCCCCATGCGGGGTTTGCCAAGGTCGAGCTGAATGGCCGCAACCTGGGACTGCGGGTCATGGTGGAAGGGTGGGGGAAACACTTCCTGAAGCGCTACTTCAAGAACACCGACGGGAACCTTTACGACGGAGGGTTTGTTGAAGACATCAGCGCCGATGGCCGGCTTGGTGTCAACTCAGGCGCAAATCCGCAGGACAATTCAGGTTTGATCGCGCTGGTCGATGCCGTCGAAAATCTTAAGCGCGTCCGGCAAAGAAGAGAGGATCCCAGCGCCGCATTCGCGCGCCTGGAACAAGCCCTCGACATGGACCGCTTCCTTTCCTTCATGGCGATGGACATCATGGTTTGCGATTGGGACGGCTATCCGATGAACCATAACAACTGGCGCCTGTTCCACGACCAGGAATCCAACAAAATGGTTTTTATGCCTCACGGCATGGATCAAATGTTCGGAGTCGAGCGCACTTCCCCGCAATGCCCGATCCTTCCGGCCATGCGCGGTGCCGTCGCCCAGGCCGTCATTGGCGTCCCGGAAGGACGCCGTCGATATCTCGAGCGAATGTGCCAGCTTTACACCAATGTTTGGCACGTCGATGCGATTCTCAAGCGCGTCGACCAACTGAACGCGGTCATTCGCCCGGTGCTGGCGGAATCCAGTTCGTCGTCGGCCCGGTATCACGACAGCGAGGTGGAAAATCTTAAGGAACGCATCAGCGAAAGAGACCAGAGCCTTCGCCTCCAATTGGGGAACCTTAAGGACCATGCCGTCAAAGTCGCCGTGAACACCACCTTGCGGCCGTCGGGTTGGGCGCCGAAAACTCACGCGGGCAACGGCCAGTTTCGCCACGAACAGGGCCAGGACGGCCATGACCTGTTATACGTGAGTATCAATGGGGATTCGATTTGTTCCTGGCGCGCGCCCATGAAACTGGAAGAAGGGACATACCGTTTCGAGGGCAAACTCCGGACCCGGAATGTCAAAGCCAGCCCGGCGGAACCGAGTGGCGGCGCGGGTTTGAGGGTGCATTTAAACGCGCTGGCCGAAGAGGTGACCGGCAGCAATGACTGGCAGACGTTTTCCTACCCGTTCCAGGTGCTGGAAGGCTCGAGCGCCGTGGAATTAATTTGTGAGTTGCGAGGTTCCAAAGGCGAGGCGTGGTTTGACACGTCATCGATGAGCGTCGTGCGCGTTCGTTGAAAAGAGCGCTTTTGTTGAAACAAATCACCCGCGCGAAGTGATCTGGGAGTACGAACGTTAAACAGGAATGACTACTATGAATTCCGTCATGGAACCGCCGCCTATCGCCTCCACACCGCCCCAGGTCAATGTCGAGGCCATCAGCCGCCTGGCAACCCGGCGCACACAGTTAATCCAACAAATCTCGCGAGTGATCATCGGCCAGCAGGACGTCATCGATAACGTGCTGCTGACGGTGTTTTGCGGCGGTCACGCGTTGATCGTTGGCGTTCCCGGTCTGGCGAAGACGCTGCTGGTTCGCTGCCTGTCCCGGTCATTGGACCTTTCTTTCAGCCGAATCCAGTTTACGCCGGACCTGATGCCCTCGGACATCACTGGCACGGACATCATCCAGGAGGATCCTGCCAGCGGCCAGCGGCGCCTCGAGTTTCTGCCCGGGCCGATCTTCGCGAACCTGATCCTGGCCGATGAGATCAACCGGACCCCTCCAAAGACGCAGGCGGCGATGCTCCAGACCATGCAGGAACGCGAGGTCAGCATCGGTTCCAAAACTTATCCTCTGCCGGCGCCGTTCCACGTCTTTGCCACTCAGAACCCGATCGAGATGGAGGGCACCTATGTTTTGCCTGAGGCGCAGGCTGACCGGTTCATGTTCAGCATCCATTGCGGCTACCCCAGCGTCACAGAAGAGGAACGGGTTGTTCGCAACACGACTGGCGCCGAGCTTCCGCAACTGGAACCGGTGCTGGGCCCAGAGGAGATTGTCGAAATTCAGAAGCTTGTCCGCGCCATGCCTGTGTCGGACGAGGTGATCCGGTTCGCGGTAAAATTGGTGTCGCGCACGCGCCCGGAAGACCCCTCCGCGCCGGCTTACGTTAAAGAATTTGTCCGCTGGGGCGCCAGCCCGCGGGCTTCCCAGTACCTTGTGCTCGGGGCAAAGGCTTTGGCCGCCGTAAAAGGAAAACTATGCGCCGACTACGAAGGGGTGCGATCGGTGGCGCGCCAGGTCCTGCGTCACCGAATCCTGACCAATTTCAACGCCCGCGCGCAGAAAATGACGGTCGAGGGGATTATTGACAAACTCCTGGCCGAAGTGAAGCCGGACGCGAAATGAACACCGAAGTGGAGCTCTCATGCCCTCCACACTTGCCATAGACGCGCGGACACTGGCGGCCATTGACGACTTGTCGCTGCTGGCCGGCTCGATTGTTGAAGGGTTCATTGCCGGGCTTCATCGCAGCCCGTTCCTGGGCTACAGCACCGAGTTCTCCGCATACCGCGCCTACACCCAGGGCGATAACCTACGCCACGTGGATTGGAAAGTCTGGGCCAGGTCCGATGAATTCTACGTCAAGCAGTTTGAGGATGACACCAACCTTTGCGGCCAAATCTTTCTGGATACAAGCAAATCGATGGATTTTGGTGATGGCGGAGCCAACAAGTTCCACTACGGCCGCGTGCTGGCCGCGGTCCTGGCCGAGGTTATGGTCCGCCAGCACGATGCCCCCGGGCTTGTCCTCTTCGGTGAAAATGCCCGCCAGGCGGTGCCCCCGCACGCGAGCCGGCATCATGCGGACGAAATCTTTCACCTGCTCAGCCAGGCGCAGGCTCTGGGAGGCACCCGGATTGATCAGCGTCTTTTCCGGATCGTGGAAACGATGACCCGGCGCGGGATTGCGGTGGTCATTTCCGATTTCTTTACGACCGACGACGCTGCTCGCCAGTTGTTGCGACAACTCAGGGCGCAACGACAGGAAATCATCGTGTTTCATATCCTCTCGCCGGAGGAGTTGGACCTTCCGTATGAGGGTGAAAGCATTTTCGAAGATCTCGAATCGTCCGAACAAATCCCGGTGCACACGGATGATTTCCGGAAGGAATATCGCAGGCGAATCAGTGCTTTCTGCGACGAACTTCAGAAGGAGTGCGTCGGGCTGGAAATCGAATATCAACTGCTCCGGACCGACGCCCCTTTGGATGTCGCGTTGACCCAGTACCTTGAACGCCGCGCCGCCGTCTAGCCATGCCGGGACTCTTTTTCATCAACAGCCTCATGCTCGCCGGACTGGCGGGCCTGGGTATTCCCGTCCTGATTCACCTGCTCCTCAGGCGCAGGAAAAAGAAATTGGTTTTCAGCACGATTCGATTCTTTCAACAGCAGGACGAGCAGTCGTCGCGACGGAGAAAACTGCGAAATTGGCTCCTCCTGGCAATGCGGTTGCTCATCGTCGCTCTTTTGGTTCTGGCGTTTGCGCGGCCGTTCTCACGCCAAAACCAGGCTTCCGGCACGGCACGGAAACAGCGTCGCGTTGTTTTTGTCATCGACAGTTCGGCCAGCATGCTGGCGAACGGAACGGCGGGGCAACGATGGGCACAAGCCAAGTCACAAATGCAAAAGGAGCTTTCCGCAATGCAACCTGGAGACCTGGTTGTGTTAATCGAATGCGGCTCGCACGCAAATGTGCTCGCGGGATTCGCCCCGCCCGCAGCTGCGGCCCGCACTTTACAGGACCTGGCGCCGGCGTTGGGGACCTCCACGCTCAGTGACGGTTTACAGCAAGCGGTTCGTCTGCTTTCAGGCAGCCCTGCCGGGTCCGACTCGGCCCTCTACCTGGTCACGGATCTCCAAAAAAGCGCCTGCCGGGGGCTGAGTTCATCACCGGTTCCTCAGGCGATTGACTTTAGAATAATGTCCGTCGGGGATGTTTCGTCGCCGAACCTGGCGATCTCGAAACTCGACACGCAAGGCCACGATGGGACTTTGCCGCAAGCCAGCGTGGTCAGTTTTTCGGATGAGGACGCCGTCGGCCGGGTGCAATTCGCCGCCGATGGCGCCACATTCCTGGACCAGCCGCTGACGCTTAAGGCGGGGGCGTCTACGAACATCGCGGTTCCGTTGCCCGCGCTCAAACCGGGCTGGCACTCTGTGATGGCCCAGGTAAAGGTCCGAGACTCAATGGAACTGGATAACACGCGGTATGCGGCTTTTGTGGTCCCGGAACCCGCGCGGGTGCTGATCGCGGAGCCACGAATCGGCGCGCGCAGTTTTGAACAAGCCACCTTCTTCCTAAGCGCAGCGCTGGATCCGACAAAGGATTCGACGAACGCGCTGCCGGGACCGTTTCACCTTCAACAGGTGTCGCCCGAACAAATTCCTGGCGCGTTGGACAGTGCGAACGGGAGTTCGTCCTGGAATGTGGTCGTTATTCCCGGGCTCAAGAGCCTCCCGCCCGGTAGCGGGTCAAGGCTGGCGCGGTTCGTCAGAGATGGCGGGGGCTTGGTGCTGTTCCTCAGTGATGACGTGAGCGCAAATCATTACAACAGCGAACTGGGTGATCTGTTGCCCGCCCGAATAGGCGCCCTTGAACAAAGCCCGGATATAAACACTCCCTGGCGCATTGCATTCGTCGACACGAATTCCACCGTTTTTTCTGCGTTCAGAACGCCAAACAGCGGCGATCTGCGCATCCCGGAATTTAACCAGCGTTACTCGCTGCAACCGGCCGACGGGGCGTCTCGCTTCTGTTTTTTCGACGATGGCACGCCATTGGTAATCGCCAAAAACATCGGGAAGGGCAGGGTGGTCCTCGTGAATACGTCGCCGGACACGGCCTGGACCGATTGGGCGAAACATAAAACCTTTGTGCCTTTCGTTCACAGCCTGGCCAGGTTTGCGGCGCAAAACTCGACTCACGAAGAACCCGGGCAGATGATTGCCTGTTCGGCAGGGGATGATCTCGAATTACAAATCAATCAACAGGCCGATGGGTCCGAGTTCGTTTTGAAACGGCCGGATGCGAAAGAGGTCAAGATCGCGGCGGACAAGCAAGGGCGTGTTCGGGACCCCGGAGTCGCAATGCCGGGGATCTATTCACTTCGCAACAAGGTCGGGAAAGAGATTTTAAGGGTGGCGGTGAATATTCCGGAGCAGGAATCCAACCTGGACGCTATCCGGCCAAACGACTTCACCCAACAACTGGTCCGGAACCAGGATAGCCAGAAGCAAACTCTCGCCTCCGGTTTGTTTGGCGCCAAAAAGGATCAGCGCGAATTCTGGACGGCGCTGTTGCTGGGCGCGCTGGTGTTGCTGCTGGTGGAACCGTTCATCGCGAATCGCACTTCGATCTAGCACAAAAAGGAAACATGAATCCTGCACCCGAAAACAACCCGGAAAGTTTTGCGAAACAGCGGCTTTCCCAGGCTTGCCGCGCGATCGACAGGTCGGCCCGGCTGCGTTGGACGTTGATCGTTTGCCAGGTGCTTGTGGTTGCCTTCCTGGCGTTCGCGCTCATGGATTATTGGCTGATACTCCCGGTGCTCTGGCGAACGGCAGGCTCCCTTGCGTTGGCCGGCGTCATCGCGTGGGGCATCGCAGGATGGGTCCGGTACCGCCTGCGTCCAACGCACCTGAAACAAGGCGCGCTGGCCATTGAAGCCAAACGTCCGGAGCTGGGTTGCGAGGTTTCCACCGCGGCGGAATATCTGTCGGGTGAAAAGAAAATTGAGCATGAATATGAATCGGAGTTGGCCGCGGCGCTTGAGGCAAAAACCGCCCAGGCCCTGGTGCAATCGCCTGTTCTTGCCTCTGGAACAAGGCGTTTTGCCGCGTTCCTGCTCGTCAGCCTCTTGCTGCTGCTGGCCCTTGCACTGATTGCGCCCGGCGGATTTACCGCACTCGAACGCGCCGCCGTGCCCTTCTCGAAGGCGCATTATACCTCGGTTCAAGTGCAACCCGGCGACTTCGAAGTCCCCATCGGAAGCTCTTTATCAATCACCAATGCATTTTCCGGACGGCTGCCAAGTGATGCCCGGTTTTCTTGGACTGAAGCAGGTAATCTGCAGTGGCAAACCGCCGCTCTCACAACCGGCACGCAGGGAATATACTTCCATACTTTAACCAATCTTCAGAGCGACATTGTTTATCATGTAGCCGGCAATGACGCGCTGTCGCCGGACTACAAAATCACCACGTACATTCCTCCAGCCGTAAAGGAGTTTAATGTCCAACTCACCTACCCGGCCTACACCCAGTTGCCTGGGGCAGTTCAAAAATCACCGGATATCACAGCGGTCAGGGCTACCACAGCGTCGATCGTCATCCGGCCGAATGTAGACCTGGCGCAGGCCAAGCTGCGCCTTGGCTCAAACGAATTGGCAATGGCGCGGAACCCGGATGGCACCTGGACGGCCAACGTTCCGCTCAAAACCGATTCGGATTACTGGATCTCGCTTTCGGACCGCAAAGGCCATTCCAGCACCAATGACAAGCCTTACCACCTCACTGCGGTGCCCGACAACCCGCCCAAGGTCGAGATCACCGATCCCGGCAAGGACATCCGCTCCTCGGCGACCAACAAGGTGTTGGTCAAGATCTCTGCGTCGGACGATTTCGGGGTCGAAAAAATCAAGCTAGTTTATAACAAACTTGGAGGCGCCGAGGTAACCATGGATGCGCAGCGCGAGTCCTCTCACAACGGCGAAATCGTCGCCAAAGTCGAACTGGATCTATCCTCTCTCGAACTCAAAGAATACGATGTGGTGGCGTACCACGCCGAAGCGACGGACAACAACACGCTCGACGGTCCCGGAGTCGGCAAGTCACCGGTTTATTTTATCGAAATCACCGACCAGGAGGGCAGCCCGTCACTTGCCAAGGGGCAGGGCAAGAAAGTTAATTTGTTGGTGATTCAGAAGCAAATTATCGCGGACACCACGGTCATGGCTTCCAATGCCCCTACCGACAAATTCAAAGAAATGACCCTGCGCCAGCGCGATGCAGCGGAATTTGGCCACATGTACCTGGAAGCGATTTCGGACGGGAACGCCGATGCCGCGGTCAGCGAAATGAAGGCGGCGCTGAGCGAAATGGAACTGGCCGGCAATCAATTGGAAAAGCAGCAACAGGCGCAATCACTTCCTCACGAGGAGAGCGCCCTGGCGCATCTGTACCAGGTCGTCAAGCTCATGCCTGAGCTGCAAAACATGCCCACGCAACCGCAACCCGACCAGAAACCTCCAAGTCCCAAAGTCCAGGTGGTTCTCCAGGCGATCCAAAAGCAGAGAAAGGAAAACGCCACCGACCAGGATCTGCAGGATGCTTTGAAACAGGCGCAGGATTTGGCCAGGGCCCAAGCCGACCTGAACTCGGCGATGCGCCAGCAAACAGGCTCTCAGGCGCAAGGCCAAAGCCAGATGCAAGCTCAGGGGGAGGGACAAGGTCAAGGCCAGGGACAGGGTCAGGGAGAAGGTGAGGGACAGGGTAAAGGCAACGGGCAAGCCCAGGAGCAGCAACCGCCTGGTCAGCAGGCATCGAACCAGGCCAAATCGGATAAACCTGATGGCGCCCAGCCGAAGGGCAACGCCGCCGGCCAAGGAGATCAACCTCGAGACACACCCAAAGATCCCACCCAGCAAGCTCAAGCTCAAGAGCCGCCATCACCCGCTGAGATCGCACAAAAGGAAGAGCAACTGAGTGATGAAGCAAAAAAATTAGCCGAACAATTGCAGCGGATCGCCGGCAAGGACAGGCGCCTGGGCCACAATGCGGGGAGTGGCGCAGCCCATGCCGCAGCCAATATGAAAGCCGCGGGACAGGCTGCTCGCCAGGGAGGATTTGGAACGGCTGGAGAATACGGTTTCCAGGGTGAGTTGGAGATGCGCAGTGTTGCCGATAAATTGGAGCGCCTGGTCAAAAACAAGCCCGATGCCAGTGATATTGCTCACGAGGATTCTCCCAAGGCATACGACAGTTTGATTTCCGAGTACCTGAAGCGGCTCTCGCATGCGGAGTAGGCCGAGCGATGCGGGCGCTTTCTTAGAATGATTCGATTCACATACATGCCGGAGCTCAAGTGGCTCGTCATGAGTGGGGCTCTTTCCGCCGCGGCCGTGGTCTTGAGCTACACCTGGGCCAAAGGCCCGGCGAAGCGCTGGCTCCGCCTGTCTCTGGCCGGCGTGCGTTGGCTGGTGATCACCCTGCTGGTCCTGTGCCTGCTCGACCCGGAATGGATCGAAGCTATCAAGCATCAGCAGAAATCCCGACTGGCCGTCCTGATCGACAGTTCTCGGAGCATGAGCATCAAGGACGTGCCTCAAGGGCGCATGGCCGCGACTCAGCATTGGCTGGAGAATGAATTTGCCGGAGCCGTCCCCGCGGAGATGGGTGTGGATTATTACACGTTTGATCAGTCGTTGGCTCCGTTGAACTCTCCCGGCGCCGCGAAGGCCAACGGCGATTCAACCGGCCTGGCAAATGCCTTGCAAGCGCTCATGGCCATCCCGCGAGAAGACCCGCTTTCCGGCGTGGTCGTGTGCTCGGACGGCATCGAAAACATCAGCCAGGATCCCGAGGCCGTCGCCCGCCTCTATCACCGCAAGGGAATTCCCATTCATACCCTGACCGTCGGCACGACAAACGATGTCCAGGATATCATCCTGGAAAACGTCCAGGTCAAACGCGCGGTGCCCAACCAGGCGCCGACTCGCATCGGTGTCACGCTTCGCGCCTTCGGCTATCGCGGTCTCACCGTCCCAGTGCAAATTCTCCATGCAAACCGGCTCGTCGCTTCGCAGCAGATCAAACTCAAGGATGGACCGCAACAATTCGAAATAGATTTCACGCCGCGCGAACGGGGGTTCCAGGTTTATGAGATCAAAGTACCGGTCCAGAATGGAGAATGGCTCGCGACGAATAACCGGCGCGTGTTCGGACTGGAAGTGATTGACCCTACGATCCGCGTCATTTACATGGAAGGCACGCCCCAGCAGCCGGGCAGCCCGATGCCCGAATGGAAGTACCTCAAGGATGCCCTCGAATCCGATCCCAACATCAAGGTTAAGACTCTCTATCGTCAGTTCGGTTCAAACGGCCAGTTCCTCAATACAATCGATGTGGACCCCGACTCGGGCGAGCATATCTATCCCGTCGAGCATCCCACCAAAGGGTTTCCACGCACTTTATCCGAACTGCTCAACTACGATGTGATTATCCACAGCGATATCAGAACTGATTCCTTCAGCAGCGAGCAATTGCAGAACATGGCCCGGCTGGTCGAGGAATACGGTGGCGGTTTCGTCATGATCGGCGGCAATTCGGCCTTCGGCAAAGGCGGCTACCATCGCACGATTTTGGATCGGATTATCCCCGTGGCGATGGAACAGGACAACGATTCGCAGGCTCGCCAGATCACCCTGCGAGTCCCGAAAGCCGCCTTAAACCATCCCGTCATGGCCATCGGAGCAACTCGTGAGGAAACGGAGCAGATCTGGACGGAAAAATTTCCGCTTCTTTACGGCTGCAACCTTGTGGATCGGGCCAAGCCCGGCGCGGTGGTTTTGGGCGTCGACGCTGTCGCGCGCAATCAATACGGTCCCCGCTTATTGCTGGCGGTCCAGAACGTGGGAAAGGGCCGAAGCATGGCGTTCACCTCCGACACGACCCGGTCATGGGGGAGGGATTTCGAGACGACCTGGGGCGAGCCGATTAACCCGGCGCGGCCGTTAACCGAGCGGAACTGTGATTCGCGATATTACCGGCAATTCTGGGTCAATGCCGTTCGCTGGCTCGCCGCCGGGAGAATTGGCAAGACCAATAATCCCGTCGTGCTCGAATTGGCGCAGAGTTATTGCGCAACCGGCCAAACCGTGCAGGCGAGCATCCAGGTTCGTGGAACGGACCTGGCGCCTCTGCCCTCGGCAACCGTCAGCCTGGTGCTCTCGACGAGCGGGCAGAACAACGTCGTTATCAAAGCTGCCTATGACAAGGCTAGTCAAACGTACGTTGCGGACCTGGCACCGCCTCGCGACGGAACTTTCACTGTGACGGCAAGCGCAATCGCAAACGGCAAAAAACTTGGCGAGGACCGGCAGCTGTTGGTCTGCGAATCGGGCGACAGAGAAATGGCGGATTTGCGTTCAAAACCTGCGTTCATGGACGAACTATCGCGCATCTCCGGCGGGACAACATTATCTCTGAGTTCCAAAGCCTCGCAATTGAATGCCGCGTTGGGGGCTCCGCCACCCGTCAATGTCGAGTACCGGCACAGTCCGGCTTGGGATAAATGGTGGTGGCTGGGCTCGATTCTTGTTCTGTTGACCCTCGAATGGTCTGCTCGACGCCTCAGCGGGATGGCTTGACCCCCGGCGAGCGGTTTGCTCGCGGTCGCGCTCGTCCGGCACTCAGATTCCAATAAGCCGAATTTCTCCTTTGTACGTGTTGATGGAGGTCTTATGCTGCCCCCATGCATTCGGGTCGAGGGCATTACGATTATGACGTGGCCGTGATTGGCGGTGGCAGCGGCGGGTACGCTGCAGCTCGCACAACCGCGGCTGCCGGGCTGCATACCGTTGTCATTGAGGGCGGCAAGGAGGTCGGAGGGTTATGCATCCTGCGGGGATGCATGCCTACTAAAGCGCTTCTGTACGCGGCCGAAGTGATGCACCTGGCCACCCATGCCGAGACCTGGGGGATCCGCGCGGAGGACGTCACTTTCAACTTCTCCCAAGTCCTCGCCCGGAAGAACGCCCTGATCAAAGATTTCGCTTCATTCCGCGAGCAACAACTCCTGAACGGCAAATTCAAGTTCGAGCGTTCAATGGCGCGATTTGCCGATCCGCATACGCTCGCTCTCGACAACGGCGAGAAGCTTACCGCAGGTTCTTTCGTGATCGCCACGGGGTCAAAAATCTCTCCCAGTCCCGTGCCGCAGTTGGACGTTCTGGATTATCTCACCAGCGATTCCGCCCTCGAATTGCCCAAGCTCCCTCGCTCGATCATTGTTCTTGGCGGTGGCGCCGTGGCCGTGGAATTCGCCCAGTTTTTTGCCCGGTTCGGCGTGCGCGTCACTTTGATTCAGCGCAGCCCGCATATCCTTCATGAATTTGACGGGGATGCCGCGCAGGTCATTGAGGATGTGTTTCGCAGAGAGGGCATGAACGTGTACACACGCACCAAATTGCTGGACGCACGCAAAACGGGAGGCCAGAAGGAAGTCGTCTTTGAGCACGAAGGGCAGACCGTTCGCGTGCATGCTGACGAAGTGTTTTTTGCCCTCGGCCGCCGCCCGAATATCCAGTCGCTGGGCCTGGAGAAAATCGGCGTGCAGGTCGAATATGAACGGATTGTGACCGATCACCAGATGCGGACGAGCGTGCCGCACATTTTCGCAGTGGGAGATTGCACGGGTTTGCACGAGATTGTCCATATCGCCATCCAGCAGGGCGAAATCGCCGCGCATAACATCGCCCGGCCGGAAAACCAAAAGCGCATGGACTACCGTTTGCTCTCGGAGATCATTTTTACGGAGCCGCAGGTTGCCGTGGTGGGGCTGACCGAGAAACGGGCCCACGTTCACAACATCAACTATTTGGTCTCCAAATACCCGTTCAACGACCATGGCAAGTCGCTGATCATGGAGGCCAAGGACGGTTTCGTGAAGTTGCTGGCCGAGCCGGTGACCGGCGAAATCCTGGGGGGGACGTGTGTCGGTCCAATGGGTGGCGAGCTCATTCATGAGATCATCGCCGCAATGCACAAGCGGATGACCGTCCATGAACTGGCGGCCATGCCCCATTATCACCCGACGCTCGCGGAGATTTGGACCTACCCCGCAGAAGAACTCGCCGGCCAGGTGGACGCCGCCAAATCCGCGGGCGTATGAGGACCTTCGGCGTTTCGGGCCGGCCCGGTGATTTTCGGAGCACTTGGTTATGACAGGCCTCGATCCCAACATGCTTGCCCGTCTGCAAAAAATCTTTGCCGCAGAACGTGTGCTCACGGCAAAGGAAGATTTGATTCCTTACTCGTTCGACGGAACAGCGGGGTTGCGGGAAATGCCCGGCTGCGTTGTGTTTGCGACCAGTCCGGAGCAGGTGGCCGCGGCGTTGAAGTTGGCCAATGAGACCAAAACTCCCGTGGTCACCCGCGGTTCGGGCACCGGCCTTAGCGGGGGAAGTTTGCCCGTGCCGGGCTGCATCGTGTTGTGCCTGGTAAAAATGGACCGAATTCTCGAAGTCGATCGGGCCAATCTAACGCTTCTCGCCGAGGCGGGCACGATCACGCAAGCCATCTCGGACGCGGCAGCGGCGGCCGGCCTGTTTTATCCGCCTGACCCTGGGTCGATGAAAATCTCGACCATCGGCGGGAATGTCGCTGAGAATTCAGGTGGGCTGCGCGGGCTCAAGTACGGCATAACCAGGAATTATGTCATGGGCTTGGAAGTCGTTTTGCCCGACGGACAAATCCTGTGGACTGGAAACAAATGCGTGAAGGACGTTGCGGGGTATTCGATCAAGGATTTGTTCATCGGTTCGGAAGGAACACTTGGCGTCATTACCAAAGTTCTTCTGAAGCTCATTCCTAAGCCGGCCGCAAAGAAAACGCTGATCGCGACGTTCACCGAAATGAGCAGCGCGGCTCAAACAGTATCCGATATCATCGCGGCGAAGATCGTTCCTTGCACGCTGGAATTCCTGGATCGTACGACGATCCGCTGCGTCGAGGACTTCGCAAAAGTCGGGTTGCCGCTCGATTGCGAGGCGCTGCTGCTTATGGAAACCGATGGACACCCCGCCGCCGTCGAGGAAGAAAGCGCTAGAATGCAGGAAATCGCCCGGGCCCGCGGAGCCATGGAAGTTCGCGTTGCCGCAACCGACGAGGAAGCCGCCAGGCTGGCCACAGCCCGGCGCAGCGCCTTTTCCGCCCTCGCCCGCGTTTCGCCTACGACGATTCTGGAAGACGCAACCGTCCCCCGGAGCGAACTGGCATCCATGATCCGGTTTGTCGCGGCGGTTGC
>DATGLT010000127.1:0-8882 GCA_035294005.1 Verrucomicrobiia bacterium
CACCAATGGAGTAGACCAGTACGTTATCGATCAAATCCCGAACGTGAATCGCGAAGTTCGCGACAATCTGCTCAACCAACCCCCGACCGCGGCCCCCTACCCATCCGCCCCACCGGTATATCAGCAACCGGCTTATCAGCAACCGACTTATCAACAGCCCCAGCCAGGGTACCAGGCTCCGGTGTATTCCCAGCCTCAACCCGCTCCGGCGACCCCGGTCCCGCCGCCGGCACAACAGCCTCAATACAACCCGTCCTTGAATACTCCGGTGCCCCCGCCGCCAAGCCGATGATGGGAGCGGGTTTTACCTGTAGCGAAAGCAGGTTTTTACCGCGTTGTTAGCACATTAGACGTGTTTAACTTACATCGACACTGAAGAGTCGATTGAAGAAATATTGAAACCAAGGAAATCAAACTATGAAGAAAGCTATCCTGATTTGTTTTGCCGCAGTTGCGTTAGCTGGCTGCAGTCGCAACGAAGGCGGTTCGAGTGATCAGACGGGCACAACCAGCGGAACCAGCAGCAGCGGCAGTTCCACCAGCGCCACAAACGAAAACACTACCGTCAACAGTTCAAGCAGCCGCGGCAGCATTACTTCGCCGAGCGGTACCAACACCAACAACGCAAGCTCCACAACGTCGAGCTCAAGCAGGCAGTAAACTTTAGGTAAGCAGGCCAAGGAGTTCCGTCTGGGTGTCCAACACCCAGGCGGCTGCTTTTTGCTGTTTCGGTCGGCAGTTCTGCCAAGCCCCGACGCGAAGTCACTGCTGCCTTTTTCAGCGCAGCAAATCAAACCACGCCTTCGCCAATAAGAGGCTGGGCTGGCTGCACCCCGAGTGGCCTGCGGTCGGAAGCGGGTCGATCAATTGGACCTGGCTGGCGCCGGCCGCGTGAAATGAGTCCAGTGCCACTTGCGAGTTGGCAAAGATCACATCCTGGTCGGCCGCGCAGTGGTAAAGACGCAGAGGCGACTTGGGTCGCCACCGGTAAAGATCGTTTTCTTCAAGAGCCAACCGCAAAGGGTGCCTGGAGTTGGAACGGAATTGAGCCAGGTACTCCGGCTTGAGAATGGCGACGGGATTCGCGGGCAAGGCCGCGTTGAGTTGGGCCCCCGTTGGGTTTTGCGCCAACAAGGCTGGAAGGTTTGTATCGTACGGGCTGGTCAACAGGTTGCTCAGGCTTGGCGCGAGGTGGTAGATGTCCTGGTATGCTGCAAGCAAATACAAAAAGTAGTAGGGGTTGGGGGAGGCAACCCCGGAAAGAAAGTTGCTCGTCGTGACGCCGGAAAGGTCATACGCGCCGGCCATGGGAGCGCACGCGGTGACAGTAAACTCGCTGGAGTGATAAGCCTCGATTTCCCGCAATAAAGCCATGGTGGCGTGGCCGCCTTGAGAATAGCCGCAAAGAAAAAGCTGATTGGTCAGCGCAAACCCATTCGTGTCGCAAAAGGATTTGGCGGCTCTTAACATATCCACGCAGGCGGTGGCTTCGGAACGAGCGTGGTGATACGGATGGAACCCTGGCGAATCCCCCAAACCCAGGTAATCCGGAACAATCGCGGCATAGCCGGAGGTGGCAAACGCGACTCCTACGCTGACTTCTCCCAACAGATCCATCGCAGAAGGCGCATCGTTGGTTTGAGTAATTGTGCCATGTTGGTAGCTGAGCAATGGCAACAACGTGCCCGTGTTTTCAGGGAGCAAGAGGGCACCCGATGCCACGGTGCGCGCGCCTAAAGGCGAGATTGTCTCATAATCCAGTTTGTACAGCCGGACGCTGTACTGCGGCGTGATAGAAACGCCCGCTGCGTTAAACAGAAACGCCAGCGTTGCGGTGGAAAGCGTGTTGCTCAATGAAACCGAAAGAATTCTGCCCCGTTGCGCGACGGGAACGGATACCACTCGGTAAAACCGCGATTGGTTGGTTATTGAAAAATCACTCCACGAGTTGGAAAGCACCGGAAAAGGCACGGGTGACTCGGGTCGCCGCCAAATGCCATCGGCCAATGTGTCCTGGAATTGCACCGAGTAGGCCGAACCGGCATTGGTGCTTGTCCAGTTGAGCAACACGCCAAGTCCGGAAAAGGTCGCCTTGGCGACTGGAACGGATTGGGCATGGGCCAGGCCCGCGAAAGCGAGGTAAATCGAGCATGCAAGTCCGCCTGCTGACAAAAATGGTTTCATTCGGTCAAATCTTTGGGAGATGAATCCTTGGTGCCATTGGACACAGCTTGTTCCTGCAGCAAGCCATATTGTTTCAGCTTGTATTGCAAAGCCCGACGGCTGATGCCCAGGGCCCGGGCGGCCTCCTCACGATTGCTCGTCACATGCGTCAGCGTTTGACGAATGAGCATCCGTTCGACCTCGGCCAGCGGCGTCCCCGGGCGCACAGTGAAGGTGGTCAGGTTTCGGTCGTATTCGCGGAGAAAATCGGGCAACTGTTCCACTCCGACAAGGGCCTCGCGACACGTAATCACAAGCCGTTCGATGGTATTGCGCAACTGACGGACATTGCCGGGCCACGGAAATCTCTGGCACAATTGCAAAGCTTCAGGCGACATTTGTTTGCGCCGGCGCTTGTGTTTGGCCGTGAAATTCTCGAAAAAACGTTCGATCAACAACGGTATATCTTCGGCGCGCTCGCGCAGCGGCGGCATGAGGATAGGCACAATTTGCAGCCGATAAAACAGGTCATCCCGGAACTTGCCATCGCGCACCGCCTCCTGAAGGGTCTTGTTGGTTGCCGCGATCACCCGCACGTCGACATGGATGAGTTCCGAGCCGCCCACCATTCTGAAGGCGCCGTCTTCGAGAACGCGCAGCAGGTCTCCCTGCCCTTTCGGCGAAAGGTCCCCGATCTCATCCAGGAAAAGCGTGCCACCATCGGCCAGTTGGAATCGGCCGGGTTTGTTTGCCACCGCGCCGGTAAACGCGCCTTTGACATGGCCAAACAGCTCCGCCTCGAGCAACTGCTCGGCAAGCGCGGCACAGTTGACGGAAATGAAAGGCTTGTCGCGTCGGCCGCTCTGCAGATGAATCGAGCGCGCCACAATCTCCTTTCCGGTGCCGCTTTCGCCCTCGATGAGAACCGTCACGTCACTGTTGGCGACCTCTTCGATCAGCCGGCTGACGTCGCGCATCGACTCGCTCTCCCCGATGAGCAACCCCGAGTCCGAGCGGGTTTGCAATCGCAGGCGAAGTTCGTTGTTTTCGGCCACAACGGCCTGGAACTCGAGCGATTTATGGACCAGCGCACGAAGCCGCTTCATGTCCAGCGGTTTGGGCAGGTAATCGTAAGCGCCCTGTTTCATCGCTTCGACGGCGTTTTCAACCGTGCCGTAAGCCGTCATCAGGATAAAGAGAGTGTCCCGGTGCTGCGCGCGCACCTGCGCCATAAGTTCGATACCGGTTAGGCCAGGCATTTTGAGATCTGAAATGACGAGATTATAAAGCCGTTCCCCCGCCAGCTTCCGAGCCACACCGGGATCCGTTGCGGCGTCCACCAGGTAGCCCTCTCTGCGCAGCGCCTCCTGAATGCCGGCACAGAGCCCTTGCTCGTCATCGACAACCAGGATTTTGATCTTGGATTTATCCACGGCCCACCTGCTCTGGCTGGAGAGGCAAAACCAGCGTAAAAACCGCCCCTCCCGATGCACCGTTCTGTGCCTGGATATTGCCGCCGTGAGCGGTGACTATCTGTTGCGCGATCCAGAGGCCGAGACCGCTTCCTTCCGCTTTTGTGGTGAAGTACGGATCGAAAATTGAGGCGAGCTTTTCCTGGGGAATGCCCGGACCACTGTCGGCTACTTTCAGCACCATTGTGGAGTCAAAACGTCCGGCGCTCACGTCAATACGACCCGCGCGTTCGACCGCTTGCATGGCATTTATGACCAGGTTAACCAGCGCCTGGGTTAACCGCACCGGGTCGGCGGTGATGGGTGGCAAGCCCGGTTGGATTTCAGCGGTGAGCTGGATCTGACGGGCTGCCGCTTCAGGGCGCAACAGTTCACATACGTGGCTGACGAGCCTGGCCAGGTCTACCGGTTCCACATCCAACGCCGAAGGCCCGGCAAGGCGCAGGAAATGTTCAACAATGCTCTCGAGCCGGTGAAGTTCGCCCCGAATAATCTCCATCCGCGGCGACAACTGCCCTCGCATTTCCGGGGCCAACTGCGCCAAATCTTCGTCCAACAGCTGAAAGTGGATATCCAGGGAACTAAGCGGATTGCGGACCTCGTGGGCCAACCGCGCCAGCAGTCGCTCAAGCAAATCGCGCTTTTCGGCCACCGCGAGTTGCCCCGGCTCCGGGCCCAATGCTTTTGCCAGGATGCTTTCCACTGGCTCGAAGATAAGAAAGCCAGGGAGAATTGCCAGTTTTAGAATTGGCTAACCCGTGGAAATACAGTGATGGATCGACACAAGCCCAAGAGTTAAGAGGTGAAGTTAAGTCGAGTGTTGTCGGGTTCCGGGCACAACTCTTCCAACCCTCAGCCAACAATTACTAAAGGGTCGCTCGAACTCCCCCGATATGCGAATAAGCCGACTCGGAATCAGCCCCTTCCCGAGTTGCGTACGTGCAAAGCTCGCGAAGCTCCGATGGAAGATTGTTCACCTTCAGTTTGGCCAAACCCATGCCTCCCTGAACGGGGCTGAAAGAAATCGTGACGCCGTCGGGTTCCACTTTTTTGATCCTGGCGTTCCGGTAGACCTTGTTCTCGATGGTTGCGAGTTGGGGAATCGTCCTGGCGTTGGCAATTTTTGCCAGTTGAAGATTCTTTTTGGCAACCTCGGATCCCTGTCCCGCAGCGAGCCGGCACCAGTTTGCCGCTTCGGTCAAATCACGCGGGACACCCCGCCCCTTTGCGTACATGACTCCCAACTCATTTTGTGCGACCGCGGATCCCTGGTCGGCCGCCAGCCTGAACCATTTGAGAGCCTCTGAATAATTCTTCGGGACGCCCAAACCGTTTTCATAGAGCAAACCCAGACCGGCCTGGGCCCGCGCGTAACCCTGTACAGCGGCTTTGCGCACGAGATAAGCCGCTTGCTCGTAATCCTCAGGGCACATCGCGTTGTCAAAATAGCGCTTTCCCAGCAAGTATTCCGCCTTGGCATCGCCATTGGCCGCCCGGTCCTCGATTGCATTGTCGCTAAAGAACCAGGAAGCGATGGAAGCGCCGCTCACGAGCAACGAGAGGCAAAGAAGGATTGGATACGCAGGCCGCATCGGGAGCGCCATGCCATAGCGCAACTGCCGCACTTCAGTCTCTTCTCCTGAAAAACGCAAACGTTCGTACATGACAAAGTTGTTGTAAACCGGGTTGCTCTTTCACGCCATCGGCGCGCCTGCCAATCCCGAGCCTGGGGTTCGCACTAAAAGAAACCTGGTACTGTCACCGGGGCGACGCCCGGGGGAGCTGGCAACTGCCCTGAGTTGCGCTTTGGCTTGTGAGGGGAATCAGGGCGCGGCAAAATCGTGCCGATGAAGCGCAAACTGGCGATTTGGACCAGACGACTGTGCCTGTTGCTATGCGTGCTGGCCGGACGACCGCTCCTGGCGGCAGCGGCGGACCCCGAGGTCTGCGCGATTTGCGGACAGCCCTTTGGCGATATCTACTATGCCCTCGAAGACAAAGTCACCCTTGAAAAGAAGCACGTCTGCAAAACGTGCGAGCAATCGTATCCTGTTTGCTTCGTGTGCGGCCTGCCGGCCAACACCAATCTTGCCGGATTCAAGGCATTACCTGACGCAAGGGTGCTCTGTTCCCGTGATTCCGCGACGGCGGTCTTGCAGGAGGAGGAAGGAAAGCAGATCTGCCGTGACGTTCGGGACGAATTGAACCGGCTTTTCTCACGGTTCACAACGTTTCCTGAAACCAACATGACCACGCGGATGGTTGACCGGGTGCACTTGGTGGAATTGTTCAACCTGGCGGGAAACGACTATCGATGTCCCAACGTGTGGGGCATTACCGAAACCCGGACCAACCACAATCGCCGGTTCTACGTGATTAGCCTCATGAGCGGTTTGCCACGGCCCTGGTTTGAAGCCACCTGCGCTCATGAATTGGGGCACGCCTGGGTGGGCGACCACGTGTCTGCGGCCCGCAAAGCCGTTCTCAGCCGGGACGCCGAGGAAGGCTTTTGCGAGCTTTTATCCTTTTTGCTGATGGATTCGCGAAACGATGAACCTCAACAAGCCCACATCCTTCGCAATCCCTACACGCGGGGACAAATCGATTTCTTTGTCGCCGCGGAACGCATCTACGGATTCAACGAAATTCTGGATTGGATGCAATTTGGAATAGACGACCGGTTGAGCGAGGATCCTTCGCGGATCAGGAACATCTCTCAAAAACTTGCCGCCAATCGTTGGTTGAACGCCGTGGCCCCTGCCGGTTCGCCGAGACCTGCGCCCAATGCGCTCGTGCTCAAGGCCATCATCTGGGACCCGCGCCATCCAACGGCCCTCATCAACAATCGCCCTTTCGCTGTAGGCGAGCAGGCCACGGTGCACGTCGGCACCACCAATGTGCTGGTTCGTTGCCTTGGAATCACTCCCGATTCGGTTCAACTCAGAATTGTGAATACCGACCGTGAAGAAACGCTGATGTTGAACCCGTAGAGCTCACGCATTGGCCGGCGCAATCTTATGCACCTCGCGATTGGACTTGGCGATTCCAAAGAGAGCGCCAAGAAGCAGGCCGGCAAGCGAACCCAAAGCGAAGTTGGCCGGCTTATTTGGGCGTACAGGAGCCTGGCCGGGCCTCGCGGTATCGACAATCTGAACGTTGATAGCGGTTGGTGCCCCTGCCAGAGCGCTCGATTGATGCTCAAAAGCCTGGTAGTCCTCGGCAATCCGATTTGCAATGGCAGCAGCCTCGTCCGGCAATTGATCAAACACCCGAATCTCCAGCAGGTTGGCCCGCGACACGGGCCTTACGTCCAGGCGTCGCTTCAATAATGCAACCACCTCGTGATGCTTGAGCGGGGCGCCTCGAGAGTAGAGATCCGTCCAGGTCTTCCCCAAATCCAAATCGTTTATCACTTTGCCAAGAACGGTCTCGGATTGGATTAGCTCGATTTCTGTTTGCAGCAAATACGGATCGTAAAATCGATCACGGTCCGGGCTGGTTTCCACGGCTTTCGGCAGCGTTCGACTCAAGACGACGCGGGCCGCACTGACATAGGATTCCTCCATAATCAAAGTCACCGCGGTGGCAATTGCAAAAATGAGCAGGTGAACTGTCAGGAAGGTCTTGATGAATCCGGGCGGGAAGGTGCACTTCTTTACCAGGAGAACAAACATTCCCAGCGCGCCAAAGCCCGAAAAAATACCCAGCGCAAGTTGCCCGGCGACGAGGGTTGAAGTGGTGAGCCATAGAAGCATGGCAAAGCCAATACAGGCGAGAAAGCCCCCAAGCCACGGTTTGCGGGCGAGCATCACTACGAGGAACGCCAACCCGCCGCCAAGCAGCCCAATAAAGACAGTTGCGGGATTTGGGTCGTGCAACGCCATGACCCCGAACTCGAGCAGCAACACCGCCAACCCACCTGCCGCAAACGCGTAGAGCAAAGTACGCTTGGACAGAGTTGGCCGCCCCGCAACTTTACTCGAGCCACCCGCTTTATCGGAACCTCCCTCAGTTGTGCCGGCGTCCCCGGCAACTCCTGAGATGCTCTCGAGGGCGGTTTTTACCTCGCTCACCTGCTGGTACCGCTTCTCCGGATTTTTCTCCAGCGCTTGAAGCACGATCTTTTCGAGCCGCACGTCAATGAGAGTCGTTGTCAGTCCAGGCCTGGAGGAATTGCCCGGCAGTTCTCCGGTGAGCATCTGGTAAAGCACCACGCCAAGAGCAAATATATCGGCTCTATTGTCTACATCAGCGGGGCTCCGGAGTTGCTCGGGCGCCATGTAATTCGGAGTTCCCACGGCCTTGCCCTCCGCGCTGAACCCCTGGCTCCTTGGGCTTACTTCCGCGCGGAACTCCGGGTCGCGAACGTTTCCGATGATTTTGGCCAAGCCGAAATCGGCAACCTTCACCCGACCACGACGATCAATGAGGATGTTCTCCGGCTTTATGTCCCGGTGCACCACTCCCTGGTCGTGAGCGAATTGCAGCGCATCGCAAATCTGCGGCACAATGGAAAGCGCTTCGCGAGGAGCGATCCGACTCCTCTCTAACAAGGCGCGCAGCGTTACGCCGTCGACAAATTCCATGACCAGGTAAAACAAACCCTCGGCTTGGCCGAAATCATACACGGTTACAATTCCTGGATGGTTGAGCTTGGCGAGGGTTTCCGCCTCAATCGAGAATCGTCTGGCGAAGGAGACGTCCTTCTCGCGTTCGGGGGCGAGGATCTTCAACGCGACCAGCCGATTTAAGGACTTTTGACGGGCTTTATACACCACGCCCATTCCGCCGCGCCCAAGGGTCTCAAGGATTTCAAACCCGGGGAAAAATCTGGCGATATCGGCCGGACTTGCTGGACTGGGCTTGGGAGCGGCGGCCGGCCCGGCGGGATCGCCTGATAGCTCCGTTTGCGAAGCCATGTTCATTGCCATGAGGCAATTGGGGCACACTCCGCCAGGAGCCGTTACGGCCAATTCCCTGCCGCATTGGCGGCACTTTGTGGTCGTTGAATCGTTCACATCATTTACTTACCGGGCCTGTGAACATTGTTACAAAGAACATTCAGGTCCCACTGAGGACCCGGGCCAGGTAACTCATTTCATCGTCCAAACTTTCGCCATCCGGCAGGGTTTGGGAGACCTCCTCGCGGTAAATCTCACGGAAGCGCTTTCTCAGCCGATGCACGCAGACCCTGGCATTGGCCGGAGTGATACCGAGACGGGCGGCGGCCGATGCATAGTCGATCTG
>DATGLT010000128.1:0-8655 GCA_035294005.1 Verrucomicrobiia bacterium
GGGCGTGTCCGCCGGTTCACGGTCTTTTGGCTCCTCTGTTTGCTGCTCCGGTAAAGTGCGCGGCGGCGGCGGCAGAGGTTCAACGATGACAGCGCTCGCTTCTTCAACGGGCGGCAGCGGTTTTATTCGGATCGAAGCGGGCCTCGATCCGAAGATGCCGATCAAAAGGAAAATGATGCAAATCGAATTCAGCCAGGCCAGCCTCCGGGCGGGGTCCCGGTCGGCGGAATGGACCGCCGCCCGGGCCAGCTCGGATAACTGGTACCCCGGAGTTGTTGGATCCGCATCCAGCGATTTCATTGCGCTTTTTGTTTTTAGAACACGTAACTGATGCCGCCAAAGAACCCGAGCCGTTGGCCGTATTGCGCGGCGTTCACACCCACTCCCGCCCCATTGCGGAGCTGGTAGATGTTGTCGGTGATGTTGACCACATCGAGCCGCGCTTTCAGGTGCTCTTTGCCGCGGATTTTAAAGCCTTCCTCGACTCCGAGACTAACCGTGAAGTACGACGGTACTGTGGCGCCGTTGGGAATAGTCGAACCGTCAGGCGCGGTTCCGTCCGTCCGAAGGCCGCTTCCGTACAGGGCGTCGACATAAACGCGAGTGCTGCCGTCGGATCGTTTCCAGAGATAGGAGGCTCCGAACGAACCGGTCAGCCGCTGATCGTGGTCGAGAGCGATCCAGTGATTTTTGACATACGCGATGGCGGCTGGGTCAAACAGAAATTGCGCTGATGACCAGTTCATGCCCTGGGCCTTGGAGACCGCGAGGTTGGCGTAGGTTGAAAAGCCATCATTGACGTACGACGCGGTGAATTCCACGCCGTAGATTCGGCCCCGGGCGTAGTTGAACGACGAGAGGATGAGGGTTTGACCAAACAACCCGTCGTCGAGTTGGTTTTGCGCGGTCTTGTAATACCCGTCGACACCCACCTGCAAACCCTTCACCACTTTTTGGCTCACTCCGGCGTCGAAATAATTCGCCTTCTCCGCTCGTACAGGGTCGTTTTGCGTGGTGGCTGAAGCGTTCGAGGTATTCTCGAACTTTTGGATCGTGGAGGAATTGACGTTCTCGAGCGGAGGAGGCGTGAAGTAGCGGGAGTAGCCCGCATGGAGGGAGGTCGAATCCGTGGGCTGATAAATCAGGTTAACCCGGGGGCTCACCTGGTTCTGCTTATCGAAGGAAGCGTAATAGAGATCCCAACGCGCGCCGTAGTTGAGCGTAACTTTCGGCAGGATTTTCCATTCGTCTTGCAAGTACAACCCGGCGAACAACGCGTGCGGCGTCGAATTGTCCACGATCGGAAACGACGGGCCGGTCGGGTCGCCGTTGGCATCCACCGGAAAAACGGTCGTCGTCGAGTGCGCTGAAAGCGACTCATCCAGGAGCATGGCGCCTCCGCGCAACGTGTGCGTCTTACCCAGCGCGTAACTCGCGTCGGCCTGCAGGCCCCCGGAATAGAGCCGGCGGTCAACATCACTGGCCACGCCGTTAAAATAGAGGTCGCCAACCGGGTCTGGACGAAAGTGAACACTGCTGACCCTGCCGTATCCCGCCACCTGCAGATTGAAGTCACCCACTGACTTCTGGTACGCCAGGACCGCGTAGTAGTTCTGTTCGTTTTGGTTCTCGTCAAGGTTTGATGAATCAAAGCTTCCGGGGATCCACTGGGTCCCGCCGGGCGAAGTTCCAGCACCCAGCCCCGGCGTGTTGGGGATTTGAAAATCGCTATAAGAGAGGCTCCCCATAAAGCTGAGCCGGCTGGTATCGTCCAAAATGTACGAGAGGTACGCGAAGGACTTGTATTGGTCGGTAATATCGTGAACCGGGTCCCAGCTGGAGGTGGGATTTTCAATTCCGATGTTGTTGTGATTGTAACTGCCGTCAACGAAGTAGTTCAGGCCGCCCTGGGAGCCCCCGTACTCGAAGCTCGGGTTGACCGTGTCGTAGCGCCCGCCGTACAACGACAAGACTCCGCCGGGCTCGAACGCGCCGCTTTTGGTGTGGATGTCCACCACACCGGCCGTGCGAAAACCGTACTGCGCCGGCAGCGACCCGGTAATCAGGTGAAGGTTTTCTATGAAGCGAGGGCTCAGCTCAGACCCGAACCCGGTAATCCCTTCCGGGAGCAAGACGTCATTAATCCGGTACTGGATATTGGCGTGCTCGCCGCGCAGGTGCAGCCCGGCGTTTGCTGCGGAATCCTGCGCCATACCCGGGGCGCGCAACAGGACCTGGTTCAGGGTGGCGTTTTCTCCAAGCGGCAGCGCCTGAATCTGCTCTTTGCTCACGGTATATTCGGTCGCGCCAAGTTCGGGCACAATCTGCTGCCGAGCCGCGTCGAGTTTCCCAACGACACTCGTGGGCGCGAGCTTCACGACGTTGGTGCCACTGGAATTGAGGGTATCCGATGACGACGCAGGGGGGGCGTCTTGAGCGAAGGAGGTTCCGCCGCAGGCAACAGAAACCAGAAGAATCACAGCTCGGTACGAGCGGATACTCTGGGGAGAAAGGCGCGGCGCGGCGGAGCGTCGGCCCGGACTAAAGGTAAATTTCATAGTATAAATTAGCGGTTCTAACGTTTATAATTCACAGTTCCTGGACATCACGAGCACCAACGGAATTACTGCTTGGATCCCCGGCCAAAAGGCCCGCAAGCGGGTTGGACCAGCCGGGTTGAAGGAAGCAAATACGCCGTTCCCCAACGCCCTTTCAGGGGCGGGAAACGGGTACAACGGAAGAACTAGGCCACTGGAGGAGCCCGGCTGTGGGACAACCGGTACTCAAAAGAGGCAGGAACGAAAAACGGCTCGTGCGCCAGAACCCAGTTCCATTCGGTTGGAACTGAGGCCAGAAATGCCGGCGAGCAACCCGGCTCGACCCCGTGGTGCTGGAGCTGGGTGAGCAAGCAACTGTGAGCCGGGCTCTGCGCGTCGTTGTGAAGAAAGTGGTGAAGCTGGGGAGAAACCTCTAACGCGCAAACCAAAGTCCATACCAGAAGCGCGACCACCGCCACGGCCAGGCGGCCCGCCCTGAGTACACGGTTTGATGCAATCAAGGATTTCACACTGCGCGACTAATCAAGCACAGCCACTTCGGGTCGACAAGCTGGAAATGGCTATCCGGCGGTGGGTGGCGGAGGCGGACGCCCGGTCCGCAACGCATTCCGACTCACCGGGCGCGAGTCGAATTAGCCGGTGGGTGGTCAGCCGTGGCGACATCACATGGAGCATCGCTACGGGACAGTAAAAGAGTCGGTGCTGATGGACCCCGCGCGATACCAGGAGTCGCTTGGAGCCGGGCGAAATGAAAAGTCCCCCGTTGAAAGACAACGCCAGACTTGCGCCCGCAGTTTTCCTAGACCGGTTCGCGGAGACTCCACCTCGAATAGTATCCGCAGCTTCTGCCGGTTTTTTGCGCTGTTAAACGGTGCAATTTTGACCCCGATTAGAGTTGTCGTCGCACTTGCACCCAGCTGGACGACGCCGTTGTGGTGGGAAACCAAGGTGGGCAACCGTTGTTGGGCATCATCCCGAGCTTCGACCGGCAAAGCGAAGTAAGCGCGTTGTGTCCGGTTGCTAATCTCCACACCGATTTGTAACTCGCTGGACTCTTTCACGACTCCCAAAACGCGCGCTGACACGGGCGGTTCGCCTTTGCCAGTGAAAACAACGCCGGCGATCACGATAAGTGAAAGAACCGCAGCGACGAAAACGCCAAGGCGTAGCGTGGACACAACACAGGGTTTTAAGCGGTTCGCTTCGAGAACGCGATGAGATTTTGAAGGACTGCTTTAACTCGAAGAGTGTCACTGCGGCGCGCGCTCGTGCTCTTCAAACCCGTTCGCCATGGCGCAGCCGAAAGACAAGCTGGTCATTGACCCCGTTGACTCATGACAGGCCTGCACTACTGTTCTGTGGATGAAAAGGAGGCCTTGGTCGAGCGGGCGTACGCAAAGTGTGTCGCTGGAGCCGAGGGTCTCCTGGGTCATCGTGAATTTATGAAGGTTCGTGTATGGACACTTTCGGCCACTTGCGTTGTGGCCGTTTTAACCGGTTGCGTTGAGCGCCGGGTGGTCTATGTGCCGGCGCAGCAGCAGCCGGCTTACTCCTCTCCACCTCCTCCGCAGGCGGGCGTGGTCGACACCACCCCTGGAGCACCGCCGGGGGAGGTCCACCCGCCTCCACCCCCACCTGCTGCCGAAGCCCCGCTGACCCCGCCCCCAGCCCCCGCGGAGGGAGGCTATGCTGCTTACGCTCCGGACTATTATACCTGGGACGGGAATGAATACGTGGGCGTCGTGAACGGGAATTACGTGTATTGGTCCGGTGGCGTCTGGGTTGCGGCTCCGCCAGCGATTGTGTTCCGGTTCCACGGATGGGAGCGGTATCACCCTGATTGGCACAGGCACGCCATCCCGTACCGTCGAAGATTTCGGTAAGCCTCGCCCGAGCAGCGCGGAACATCTCGTCAGGCAAACCAGGTGATAAGATTCACGGGATTCACGGCACCCGTCCATGCGCTGACCAAACCCCTGTCAAGAGCGGTCCCACCCAAACGAGTTAGCACTTCCGGCAGATAGCCCAATAGCGGTTTTCAGCGTACTCATGCCACTGACAAGCGCGGCGAGGCGCTAATGACCGCGCAAGAGCAGCTGATCAAGAGACAGCAGGACGATTTTGCTCGATTCGAGAAGGTCCTCGAGACGTGGGAGAGCCAACAAAAGCAGTATCAGAAGTACTTGGACTCGCTATCAAAATGAAAGCGACCTCGAGACTCCTTTCGAGCGGACGCGGCGACCCCAGGGAAACCTGCCGGCAAAATTTTCCGACAAACAGTCGGCGGAGCCGCAAGATGGGGCGACGGAATACTTCATGGATCGCCGAGTCGGCGTATGCCCCTTAAGCTGCTGCTCCCGATGGCAACACAGGAGAATAACGTTCGGTCAGCACGGGCCTGCGGATGCTTTTTCGGCTCTCTCGTTGCCCTTTCGGCCGGTCTTGCCTTCGTGAACGCATCCAACGGCCAGTGGGGAATCGCACTGGAGTTGGTCCCGGGAATGATCTTCTTCAGCGGCCTTGCCTGGTGGGCATTCTCTTCGACTCCTGCGGATTTAGGTCCCGATCCAAGCCAGGGAGCCGGCGAATCAGAAGCCGGTGTGCCAGTGCCGGTGAGGCCGAGCCCCACGCATCACCTGATTGCGGCAAAGGAACTGCCGCCCTCTGACAAGACCCATTCGTTCCCACGTGATTAAGGCTATTACTTAGAACCCGATGGCTTCTCAGGACCTGGAGGTTCCTCCTCTTTGTCTGGTTGGCTCAAAAGTGTTTTCAATGAATTCCCAGTTGGGTCCTCCAAAGCCATCATCAAACAATCCAATGAAATGGCCTTCGGATCCATGACGCCACTGGTCCCGGCACAGGCTTCGCACAAATCGGACTTTTGCATTCTCTCTCCGACAATTACACAACTGTGGACTGTGGCCTCGTTCTGGTTGCATTTCTGGCACTTCATAAAAGGGGTCGCACCACGGTTGAAAAGGGCCCTGCAATGAGCCCCTGCCGAACCGGAGCGCTGCAAGTTATCATCAGAACACGGCTCGTGCCAGCCGGACTATGACCTGCCAAATATGCCAGAAGAATGAAGCCACCGTGCATCTGACACAAATTCAAGTCACGGACCCCCTGCATGTTGATCTGTGCGAAGCCTCTGCTGAAACGCACGGCGTAAATGATCCGCAAGGGTTTTCATTACAGTCCCTGGCGTCTCTCTTGAAAGACAAGGCTGGGCCCGAGTCGCGTTTAGATTGACGTAGGCGGATTGGGGGCTCGGACGCGAACAAGACAAGCGTCAGGTCTAAACCTTCGGCAATTGTTGAGTCGTGACCCTTATGTTTTATTCTGCGTCACCGGAGGGCGCTTTGAAGCATGACGACCGGAGGTAGTAAACCTGTCAAAACCCGAACAAAAAAATAAATTCGGCATTGGAAAGCTTGGTTGGCACTGTGGAAACCAAGCCTTGTCGCCTCTTTCTTGATTGACTTTGCCCACCTTTCATGGTAGCCATTGACCAGGTCAGAAAGAGTTTCAGATATGGAAGCACACCGATTTTGGGCCGTCGTAGTTCTCCCATTGTGTTTTGTCAATTGGCAGGGATGGATAGGACCCGACAAATGCGCCTTCAATCCTAAGAATGCTGGTTTCCTCGCATAGTACGAACCGCGTTGAGGTGTCCTGGCTGAGCGTATCCAACAACATTTACATCCTCACCCGCGCCACCGATCTCTGAATACAGACCCTGGCGACTAACATCCCATGAGAGACCCATATGACAACATTCACGGACACGAACCTTGGCATTCGAGCATTGTTCTACAGGGTTGGTGTGCAGCCGTAACTCGGGCAATTCAGATGAAAACCCAAAACTTTCAGATTCTCCTTTTCCTACTCGGATGGGGACTTTTGGTCCCAGCAGCGCTACCGGCCCGAACCTTTACCGTTTTGCACGCCTTTGATTACACGAATGGAGCTTATCCAACCGCGCCAGTGGTATTGTCGAGCAACACCATTTATGGAACAACGAGTGGTGGCGGATTAGGCGGAGGAATAATCTTCAGACTTAACATTGACGGTACGGGCTTTCAGACTCTTCATAATTTCGCTCAAACGCCTCCCCTGTTTAATGACAATGACATTCCCATTGCGGGAGGTTTAATTTTGTCAGGGACGAAGCTTTACGGCACAACAAGTGGCAATTCCATAGGAGACAACGGCACTGTGTTCGCAATCAATATCGACGGCAGTGGCTTTACCAATTTATACGCATTTTCCCCGACCTCCGCGTCTGGGACAAATTATGACGGGGCGCATCCTTATGCCGCTTTACTCTTATCAGGGAACAAACTCTACGGAACAGCAGCTTTCGGAGGCTCTTCAGGTAGAGGCACAATCTTTGCAATCAATGTGGATGGTTCCAGTTTTACGACCCTTTACAGTTTTGCCGGTGGCCAGGATGGGGCGGAACCGAAAGGCGGGTTGGTGATTAGAAGTAATGTCTTATATGGAACAACATGCCTCGGTGGCAATGGAACTGGCACAATATTTGGCATCGAGACCAATGGGACATTTAAAACCCTTTACGCCTTTTCACCCGAACCAACTACAAGCCCGTATACTAATCAAGACGGATTTAATCCGTGGGGAACCCTAACAATTTCCGGAGATACGTTGTACGGGACGACGCAAGGTGGTGGAGGTAATGGACATGGAACAGTGTTCAAAGTTGGAATTGACGGGAAGGACTTCACTTTGCTGCACGGCTTTTCATGGGGGGAGCAGCCTTTTTGCGGTGTGGTTTGTGCGAATGGCATTCTGTACGGTACGGGAACATACGGTGGCACCGCAGATAACGGTACAATCTACAGCGTGAACGAGGACGGTACCAGTTTCAACAGCCTTTATAGCTTTCCAAGCTCAATTGATATTCATGGCTGGTATCCTTCAAGTCCGCTTTTTAGAACTACGAACGACTACGGCGCGTTGTCTTTTGGTGGTGCAGTCATTTCCTCCAGCAATGTTTTGTACGGAGTGACGACCTCGGGCGGGCCTCCCGGATACGGGGTTGTTTACAGCCTTTCTTTAGAACCCCTCAGCCCAGCGACGCTTTCTGCTTCGTTAGGAACGGCCTTGTTTGGCCCCGCAATTTTTCTGACATACCCAACCAACGTCTTAGGCTTTCCGCCCCTTCACTTGGAAATCTCTGCCGACCCGTTGTTTACAACGTACTGGTGGGAAGGCTCCCCTTCATACGTTACTAATGGTCCTACGGTTACCGAGGCGCTTTCTTTTTCTTCTCCGGCTAAGTTTTTTAGGCTAACGCAGCATTGGTGACGTCTCCCAAACCCGCGGAGAAGTAAGGCATTCCAAAACTTGCATACACAAAACAAGTCCAAAATAAGGGTCAGATCTAAACGTTCGGCAATTCCCGCTCCAGTTTTTTAACCTGTCGCGGCAGTTCGCTGCCTTTTTGGAGCTGCTTGCGGAAGCCGCTCACCGCCTGGCCGACCCCTGCGTAATCCAAGCCCCCCGCGCACCAGGTCCAATAATTTGAGCTTGGGGTTCGGAGTGACCCCATCGAGCCCCCCGCGGTCAGCCTTCGGCATCCATCGATGCATACTCCCTTGGCCGATCGACGATTCGCCCTGGTTATTGTCTTTCGAACCGCCCGGTAGTATGCTAATGGGACATTTCAGAAATGCAAGGTTTCTGGCCAAGTAGCCAAGTAGCAACTTAAGCTTCATTTTTGAAATGTACAAATATCTTTGGGCACGATAGCCCATACCGTCTATGAGCACGAAAGCCGCAATCATTCTTGGTGCCTGCCTGTTTGGGGGCATCATTGTGCGCCATTGGTCCGGCGCCGCTCATCCCGAGCGTTAGCCGACTATGCGCCCTTGTGCTCCACGCTGGTTTCTCATAGGAATGCTTATCTTCGCTCCGCGGCCTCTGCTTGCTAAGAATGTCATAAAAAAGACTTCCCATAAAACCAACAAGGCCAAACCCAATCCATCGCAATGCGAGCCGCCAGCCCTGTTTGGGAATTGCACGCAAGGCAGAGCAGGCCGCGATCAAGAACATCCCCAAACTGACAGTGACC
>DATGLT010000129.1:0-18238 GCA_035294005.1 Verrucomicrobiia bacterium
CATCTTGGCCAGGACCTCTTTCCTCGTAATTTCACTCATTTCAGGGTGCATAGCTCGGGTAACACCCTTTTTGAGGCAACGAAGGGTTTACTCAACCCTTTTCACCATCCCCGGGTAACAATCTTTTTGAGGCAATTCGCACGCGTGTGCAGGTGCTGTTTTTGGCTTGGATCACCTTACCAGGAATGGTAGTTTTGGCGACCTGAGGCTGACAATGAACAGCTTACAACCGAAAAAGGATGACATATTACGGCACCCATTAAACGAACAGTCAGTGGATGGGGTCGTACGCTTGTTGCTTCAAGGTAGGGAGTTACGCTTGGCAGCGCGAACTGGGTCTCGGGGAACAGTCATAGACCGCCAGTCGCTGAACCACAGTTCGGCGAAATCGCGCATTGCCATGATCGACAGCTCAACCTGGGTGGGTTAATGTTGTTGGAGGCCATGACGAGTAATCTCGCAAGCAGTCGAGCGGACTCGCGTTTGCAGAAACGCGAATTTCGAGGAGGGGTTGCGTTCACGTTGATCGAGTTGCTGGTGGTCATCGGCATCATCGCCATTCTGGCCGCGATGCTGCTCCCGGCCCTTTCTCAGGCGAAGGCAAAGGCTTTAGCTACCCAGTGCAAAAGTAACCTGCATCAGGAAGGCGTCGCGTTGCGTCTCTACATTGATGACAGCAACGGTAATTATCCTCTTTACAGGATTGTGGCCGCCGGCGGCCCGGTTTATTGGTTCGATGAGCTGCAGCCATATTATCGGCTTAGTTGGACGAATAAATCGTATCACTGTCCAGCCTACAAAGGCCAGATCACTTATCACCAAGCTCAGTTCGCTTTTCAGAGCTACGGCAGCTATGCCTACAATAATCGTGGTGCGGACACAGATCTTCCGCCTGAGTATTTAGGGCTTTCGGGGGAAGTGGAATCGGGCAAGCCTGCAATTCGAGACTCGCAGGTCCTGATGCCCAGTGACATGTTTGCGATGGCGGATGCCCGGCTGATTCCATTTTCCACCAATTCTGCATCGACGTCATCATCCACGTGGGTTGGAGCAGTCTTTATGTATGTTGGTGAGACCAACAGTGAATCGTTTCATCCCCTACCACACGGAAAAAGTTACAATGTTCTTTACTGCGATGGTCATGTGAACCTGATTAAAACCCCTGGTTTTGTTGACCCGAGTGTCACCGCAGTGAATTACAACAACGATCATCAGCCCCATCGGGAGCTATGGCCCCCTTTGTGAAGCGCTCTCGTTCATCGGCCGAGCCACGGCCTGCACTGGACTGCTCGATGGCGCGGGGATTGCATTCCGAACGTCAGTCACTCGCAGCCAGTGAGGCCGAGCGTTAGCCCGGTCGGTAGGATGAGTAAATCACCCGCAGAACAGGCATCAGTCGAGGAGGTTCGCAATTACCTCGCCGCCGAGATTGAGCTGGCACGCACACAGCTCAAGGTGGCACAATGGCGGACCTTTCTCGTGGGAGTTAGCGACCAGGGCGAAATAGCTGCTTCTCCATGTAGCCTCGTGCTTCCTTTTCAATATCCTGCGACTATCGCCGAGCTGGATGATTACCCACGAGACCATTTCAGCTTTCCCGAGGGCGATTGGGGATCGCGTAGGAGGGCGATACCGGAGTTTGCGGAGCAGCATGAGATTTTTTCTGCATTGGACGACCATGCGGAGTCGGTCCGAGCGTCAGATAATCACAAGCGGCGAAGGATTCAGGTGCTCCAAGACGCGTGCACGCCATTTGACCCCGCATTGACTTTCTTTGGCATTGAGAGCGATACCGAGACTTGGTGGGAGGTAAACACATTCCACATTTCCGGACCCCGTATTCCTTCCCCGCCTGCTCCGGTTTCCGATGCACAGGTTCTTGCCCGGCTCTGTCGGCACACGCACAGTTATGTTGGGCAGAGCCGTTTTCAGATTGAGAACGAAGCGATTGTTGAAGTCTCGTTTGATGGAGCAGACACGACCGATGGCACGATCGATTTGCTGCGAGGGATCCTTGGTCTCCGCGAGTTGCTCAGCAAGTTAAAAAGGATGTCGTTGCAGCACACTCTGGTCACAAACCGCTCATTGAGATTTCTTGAACGGGAGTTGCCACATGTTGAAATTGCATACAGTCACTATTTGCAGGGCTAACCTCAGCTTGGAGCGGACCCGAACCAGCCGTTCCGTTGTGATCGATTTTGTGAGCCGGTTGCGGCTGGTCCTGGCCGCTCACGCTGACCGTTGGGCTTGAGGCGTATGAAAATGTGCGAGAAATGCTGCACGAACGAAGCCAGCAACGTTCTTAGCGGTGTCAATGAGGGTCAGAGCATCGGACGCACGTGGTTCTTGTGCCGGAGTTGCGAGTTGGAGTACCAACGCGTGTACCAAAGCACAATCGAGAGTGTCGCTTGTCCCATTACGCCAGAGATGTCCGAGCAAGAAGATCAAGTGGTCACGAAGAGGTGGCGAGACGAGGTCAATCGGCAACTTAGCGAGTGGGTGCTCGGCAAGCAAACGAATGAGTAACCACAAAAAGCCCAACCAGCGGCATGCAGTGGATGCCGGGTGTTCGTTTCTGTCTGTATTTGTACGCCACAGGTGCCGGACTTTAGACTGTGAATCCTATGAGCACTAACTATATACTTTTATTTGGTGTCGTGCTGGCCATCGCGATGGCCGTGGTCGTGGGTGTGTTCGTTGGGCGTCGTCGGGTCGGCGACTGTTTGGTAATATTTTCGTCGATGCTCGGGAGCGCCATGTCCGATCTTTTTCCTTCCCCCTCCACCACCAAGACGCGTCTTGTTTTCTTCGCTCTTGTCACTTTAGTGGTCGTTTGGGTCATTTATTTGTTCGTTGCGAAACGAATGAGGTTTCTGCGAAAGCCATCGGTCTAACCACGGCCCGCACAGGACTGCGCGATGACGATGAGATTACATGCCGGGAGCCCCGACGCGCAGCCTCTGAGGCCGAAGCGTTACACGATATGAGTAAAGTTGCCTCAGTCACCTTTGCATTTGATGGCACGGAGAAGGAGTTTGCAAGGCTCTATCGGGCAATCGCGGATATAGACCTAGACATCGCCGCATATTCAAAAGGCACGACCGGCGTGATCGAGTTTATGATTGGGGACTTAGCCGCTTTCAAGGAGCAGGTTGCAAAAAAATCAGCCGAATTGGGTGTGGACTTAATCGTGTTAGATTGCTTAGCAAGTGAAAGAAACGTTCAACCACGAACTGGAGCAAATCGGAGCGGACCATGGTAAATCGTTTACCGGGTTCCGAATTCTGAGGTCATTCACCGTTCGTGCTCCGGTTGCTCATTTGGACCGTTAAGCTTTCGAATGATTTGGCAATGAAGTCTATGACCCTCACCACAGCAGCGTGCCCACAGTGTGGTTCGCATCGCACGAAGATCGACTGGACCAACGGCAATAACTACCGGATGGTCTTGCTGGGCGTCATAGTTGCGGTGGCCGGCACTTGGCCTCGCGGCTTTGAAAGAGTTTGCCTGGATTGTCGGAAAAAGTTTGCGCCATGAATTTCAAGCTTAACCCGTCCCTGCTGCGAACTGGCACCCGTCAGAGGTTTCATTGCACGAGCGTCGATTCTCGAGGCACTGAGGTGCTGGACGCGAAATCCCCGGTGCCAGTCGCAAATGTTAGGCGTTGCGCGAAAGTGCCACTCTGCGGCGTTTATCTGGTATCCTTGCTCTTTCTGTTTTCACTTTCCGGGTGTTCGCGAGGAAGTCTTGGTAATGGCAGCCCTAGTCTCGATGTCGATGGATTCTTCGTTTGCCAGAAGTGCAGCTGTCTTTCTGCAATCAACGGTGGCGAACCGCCCACGAAGATTCCAGTTCATGCCGCGATCTGTCCGCAGCACGCTTGGCAACGGATTTCAAGAGACGACTACATTCGAAGGGCCTCGGCGTGGCCCATCGAGACTCATCTTCTGGCACCCGCCTTGAGTCTTACCATGTCGACGTCTCACGGTAAAATTGGCCCGATTATCTACCATTCGGGGTTGGCATTTCGTGTTGGCTCACTCTATTACGGGATTAGTGCGCGGTCATTCATCTTTGCGTCGTCAGCTTTAGGACTATCCTTAATTGGCTGTGTTTGGCTCTGGAAGGCTGCGCTTAGAAGCATCCAACCAGCACCTGCCGGCAACCCGCGATGACACGCCATATTGGATGCGATCCGTGCGGGTGCCTTGAGGTGCCCACCTTGGACGTGAAGACGAAGCTTGCCACCGTAGTTCTGCTTGCCTCGTTGCTGGTTTCGTGCAGCAGCGGGCGTTCAGGGTCGTCAGTGCGGGATGGCCACTCCGGAATTTCGGAACCGCAGGCTTTTAAGCTTTGCGACGAAGTTCTTCAAACCCACGGCATTACTAACGCCGAGATGCTTGCAGTCATACATGGCAACCAGTCTTCCGGGGGCGTGTGGTCGGTCGGCGACACGGACGCGACTGTAAAGGTGTTAGTAAATCGGAAGACGCGGGAAGTAGAGTATCATTACTACCCCAAACCGTGAGCGTGTCCAACCCTAAGCTTGGAGCGGACCCGAACCAGCCGTTTGGCTCGAATGTTTTCCAGTGGCAGTGGCGGCTGGTTCGGGCCGCTCACCCTGGCCGTTAAGTCGTTAAGTGTCTGCCAGGCCCGATGCGAATTCGCAAACAAGTCTACGACCTGACTTTGGAGGATATCCGGAGAAATGCAGTATGGGAATTTGTCTTTGACGAGGAGGGAGAGGAGGGGCAGGATGAGGCGACCGTGCGCCCGTGCGACTGTTCTGGCACTTTGGACCCCTCAGACCGAATGTTCGTAGTCCGTGCAGTTTTTACGTTGGCGGATGGCACCTTGATGCTTGGCTACCTGACGCCCCCCACGCAGGGTAAAGCCAGTTTGGGAGCGCTACAGCCAGTCATCATTACCGACAGCGGACAGGTCGTGTTTTGGCACGGTGTTGTTGCACCAAAGGCGCAAGAGATGGCCGAGAGTTATGGCAAGCTTGGAAGAAATGCTGCGTAGGTATTCCCTGTCGAGGTTACGTCAGACGTTGGTTTAGCAACCGGACCAATTCATGCAAGCCTTTCAGGTTTTATGGTTCTAGAGAATTGGGAGACTGGGAGGACGAGGGCCTTAACGTGACACTTAACCCGTCGTCGGAGCCGACGCCTCGACCGCGTCCTTGGTGCAATCGGTCACGGCCGGTTCGGCGCGGCTCAAGTCGGCGTTAGGGTTTCGCCAATGACCATTTGGCATATCATCATTTTTGCGTTCTTAGCGGCAGAGGTTGCGCTCGAAGCTCGGGACATTTCAAAGGTGGGCGTCCGCGAGTGGTTCCGCCAGAGCTGCAGGGAGACTTGGTTTCAGCACTTTGCGGGTAGACTTCCCAAGCGCTTGCGCGTGATCGGACCAGCTGCTGTGTTTCTGTTGCTCGTGTTCTGCCTGATCCAAATTTCACTGCACAAGAAATGACGTCTCGCACCCCTAACAACTCTTTGCTGCGGACTGGCACCCGTGCTGGGCTTTGCCAGCGCTCAAATGTGGGTTCTTGGCTTGCTTGGGTCTGCGGCGCCCACTTCCAGGCGCTAGTCACAGATTGCGATCGTTAGTCCCATTCGCACATCATGAACATTCCACTTCTTTTCGCTGCGATCGACTTGGGCGGCCTACTGCCTCCTTTGTGCGGCCTGCTCTTTTTGATGTTCTGGATTGCGATGCTCGTCGACTGCGTGAACCATGAGACACGCGACAAGATTGGTTGGATTCTCGTGCTGATTTTTCTCGGCATCATTGGCGCTCCACTTTATTTCTTTATCCGCAGACTCCCACGCCGCAGAGCCCAGCGACTTACGCCTGGATCCCCGCTGTATCAGCCCTGGAAAAAGGATCAGGAGATTCGATGAGCACGCAAGGGCCTACCCGACGCGTTGGAACTCAGACTTATGAAAGCATTCGAAGTTCACTTGAATGGAAAAAGGGTATGCATAGCGGGTGTGGGTGAGTTTGGTGTTCTCACCGGCATAGTCAGCTGGCGCGGCATGCAGCCTTACAAGGACGGCACCGTCCCCTCAGCCGATTCCCTCCAATTGCAGGTGAGCGGGCTAACCAATCCATCAGGCAAAAAGGTCGGCTGGACAGAGCGGGACATCCGGGTTGGCGACCGGATCGAAATCCGGGTGATTGATGCCAGCGCAGTCGACTCCCCCGTGGAAACATGAAAGAGTTCCCACCAGGCTGCTGCAGTGGACGCGCCGATTGCGTAGTGTCCGCAACCCGGCGTCGTTGGCGGCGCGCCAATGACCAGCGTCGTTCCGCAACTCAAGCTTGCTTATGATTGCCTTCAAGCCGGGATACAGATGTGAAGCGGATTGCTGGTCACTTGATGGCGAGAAGATAACTGCGTCTGAAAAACTCGAGGCCATTAAGAAGACTCTTGAGTTCGAGGGACCGATTCTCGTTGACCACAGATTCCTTCGTGGGGCGAGAGGGCCTGATACGTTAGTATTCGATGACTATGAGGATTTCGTCGCTTATCTTTCGGAGCACGCACGTTCGGGAGACCTCATCACGATTTGGAGTTTGTGGCCCTTCATGCGTGATAATGCCCCTTTGGCTCAAGGCAAGTGTCCTGCTGAAGACGGAACTGTTCCGAAAGGGGGCGCGTATTAGCACGAAGTCGCCGAGCCTATTCATGATACCCTTCGTCCCGATGTCGGCGGAAGGCGCAAAGCTTGTCGCGGGTTCATGGGCTGAGTTTGCACAGCGGATTGGGCGATGAGAGCGACCAGCCCTTTAGTGAATGGTAGGAACCCGCTGCAGTTTACATTCGTAGCTCCGGGGCCCTGCTGAGTTTTTGGGTCACAGCTGGGGCACCGACTTCCGCCGAGGTCCGCGGGGGCTCGTCCAGGATTTAGGTGGGGGCGCTAGGAATCACGGGTGATTTCTTGGGGGCGTTTGTCGTCGCGGAGGGTAATGAATTCGGGGTGGCGCAAGACGCTGCCGGTGGTCCATTCGGTGAATTTGATTTCGGCAACGATTTCGGGTTTGAGCCAGATGTAATTTTTCATGTCCTCGGCGGTCACGCCCTCAGACCTGACTGTCGGCCACCTGTGCGGGTTGGGAGACTGGCTAAACGACAGCGCGCTGTGGAGCCGTGGACAGGGGTGTGAAGTTTGCGACGGATGGGGGGGGGCAGGCCAGCGCCCCTGTGCGTCGTTGGCGGCAATGAGGTCGCCAATACAATCGACGCGCCAGCGTTGGCAGGATCTCCAACTCGCCTTCAGCCTGTGCCCTGCCAAATGTATGGCCATCTCCGGCACACCTCATTAGATTTTGCGCTCGGCATCGCGCATTGATGAAGAACATCGTCTATTTTGATCTCGAAACCCAGAAATCGGCTGAAGAAGTCGGCGGATGGGACCGCATTTCCAGTATGCGGATGAGCGTCGGCGTGACCTATAGCACGGCTCGCGGCGGCTACGCTATCTACGGCGAAAACAAAGTCGACGACCTCATCCGCGAACTCCAACGCGCCGACCTTGTCGTCGGCTTCAATAATCTCCGTTTCGATTACGAAGTTCTCCACGGTTACACCCCACTCGACCTGCGGCAATTGCCCACCCTGGACATGCTGGTCGTCCTCCAGGCCCAATTGCAGCACCGCTTGTCCCTCGACTCCATCGCCACCGCCACGTTCGGCGTTGAAAAAACTGCGGAAGGCATGCAGGCCATCTTCTGGTTCAAGGAAGGCAAGCTCCTCGAGATCGCCGAATACTGCTGCTACGATGTAAAAATTACCCGCCTGGTCCACGAATATGGGGCCCAAAACAGGCAGCTCTTTTACCATAACCGGTTCGGCAAAAAGCTTTCCGTTCCGGTCAATTGGTGAGCCCTTTCAAACTTGAGTTCTCCCGTCCCAAAACCGCCCGGCTCCCCTTCAACGGGCCTGGCCCGCGCCTTGTCTAAACTGGGCGTCTGTTCCCGCAGCCAGGCGCGGCAATTTATCCTCCAGGGCCGGGTCCGATTGAATGGAAATGTTTGTCGTGATCCCGAGCGGCGCGTCAATCCCGACCGCGCCCGTATCGAACTCGATTCCCAGCTGGTCGCCGCCACCGCCAAATTCTACCTGGTGCTGAACAAGCCTCGCGGACTGGTCACCAGCGCTTCCGATGAGCAGGGCCGGCCTACGGTGTTTCAATGTTTCGAAGGCGCCGCCTTTCCGCCGTTGTCACCCGTCGGCAGGCTCGACATGGCCAGCGAAGGATTGCTGCTTTTTACCAACGACACAGCATGGGCCGCGCAGATCACCTCGCCTCAGCAGGCCATCGAAAAGATTTATCACGTTCAGGTCGATCGAGTTGCCGACGCTGATCTCCTCCGGAAGTTGTGTGCCGGAATCGACGTCGATGGAGAACACCTTGCCGTTGCCCGCGCGCGCCAGCTCCGCCAGGGAACTCGCAACAGCTGGCTCGAAATCGTCCTTACGGAAGGAAAAAACCGCCACATCCGCCGGCTGCTTCAGGCCCTTGGGTTGGAAGTCCTTCGCCTCGTGCGCGTCGCCGTGGGACCTTTGCAACTCGGAGATCTACCTAAAGGCAACTATCGCCAGTTGACCCCGCAGGAAGTCACGCTGCTGCGCCACGCCGGGCAGCCGGTCCGAACATCCCAACCTCAACTTGGGACGCCAGATTAGCGCTGTTCTGTCGAATTCACCGGCTTACCAACGACCGGGACCAACCCGCCCGCCGCGCCAGTGAATTTCACCACGTTGCTGTCTAACAACCCGGCGCTCGGCGTGTACGAGATCGTCACCACTTGGGCGTCGGCCGGTCCAAGCCGATACGTCCCACCGGACAAAATCTTGAAGGGCTTTGCCACCGTCGCTTTCCCAACAAGCTTTCCGCCCCCGTAATTCTGCACCAGAATGTTCGTCCTGACCGTTGTTTTGAGGCTCACCGACCCAAAATCAATGGCGCTGGGTTGCACAGAAAGAATCGGATCCTTGAAAAGTGAATCAGCCCCGACCGCCGACAAGCACCCGGCTGCAAGGACCGCAAGTAACAGTTTTTTCGTCATACGTCCATTCACAGCCCCCCACTTTACAGAAGCACACCCCCGGAAGCCATCATTTGTTGGGCCCCTGCGCGCCACCGCGCCACCGGCGGTTTCGCGCCCCCGGAAAAATCCTAATTCAAAGAAGCCCTTCAAAACCCAACCCCTGGCGCCAGGCAGTTAATCCGGTGTTCACACCCGAACTGCACACGGTCATGCTTGCCGTTTCGTCCGGATTCAAAAAACGGCGTTCGCTCTTGACCGATTTAAGTAAAAACCTTTATTAAATAACTGCTTTGCGTAACGGCCCCTTGTCTATGACCTTGATATCCAACCTTCGACGAATTCGAACTACCTGCCTCGGCATCGTTGCCCTGTGCGCCGCGGTTTCCTCCGCGCTCGCTGCGGAATCTTCGACCATCAGCATTGCCCTCGATAAACCGGGCCACGTCGTCAGCCCCACGTTATACGGCATCTTCTTCGAAGACATCAACTGCTCCGCCGATGGAGGCCTTTATGCCGAGCTCATTCGGAATCGGAACTTCGAGGATTCAGAAACCCCCGATCACTGGCAGTCGCTCTCTGCGGGCGAAGCCGTTTTGTCCATCGATTCGTCGCGGCCGGTAAGCTCAAAAAATCCGCGGTATCTCCAAGTCGTCGTCAACCGCGCGGGTCCCGAGCGCGCCGGTGTGGTGAACACCGGCTTTTGGGGCATTGCAATCCGCAAAGGCGAGACGTATCAGCTGTCATTTTTTGCTCGAGGCGTTGATGGATTTTCCGGGCCGCTCACCGCTTCGCTTGAAAGCGATCAAGGCCGGCGGTACGCGGAAGCCAACGTCCCGCTCCTGGGCGCTGAATGGAAGCAGTATCACTTTTCATTGAAAGCTGCGGAGTCCGACCCGCGCGCCCGCTTCGTTGTCTCCACCACTAAAGAGGGCGCCTTTTCCCTGGATATGGTTTCTCTGTTTCCCAAAGAAACATGGAAAAACCGGCCCAACGGGCTGCGCCGCGATTTGGCCGGAATGCTGGAAGGATTGAAACCGGCATTCGTGAGATTTCCGGGCGGGTGCTGGGTCGAAGGCGAAACAATGGACGTGGCGTATCGCTGGAAGCAGACGGTGGGCGATCCCTCCGAGCGCCGGACCCAGTATAACATATGGCAGTACCACGCCACGCACGGCATTGGTTTTCACGAATACCTGCAGTTGTGTGAAGACCTCCACGCTGAACCGCTTTTTGTCATCAACTGCGGCATGTCTCACAAGGAAGTCGTGCCGCTGGAAAAAATGCGCGGATACGTTCAGGACGCCCTCGACGCCATTGAATATGCCAACGGACCCGCCGACAGCCAATGGGGGAGCTTGCGCGCGCGCAACGGCCACCGCGCGCCTTTTCACCTCCGCTTTATGGAGATCGGAAACGAAAATGGAGGCCCGGCTTACCAGGAGCGTTACGCGCTCTTTTACGACGCCATCAAGGCCAAATACCCGGAAATGCGTCTCGTCGCCAATGAATGGGGCGGACGCCCCTCAAACCGTCCCGTCGAGATCGTCGACGAACATTATTATTCAACCCCCGAGTTCTTCATCAACAACGCCCAAAAATACGATTCATACGATCGCGCCGGCCGCAAGGTATACGTAGGCGAATACGCCGTAACCCAGGGTTGCGGACAAGGCAATTTGCGCGCCGCTGTCGGCGAGGCCGCATTCATGACCGGCATGGAACGCAATTCCGACGTTGTCCTCATGGCCTCCTACGCGCCTCTGTTCGCAAACGTGAATTATAAAAAGTGGAACCCCGACCTGATTGATTTCGACAGCTCCCGGGTTTACGGCCTGCCGAGCTACTACGTCCAAAAAATGTTCAGCGAAAACCGCGCCCAGGTCCTTCTGCCAGTCGATGTCCAATCGCCCGAAGTCCTCATGCCGACGAAATCAGGGGCGATTGGCGTGGGCACCTGGCTCACCGAGGCTGAGTTCAAGGACATCAAAGTCACTCGTGACGGGCAGACGCTCTTTTTAGCCGATCTCGGTTCCGGGACCCGGGGCTGGCGCATTCACGGAGGCAACTGGTCGGTCAAGGAGAACGCTCTGCGCCAGACGGCTCTCGGAGAAAACATTCGCGCTTTTGCCGGTGAGAGGAATTGGAGCAACTACACCTACTCACTCAAAGCACGCAAACTGAGCGGCGCCGAAGGATTTCTGGTTCCTTTCCTGGTTCACGACGAAGAAGCCAAAGCCTGGTGGAATATCGGCGGCTGGGGCAACACCCGTCACGCCATCGAAATGGACGGTGTTTTCGCAAACGAAGTCCCCGGCCAAATCGAGACCGGCCGCTGGTACGACATCCGCATCGAACTGAGCTCCGACCGAATCAAGTGTTTCCTGGACGACAAGCTCATTCATGACGTCGCGTACCCCCGCAACCGGGCGCTCTACGCTGTGGCTGGCCGCGCCGCCAATGGACTGGAAGCCATCGTTAAGGTTGTCAATGTCTCCTGGGAAGACCAGGACACCGCGCTCCAACTCACCGGAGGCCAGGCCCGCGGCAAAGCCACCGCCATTGTCCTGAGCTCTGACTCGCCCCAGGACGAAAACTCCCTGGATCAGCCCACCCGGGTCGCTCCAGTCACCCGCACCTTCGATTGCTCCAGCCCGAACCTGCGTTTCAAATTCCCCGCAAACTCAGTTACGGTGTTGCGATTGCCCTTGCGCTGACCTATCACGCCTTAGGGGCAGGACCACCGCGCCGGGAGCGGGCCGCGCCGCAGGGCGCAATTCTTGCCTTCCCGGCCGGGAGCGTGATGGAGCGAGCGTAACCGCCTGTCTGCCCCAAGACTAAATCCCAATCAGGGCAGCCTCAAAAAACAGGCTGGATCTCCGCGCTTTCGCCCGCCGCGACTTGGATGTTGTCGCCCTTCGACCACGCCTGGTCATTGAGCAGCAGCTTGAAAGTCACCGGTTCTGCGCCGGCCGGCTGCGACCAGACCCAGGTCGACCCATCGACGCACACCAACGGTTGCCCCTTCTCCCAGCTCAGCCCGGCGCCCTCGCCTCGTATCCAAAGGCTGTTGCCGTAGCCGACGTCGATTTTCGCCGTAACCGTCGTGAGCTTCTTCGTGGTCCGTTCTGCTCGTTTCCGCACCGCAACCGGCTCCGGCTTCGCGCACATCGCCGAGTTGCTCTTTCTAAAGCGCGCCGGCGTAGTCAATCGCACCCGTGGAACCTTTGTCCCCGGTTCCCCTGCATCTTCAAAAGATCCATTTTGTAATCGATTTGATTTCATATCCTGTTTTCAACCACAATTTGCGTTCTACGTTTTGACGGAGATCAAACAAAATTGTTCACGCGAGTGTAGGACATCCACCCTCCCGATTCAAATCCAATGACCGTTACGATCCGGTAACAACCCCCGCCCCTTTTCTTTGCATCTTTTGCGTCTTATCGTGCCCCAATTCTCCTTCCCCAGCGTGCCCGTCACCTCCGAATTCGAACTTGCTAACTCTCTCCCACCCACCAGAATATCTCAGCTAAAAGGTTCCGCGCGTTTAACCTGCGGTGATATCCATGCGCACTCTCATCAAGCATATTCTGGCGGCGAATGATCCCAGCGACGCCGTCGTTGTTAAAGGCTGGGTCCGCACCCGGCGCGATTCCAAGGGCTTTTCGTTCCTCGAACTCAACGACGGTTCCTGTCTCGGAAACCTGCAGATCGTCGTGGACGCCGGAACGCCCGGGTCCGGTGATTTGGCGCACTTCACGACCGGCGCAGCCGCCATCGTTGAGGGCAAACTCGTGGCTTCTCCTGCTCAAGGCCAGAAATGGGAACTGCGCGCCTCGCGCATCGAATTGGTGGGGCCCGCCGACCAAACCTATCCTCTGCAAAAAAAGGGTCACACCCAGGAGTTTCTGCGGACCATCGCGCACCTGCGGCCGCGCTCCAATCTGTACGGCGCGGTTTTCCGCGTGCGCAGTAGGCTCGCTTTTGCGGTGCACCAGTTCTTTCAGCAGCGCGATTTTGTCTACGTCCACACACCCATCATCACCGCCAGCGACTGCGAAGGCGCCGGTGAGATGTTCCGCGTCACAACTCTCAAGGGCAACATCGACGAAAAGCCCGCCGCCGATTTCTTCGGAAAACCCGCTTACCTCACCGTGAGCGGCCAACTCGAAGGCGAAACCTTCGCGTGCGCTCTATCCAACATTTACACCTTTGGTCCCACTTTCCGCGCTGAAAATTCCAACACCGCCAGGCATGCCGCCGAGTTCTGGATGATTGAACCCGAAATGGCCTTTTGCGATCTGCAAGGCGATATGGACCTCGGCGAGCAGTTCATCAAGGCCATGGCCCAGTTTGCCCTCGAGCATTGCGCCGAGGACCTCGCCCTCTTCGGCAAATTTGTCGACCGCGGCCTCCTTGAACGCCTCAAGTTCGTCGTCGAGCGCCCCTTCGTCCGCGTCAATTACACCGACGCCGTCCAAATCCTCACCCGGTCCGGCCACAAATTTGAGTTCCCGGTCGAATACGGTTTAAACCTCCAGTCGGAGCACGAGAGGTTTTTGACCGAGGAACATTTCAAGTCGCCGGTGACGGTTTTCAATTATCCCAGGGAGATCAAACCGTTTTACATGCGGCTTAATGACGATCAAAAAACCGTCACTGCCATGGATGTATTGGTCCCGGGGATTGGCGAAGTTATCGGCGGCGCCCAGCGTGAGGAGCGCCTCGATCAGCTGCTCGAAAATATGAAATTCCACAAGCTGAAGCCCGAGGATTATTGGTGGTACGTAGACCTGCGCCGTTACGGCTCCGTTCCGCATGCCGGCTTCGGCCTGGGATTTGAGCGCTTGCTCATGTTTTTGACCGGTGTCGGCAACATCCGCGATGTCATTCCCTTCGCCCGAACCCCCGGCAACGCCGAGTTTTGAACCTCGACCTTCCCACTTTCATTGGAATGCTAGCCCAACCGCGACGACTCTGATTTTTGAACTTTCCGCGTGCTCCACGCGGTCCGCGTCTTCCGTGGTTGCTCTACCCCGCCTGCGCATGCCGAAATGTCCAATTTGCCAAACCGGTCTTGAAACGGTCCGCCAGCGCGAGGGCGTTTTTTACCCATGCGCCTCGTGCCACGGCCGGGCGGTGACCGTTTCTCAGATTCGCCATGTTTTGGGCGAATCGATTGCCATGAAACTTCTGCGGGTTATGACAATTAGCTCGCAACCTACTCAATGGTCCTGCCCATTTTGCTCCAAAAGCATGCTGATGCTAAAAACCGACAAACCGCAGCGGATCGAGGTGGCGGCCTGCAAACAGTGCAATGCCATCTGGTTTGACCAGCCGACCTACGACTCATTGCCCGAACTTGCTTACGACGCGATGAATTCCATGCCCATGCAAACGACCGAGATCATCGCCATGGAACGCTTGGAAGAGTTGAAAAAGCGCATGGAACAGGAACGCAAACAGGCCCGTCGCAAAAAACTGCTCCACCGCCCCCCGAATCAGTCCCGGGACCCCAACTCCGAACCGCCGAACCGTCCCGCATCGTAGCCGTTCGCACAGCTTACAAGAACATTGAAGATGTGATTTAGCAACTCGTCGATGCCGAGGTTGCTCCGGTCAACGCCACACCTCGCCCCCTCTTCTGTTACTACAAGGGTCTGTTTTAATTTTGCAGTCCGTCAATACTCATAAATTCATCACCGAAGGCGCGCTTTCCTGTCTTTTGAGAATGGACGGACGTTGGCCTACTGCCCACCGGTGCGTTTTGGGTCACCTAACTTCCGCCCGTCACGAACGAGCGTGAACTCCGTGGCTCGGCCTGAAGCGTCGTCGATAAACGTCATTTCTGTCAGTGAATTGTGGTCATGACTCACGAGTTTTCGTGGAGAGTTAGGATAAGCCACGAAAGCAAGACTGCCATCGATATGGACGGCAAGCCCGTTGACTTGTTTTTTGGTCTCGATCTTGTGATCGATCGTTTCAAATTGCCCAGCGTAATTTGTCGAGATTAACGGTCACAATTTCGGTGGCTCTTGGGCCGTCTTTTAGCTTTGAAGACACGACAAACGCGGCGGTGCCGCAGAGGAGAACGATGGCAGCGGCGACGACGGTTTTTTGCAGAGTAGTCATGACAAGAGCTTCGGTGGCGGTTGTGGTTGCAGTTGCGGTAACGGCAAGTGTTTTTCCAAGGCAGGCAGCCGTCGTGATAGAGGCAGCCAATCCAACAGGGGTTGCTTGAGCGGCATTTGCTGAAATCGCCACCATGAGGCCGCTCGCGCTAATTGCAATTCCGCGTCTGGTGAAGAATTCCCGCAGGCGATCCACCGCCCTGCTTACTCGCTTTTGAGCGGCGTCTTCGCTGGCCCCGAAGAATTGACCGACCTGGCGCAACGATTTGTTCTCGAAATATCGCAGAAGCAGGGCCGCTCGATCGCTTTCATCCAGACCATGCATTCCCTCGTCGAGCAGCGGTTCGATCGCGTTCCAGTCGGTTGCAGAATCCATGGTCCCCAGTTCGAAGGCGGTTTGTTCGCGGACTTGGCGGCGAATCTCGCCCCGCACGAAATTCAGGGAAATACGATGCGTCACCTTGTAGAGCCAGGCCGCCAGGATTGTGTCGGATGAAAGGCCACAGGCCTGACGTGCAAGCTAGAGGAAAACGCATTGGGCCACTTCCTCTGCTAGTTGCGGAGAGCGGACCTGGCGCAAGGCCGCGCCATAAACAAGATCCACGTGCCGCCTTACAATTTCGGCGAACGCATCCTCGCCTTATCTCGTGCGTAGACCGCGAGCAATTCCAGGTCGGTGTCGCTCATATTCAGAGTGTATATCACCGCCGCTCTCCCAAATCCGCCATATTTCTTTAGCCAATTGAAGCGTTTGACCAGGCGACACGCCACGCGTGTTGCCGAAATCTTTAAGCTCATTGGCGACTTCGACTCGCCGCATGAATTCATCCCGGCCCCAATGGATCAGCGAAGCCTCCAAGTTGGAAAAACCTGCTCGCCCATATGCGAACTGATGTTGTGGCTGGCCGCGAAGATCGGGGGAGGGGGGGTGTTAGCGGAGCCTGCGCACCGAGGCAGCCGAGGGTGCGCACCCGAAGGGCAGCCCGGCTCAGAGCGCGAAGGACGTTCGAACGTGCACAAAAGCCGGGACGCGGAAACGGGCGTTCGAATTTGCGAAGCTGGGGACGTTGCACTCAGGGTGCGACTCTCAAAGGGGTTGGAATGATGCTTGCTTTCTTACGCTTTTGGCGGGCTTTGGTGGAGATGCGAGCGGTGGGTGTCCTGCGGGATGCTAATGAGAGTGTCCCGTTTATAGCCATGATGCTTCGAGCACTTTAATCCTATATGAATTCGTTTCTGGCAGGCCTGAGACATTTGCTGTTTGTTGTATTCATGATTGCGGGGACAGGCTGCATCTTGCTGTCGTTTCCAACTCCAACTCCCCTTGGGGTGGCTCGATCTACGTTCATCATGTGGGGCATCGGATGTGTTGTTGGCGCTGCCCTGATGGTTTGGCTGGATCGCAAGCGACGCGGCGAGTCGCAAGATGACCAAATTGAGCAACTTCTTGTGGATGTGCTCAAACGCTACCGCAAGACCGGCTCGCTTAGTGAGATCGTTGAGGAGTACCGTGCCAAGGGTGTGGATGACTATACCTTGAGCCTTATCAGAACTGCGCTAGAGAAATTGAGGGCAAGAGCGGATCGTAAGGTTGAGGTCGGGTTCCGTACGTTTGCCTTTGGTGTTCTGTGCACCGGCATTACCTATTGCCTCGCCCGTGGTTTTGGTTTGTCTCATTACTGGGTGGCAATAGGCGCAGTTGGGGTTGGCTCCGGTTTGTGGCTTGATGGACTGCGACTGCGGCTCGCTCTTAGGGGCATAGAAAAAAGGAGCTAGCGGTGCACCGCCTTGGGTGGGTCGGCTTCTCGTGTTCTCTGATCTCTGGCTTTCAGTGAAGAATCCCAGCGGCAGTCTTTGACGCCATTCGTGTTGCGTCAACGGGAATCTGAAGATTTTTTTGCGCGATAATGTAGGTCAACGGCGGGTGCTTGCGCGTTGTTGCGGGTGCGGTTTCTGAGGCAAGGAAGTGAAGCAAAAACGCGTGCTATCGTTGCGAGCGATGGCGATAGGTGCGACTGATCCGGATTATGACGCGACTGCGCAGCAGTGGTCGCGGGCGCGGGATGTGTTGGCGGGTGAGAGGTATTTGCCGCGCTTGGATTCGCAGTCGGAGGAGGAGTACTCAGCTTACAAGGCACGCGCTTCGTTTTTTGGGGCGACGGCGCGGACGTTGGAGGAATACCTGGACATGGTGTTTCGTCGAGTGGCCCATCGGTTCGACTGCCAAGCGCAATGTAACGATGGTTCATCACCCACAAAAGTCGGTTCTGGATCTTGCCCCAGCCACCAGGGCCCTCATTTTGTCCTCCACTCTTTCCAGAAGGACCGTGTCTCCTTTTGGAATACCCACACCCAATTTGTCTCCTGTTGAAAAGTCCATGACAGCGTCCTATTAAAGGCTTGCACCGAAGACAATCTGATTTAACTTCGCCACGCAGCCGTTCGGCGGGGTAGCCAAGTGGTAAGGCAGGGCTCTGCAAAAGCCTTATGCGTCGGTTCGATTCCGACCTCCGCCTCCAACTTCAAGTTGCACTTTTGCAACGAGTTGCAGATACCAGAGGGGGCAAGTGCCAGTGAAAGTGCCAGTGAAATCATTACCGGGCTACCACTCATCAATTACCCCGGTATTACCCGGCAATCACTCGCGATGACGGGATTCGCAGCCCGTTTGGTGTAGCTGATACACCCAAGGCCACGTTCAGTTTCATAGCTTCGGACAAAAAGTCTGAACTTATGAAACGTCGTTACATTCTCTACCGTCGCAAGCTCGGCGGCATGTTCTACATCGAGGACACGGAAACCAGAAAGCAGGAAAGCACCGGCACGAAGAACCGCGCCGAGGCCACGTCGCTACTCAACGCCCGGAATGAATCCATCCGCCAGCCGCATCTGAATCTCCAGATCGCCAAGGCATATTTGGCCGGAACGGATTCAGGCGTCTCAACAAGGACGTGGCAAAATGCACTTGATGCCATCGTCGAAACCAAGAACGGTTCAACCCAGGATCGCTGGCGGCGCGCGGCGAAAGAGACAGCGTTGGACTTCATTCG
>DATGLT010000130.1:0-7260 GCA_035294005.1 Verrucomicrobiia bacterium
CACGGCGGTGTTCGTTGATTGCTGCCCCAAAACCAAATGCATTGATCCTGAAAAACTCGAGGCTGCCATCACGCCAAAGACCCGCGCCATCATCCCCGTCCACTTGTATGGCCAATGCGCCGATATGCCCGCCATCAGGAAAATCGCCGACCGGCACAAGCTCCGCGTCATCGAAGACAATGCCCAGGCCATTGGCGCAAGCGGCGCCGGGTTCAGGATTGGCGAACTGAGCGACGCCACTTCGACCAGCTTCATCATTCAGAAAAACATGGGCACCTTTGGCGACGGCGGGGCGCTGGTCACGAACAACGCCGAGATCGACGCCAAAGTGCGCAAATTGCGCAACCACGGTTCAAACGCCCGAAACGTGCACAGCTTCGGATTCAACAGCCGGTTGGATGATTTGCACGCCGGGATTCTCAGCGCAAAGCTCAAGCACATCGACGAGTACAATGACCAGAGACGGAAATGGGCGGCCCGCTACACGGCAGGGCTAAAGGGCTGCAAGAACATCGGTCTGCCGGTTGAACTTCCCGGTTATCGTCACGTGTTCCACTTGTATGTTGTCGAAACGCACAAACCGGAATGGCGGGATCGGCTCGTCGATTTCCTGGTGAAGAACAACATCGATGCAAAGACGCATTACTCGATCGCTATTCATCAGCAGGCCGGGTATCCCTGGGGCAAGGCGGCGCGTATTGCCGGAAGTGTTTCCAACGCTGAAGCCAACGCCGCTTGCTGTGTCAGTTTGCCCATCTTTCCCGAACTGCTAACTGAGGAAAGCGACTACGTGGTTTCCAAAGTCAGGGAGTGGGATTCGCAACAGGCCAACTGAGTCCCGCATGCAGAATTATCGAGTCCTGGTGGTTGGCATGGGAAAACGCGGCATGCACCATGCCGCGGCATTCAACGCCAACCCGCGGTTCCAGGTTGCCGGGATTTGTGATATCGATCCGAAGCGGCTTGCCGAAGCTGGTTCCCGGCTGGGCAATCCCCAGGCGAGCACCGACGCCGCGGCTTTGGCCAAAAGTTTGCAGCCGGATGTCTTCTGCTTTTGCACCATGCCGCACCTGCGCACGCCCTTCATTCGGGCCGCGATTGACGGGGGAGCCCGGCTGATTGCATTTGAAAAACCCGTCGCTCTAACCAGCGCCGAGTTGTTTGAGATTCGAGACTTGCTAAAGGCTGCCGGGGTTAAAGCGGTAGTCAGCCATCAGCATCGCTACGGACCGCACTACAAAATAGTGAAGGACATCATTACAAGCGGCGCCCTGGGTCGTGTTCATACTGTTTATGGAACTGCGACCGGTTGGATGACGCACATGCTTTCCCATTTGATCGATTACACCCTCTGGTTTAACGGGTACGCTCCTGGAACCTGGGCAATGGCCCAGGCCGCTGGCGACGTCAAGTTTGCCGATAATCATCCCTCGCCCGACTACATCGCGGGGTTTGTGCAGTTCGCCAACGGCGTGCGCGGCATCTACGAGTGCGGCGCTGGCGCTCCGGACCAGCCGGAGGTTGGCAAATGGTGGGGCAAGAACCGCATCGGCGCGCAGGGTACCGAAGGATTTGCTGAAGTCCTGACCAACGGCGGTTGGCGGGCAGTGACCCGGACGGGCGGCTCACAGTCCGGTGAAGGGGCCATGAACTATGAACGGGACATGCCACCCTACATTGAGGAAATGGCTGACTGGCTGGACGGCGGTGCTCCGCATTCGTGCAATTTCGATCATGCTTTCCTGGGTGCGGGGATCATGCTGGCCTTGCAGCGAAGCGCCGCCGAGGGGGGCCAGGTTTCTCTTCCTCTTTCGGGCGCCCGGGACGAGCAAGCCCTGCTCAAAGCGCGGCTTGCGGGAAAACCGGTGATGGTCTCTTGCGAGCAGAACCGCGCGGAGTTCGGGCTGGGGCCCAGCTGACCCCGAGAGGCGGTCCCGCTGATGGAAGTTATCATTCAATCCAATAAGGAAGCCGCCGCCTCCCTGGTCGCGCGAATTATCGCTCATGACCTGCGTGCCAACCCGCATTTGGTGCTCGGCCTGGCCACCGGCGCCACTATGGAGCGGGTCTACGGCAAACTGGTGCGAATGCACCAGGAGGAACACCTCGATTTTTCACTCTGCAGCACGTTCAACCTCGACGAGTACGTCGGATTGCTCCCTTCCGATCCCGGTTCGTACCGGCACTACATGGACCACCACCTGTTTCGGGCAGTCAATATTGACCCGCGAAACACGCATCTGCCCAACGGCATGGCGCAGGATCTTGACGCCGAATGCCGCCAATACGAGGCGCTCATCCAGCGTTTTGGCGGGATTGACCTTCAATTGGTGGGCATCGGCAAAGCGGGCCATATCGGTTTCAACGAACCCCTTTCGGCCCTGCGGTCGCGCACGCGGGTAAAGGCCCTTACGCCGACTACAATTGAGCAAAACGCGGCGCATTTCGGCGGGGATGAACGAGTGCCCCGGCGGGCAATTACCATGGGTGTGGGCACTATCATCGAAGCGCGCCGTTGCATTCTGCTGGCCACCGGCGAAAGCAAGGCTGCGGTGGTTGCCAAAGCCGTTGAGGGCCCCATCACCAGCATGGTGACGGCCTCTGCATTGCAGTTGCATCCGCGTTGCACTGTCGTCGTCGACGAAGAGGCGGCTTCCCTGTTGACCGAAACGGATTATTACCGCTGGATTTTTGCCAACGAACCCGAATGGCAGGATTACCGTTGACCGCGCCGAGTTGTCGGTCTCGGGGTCAAACGCGGTCAGGCCGGGGGCGGCGGATTGTGCTTAACCAAAAGAGGAATACTCGCCTGTGAATTGCCGTCGATCGAAATGTCGATCGAGTAAAGGCCGGGGTTTTCGAATTTCAGCTGCTGGAAATTGAAAATGAAGTTGCGCGTCCCGAAATGCACGTCTTCGGGCAGCGCGATTTCAATCGGGATCGGCGGGAAATTGGGCATGATGGAGCGGCCATCGGCATCCACAAAATCAAAGCGCAAGGTGTGTTTGCCCTCTTCTCCGTTAAAAAAAGTCAGGCGCAAAGCCACGGAACACTGGGGATGAAGCGCCGGCATTTGCGCGCTGCAAATGGTGTCAAAAGCGCCAAGCAAATTCAGTTTGGCGTTATCGTCGGTTGCCGCGTCGCATAGGACTGCCACTTGGACGTTCATTTACCCTGGGTAGCTACGTGATGGCCTAGCTTAGCGCAAACCGGCTGCCGGGCAAGTTGGGAGACCGGAACCGAATTTCAAGCGCTTTGGCCGGCGAAGGTGACACCTCCGGGTTGCGGCGCGCGGCTGGGGTCTGGAGGAGCAGGCTGGGAGTAACAAACCTCATTGAGAGCATTTTCTTAGGGATTGAGCTTTCTGCATGTTAAAACGCGCCGCTCTTTGCGTGGTCATCGCTCTCGTCGCCGCCATCTTCGGGTTTACCGGAATCCTACGCTTTACCGATGGTATCGCGCAGTCGGTGTGCCTTGTGTTCCTGGCAATCTCGGTGTTGTCGCTGCTCTTCAGCCTTTTTGAAGAGCCATCCGGCCCTGCGCCCCGTGAATTGCGGCTGAATGTTGAGGCCGCAGGACGCAACCCCCGCCAATAAACCCGGGCGAAGCCGTAGGATGACATCCTGACATCGCGCAGGCTGGGCGCCTGCTGCGTCCTGTTGCTCTTGCGTCGGTGGCAGGTGTGCCCGCCCGGCTGCGCCCGATTGTTCTCACCGCTCTTCTTCTTTACCTTCCGGCTTGTTTCCTTAGCGGCTTGAGGCCATGCTAGCCGCGCAGTTTTCGTTCGTCCGATACCCAGCGCAACGCTCAAATGTCGACAACCGATCCAACGATCACGCCCGAGTTGGTGCAGAAGCACAACCTCACCCTCGAAGAATACGAAAAAGCCAAGGCAATCCTCGGAAGAGAACCGCGCTACACGGAACTGGGAATTTTCTCGGTCATGTGGAGCGAACACTGTTCGTATAAAAACAGCCGCCCTTTGTTGCGGACCTTCCCGACGAAATCTCCCCGAATCCTGGTTGGGGCCGGCGAAGAGAACGCCGGAATCATCGACATTGGAGATGGGTTGGCGATTGCTTTCAAAATCGAATCGCATAATCACCCGAGTGCTGTTGAGCCGTTCCAAGGGGCCGCGACCGGTGTGGGCGGGATTATTCGGGATATTTTCACCATGGGGGCGCGGCCGGTTTGCTCGGTGAATTCTTTGCGCTTCGGGCCGATTACCGGGAGCGCGCACCAGGGCGAGACCGAGGCCGATTTAGTCCGCAACCGCCGGTTGTTCAGCGGCGTGGTTTCGGGAATTGCTCATTACGGCAACTGCTTTGGGATCCCGACAATAGCGGGGGAAGTCTATTTCGACAAATCCTACGAAGGAAATCCGCTCGTGAATGCCTTTTGCCTTGGAGTGTTGCGACACGACCAAATCGTGCGCGGCGCCGCTCGGGGCGTGGGCAACCCGGTTTTCTATGTGGGGCCCGCGACGGGGCGGGACGGGCTGGCGGGGGCGGCGTTTGCGTCGCAAGATTTGACCGAGGAATCCGCCGAGCAACAACGCGGCGCCGTGCAGGTGGGCGATCCGTTCATGGAAAAACTGGTCTGCGAAGCTTGTCTCGAACTGCTGGCGACCGGGGCGGTCGCGGGCATCCAGGACATGGGGGCCGCGGGCCTGACCTGCTCGACTTGTGAGACGGCGGCGCGCGCGGGGACGGGCATCGAAATTGACCTGGCCAAGGTCCCGCAACGCGCTCCGAACATGACACCGTATGAGATCATGCTCAGCGAGTCACAGGAGCGGATGCTTATCATCGTGCAAAAAGGCCGGGAAGACGAAGTGAAACGCATCTTCGACAAATGGGATTTGCCATGGGCTGAAATTGGACGCGTGACAGACACCGGCCGCATGGTCGTCCGAAATCACGGCGAGATTTGCGCAGATATCCCTGCGAAAAAGCTCGCGGACGAGGCTCCTGTCTATCAGCGGGAAGCCCGCGAGCCGGAGTACCTCCAAGCCGTGCGGGAATTCAACCTGGCGCAAGTGCCACCCCTGACCGACCCGGTGGCGATCCTCAAGACTTTGCTGGCATGGCCTTCAATAGCTTCCAAGAACTGGGTCTATCGCCAATACGACCACATGGTTCGCGATGGCACCGCTGTTTGCCCGGGTTCAGATGCCGCAGTGCTTAGGATAAAAGACGATTCCCTCCCGGCAAGCGCTGCCGGCGATGGCTCCACCGGCCGCTCACCCGAAAAGTATATTGCTGTCTCAGTCGACTGCAACGCCGCTTACGTGTATCTCGATCCATACGAAGGCAGCAAGACGGTGGTTGCTGAAGCGGCTCGAAACCTGGCGTGCAGCGGCGCTGTTCCGCTGGGCGTTACCGACAATCTTAACTTTGGAAACCCATTCAAGCCGGACATCTTTTGGCAACTCCGTGAATCGGTTAAAGGCCTGGCTGAAGCCTGCCGCGCCTTCAACACCCCGGTAACCGGCGGCAACGTGAGCTTGTACAACCAGAGTCCTGCCGGTCCGATTGATCCGACGCCCACCGTGGCGATGGTCGGAATCATTGAAGACCCCCGCTGGATCACCACCCAGTGGTTCAAGGATGAAGGCGACGCTGTCATTGTCCTGGGCGAACCGCTCGATTCGAAAGACCCGCTGCAGGGGTTGGGCGGCTCGGCCTACCTGCAAGTCATTCATCATCTCAAGACCGGTACGCCGCCTCGGTGCGACCTGGAAAAGGAAAACGAGCTCCAGCTCGCCTTGAGGGGGCTCATCCAATCGGGTCTCGTTAAAAGCGCCCACGACTGCAGCGAGGGCGGGATGGCCGTTGCACTTGCGGAATCTTGCGTGAGCCAGCAGATCGCCCGCGAGACCCCCAGGCTAATCGGCGCCAGGATCGAGCTGCCCGGGTCGGCGCAAGCCAATGGCACAGCCGGGGCAAGCTACCGGTTGGACGCGCTTTTGTTCGGTGAATCCCAAGCCCGGATCGTCATCACAACCCGTCCGGTAGACGCCGTCAAAGTCGTTGAGCGCGCAAAGTTGCTTGGCGTTCCTGCCGCCCGGATCGGCGTTGTCGGTGGGAACGAACTTGCCATTAAGGTGGGGGATCAGACCTTTTCCTGGCCTGTGGCCGAACTGTACGATGCGTGGTGGAATTCAATCGCCCGCGCGATGAAGGCTTCTTGAGCAGGGGCGCCTCCACTGTTACGAAATCGAGACTCGCGGCTGGATCTGGACAGCGGCCCATGGGATAATGGTCTCGCGTTCGATGCAGTACTACCCAAAACATTATTGCGGCGTTTTCGGCATTTATGGTCACCCCAATGCCGCCGAGTTGACGTACTATGGCCTCTATGCTCTCCAGCACCGCGGCCAGGAGAGCGCCGGCATAGTCACTTCGGACGGTAAACAGTTCCACGCCCACAAGGGGATGGGCCTGGTGTCACAGGTTTTCCGCGGCAACGCGCTCCATAACATGGTGGGGCAGATCGCCGTCGGCCACACCCGTTACTCCACCACCGGATCCTCTCATCTGAGGAATGCCCAGCCTTTGACCGTGGACTGCGCGCGCGGCCAGATTGCAATCGCCCACAACGGCAATCTCACCAACGCCGGAAAGCTGCGCGACGAGTTGGAAGCCAAGGGATCGATCTTTCAGACCACCGTCGACAGCGAAATCATTCTGCACCTCATGGCGCAACCGAGCCAAAACGGGCACCGCCATTCCCTCATCGATACCATTCGTAAGATCGAAGGAGCTTATTCGCTCGTCATCATGACCGAAAAAGAGCTCATCGGGGTTCGCGATCCTTTTGGCTTCCGGCCCCTGTGCATCGGCAGGATTGGGGACGCCTGGGTGCTGGCGAGCGAGACTTGCGCCCTAGACCTAATCCACGCGAAGTTCGTGCGCGATGTCGAACCCGGCGAAATTGTCGCCATCAACGAACATGGCCTGACCAGCCTGCAAGCCTTCTCCGAGCAACAACGGCGGGCATTTTGCATTTTTGAATACGTTTACTTCGCGCGGCCGGACAGCACCCTGGCCAATCGCAATGTCTACAAGGTCCGCGTCGAAATGGGCAAAGAACTTGCCCGCGAGTTCCCGATCGCCGCCGATATCGTCGTGCCTGTCCCCGACAGCGGCAATTGCGCCGCCTTGGGCTATTCTCTTCAGTCTGGCATCCCTTTCGAAATGGCTTTTGTCCGAAATCATTACGTCGGCCGCAGCTTCCTTCAGCCTTCGCAATTGATTC
>DATGLT010000131.1:0-2399 GCA_035294005.1 Verrucomicrobiia bacterium
GTTTACATTTTTGAAAGGCGGACATTTTTGCTGCCGATGATCGATGCGTTTGATCCTCCGGACGTCATGAGCAGTTGTCCCAGGCGATTCCAAACCATTGTTCCAACCCAGGCTCTGGCGCTTCTGAACAGCACGGTTGCCCTGAGCCAGGCTCGCGCTTTCGCACGCAGGCTGTTGAACGACTGCGACGGCAAACCGGACAAAGTTCCCGCTAGGGCATGGCTCCTTGCATTTGGCCGACCGATTCATCCAGAAGAAACACGCCGCGCGCTCCAATTTTTGCGAACCCGCCAGGACGCGCTCGCAAAGGGTCCGGAACGCCGTGCTCTGTCCACTGGAAAGGATGCGATTTCCAGCGCCCCCTCGGAGTACGCTGAAGATGCTGTCACCGAACTCTGCCTTGCTTTATTTAACTCGAACGAATTCGTATTTGTCGATTGAAAGCGCATGAATCCTTTACACCATCTGAGGCTTGATTCGCGCCTCATCTCCCGTCGCGAGATGTTACGCCGGGCGGGCCTGGGATTCGGTTCTTGGGCCCTCCTGGATTTGTTGAGACGGGATGGGATTGCGGCTGCAACCGCTCGTGATGTTTCCAACGACTCGGTGGCTGGCGCAAATCCGATGGCCCCTCGGCCGCCACATTTTCCCGCAACCGCCAGGAACGTGATTTTCCTGTTCATGCAGGGTGGACCCAGCCAAATCGACACGTTCGATCCCAAACCGCTCCTTGCGAAACTGCACGGCCAGCCGCTGCCGCCAAGCGCCACCGACGGGCTCCAGTTGCGGTTTACGAAAATGGATGCCCTGATCCATGGTTGCCATTTGAACTTCACCAGGTGCGGCCAGTCCGGAATAGAAATTGCCGACAGCTATCCGCACTTGCAAAAGTGCGCGGATGACCTTGCCGTCATCCGGTCCTGCTACCACGACGCATTTAACCATTCGCCGGCGCAATACCTGATGAACACCGGCTCGTCTCGAATGGGCCGTCCGTGCATGGGTTCCTGGGTTACCTTCGGCCTGGGCAGCGTTTCACAAAACCTGCCGGGCTTTGTAGTCATGGCGACAACGAACAATACAAAGGGCGGGCCGCCAGTCTACGGCAACGGGTTTCTTCCCGGCACTTACCAGCCGACCATCCTGCGCAATTCCGGCTCACCTGTGCTTTATCTTAAAGGCGCAAATCAGGGGCTGGAGCAGCGCCGGATTCTGGATATGGCGCAGTGGCTAAACCGTGAGCACGAGGCCGCGCGCCCCGGCGATACAGCGGACCTCGATGCGCGAATCACCTCGTACGAGCTCGCCTTCCGCATGCAATCGGCAGTGCCCGATGCCGTTGATCTCAGCAAAGAAAGCGAAGCAACCCGCGAATTGTACGGCGTTGATGATGAAATATCGGGCACGTATGGCCGCGCTTGTCTTCGTGCCCGGCGGTTGGTGGAGCGCGGCGTGCGGTTTGTCCAGATCTTCACCGGCAGCGCGGGTGCCGATGATTGGGATAATGCGCACGCAGACAACGATGGGGTCCACGCCGCGATGGCGCGCCGGATCGACAAGCCGACAGCGGCTCTCTTGCAGGATCTAAAAGCGCGTGGCCTTCTCGACAGCACCCTCGTCATTTGGGGCGGCGAGTTCGGCCGCACACCGATCGCCGATGGCCGTTACCCGGACAAGCGCGCCGGGCGAGACCACAACCCGTATGGCTTCACCACCTGGCTGGCCGGCGGAGGCGTCAAAGGCGGCCGGATTATCGGCGCAACCGACGAGTTCGGGTTCCGGGCTGCGGAAGATCGCGTCCATGTTAACGATCTTCACGCCACAATTCTGAGGCTACTTGGCCTGGATCACAAACGGCTCACGTTCCTGTTCGAAGGCCGCCAGATGAGGCTCACCGACGTCGGTGGAGATGACGAGTTTTCCAGCAAACTCCTGGGTTGAGAGCCGGTGACGGCACGGTGTCACAGTGCCGTAACACCGGAGCAGTTGACTCCCGCTAGAAACAGGCAACTTTGTTGGATAATTTTCACACGCGGTGTCCTGAACGGAGGTTGCCGTTCGTTCATAGTTGTGGAAATGCGACAACCGGTCGCGTGAAAAACAAACAACTGAAACATTATGAGCACCAAAAATGATAACCACGTAGTTCAGCCGTACCTCTTTTTCAACGGCAGCTGTGAGCAAGCCGTCGAATTCTATCGCAAAGCCCTGGGCGCCCAGGTCGAACTGATGATGCGCTACAAGGAAAGTCCCGAAAAGCCGCCGCCGGGCCGAATTCCCCCCGGGTTCGAGAATAAAATCATGCACACCAGTTTTCGCATTGGCAGCACGACGATCATGGCTTCGGACGGCTGCTCAGCCGAGACCCCCAAGTTCGAAGGGTTTTCTCTTTCGCTTTC
>DATGLT010000132.1:0-25355 GCA_035294005.1 Verrucomicrobiia bacterium
TCAGCATGCCCGTGGCGGGTGCGTACGTGGCGGATCTCGCGCCCCCGGACAGGCGGGGCTTGTACATGGGGATCTACGGGATGGTTTGGGCCACTTCCTTTGTTTTCGGGCCCACGCTCGGCACGTACCTGTTTGCTTTTAATCGGACCCTCCTTTGGGCCGGCTGCGGGCTCCTCGGAACAATGGCCGCGATTCTCATTTTGCGGCCGATCACTCCATCACGAGCCGGCTGCATCCAGGCCAGGATCGAGCCGGCAAAGCTGAGTTGAGCGGGCGATAAACGCCCGATCAGCACTCAGTGCGTGAACGGGCCGCCCCATTTTTCTTCCCGTCACGCGCGCCGCGTGATAAAGCCTTGGCCAGCCCGCATGATGAACCGACGATCATTTCTCCGGCTCGCGGCCCAGGGGGCCGGCGCTGCGTTGGCTGCACCGGCTTTCGCGTACCAACTCGAGGCCGGTTTCCGGCCAACTCGTGTTAAACCCTTTGCCCTCGACGAAACCACGATCGCCCAGCTGCAGTCCTGGATGGACCAGCGCAAAACCACCGCGGTTGCGCTCGTCAAAAAGTACCGGTCGCGGATAGAAGCGATCGACCGCAGCGGTCCGAGGTTAAACTCCGTTATCGAGTTGAATCCCGACGCCCTGGCGATTGCCGCCGAACTGGATCGCGAGCGGCTGGCCAAAGGCCCGCGAAGCCCGCTCCACGGCATACCCGTTCTTATCAAGGACAACATCGGCACCCACGACCGCATGACCACCACCGCCGGGTCTTTGGCGCTCCAAGGATCAATCCCGGCGCACGATGCTTTCCTGGTCACAAAGCTGCGCGCGGCCGGCGCCGTGTTGCTCGGGAAGACCAACCTTAGTGAATGGGCAAACTTTCGCGGGTCGCTTTCTACCAGCGGTTGGAGCGCTCGCGGCGGCCAGACCCGCAACCCTTACAGCCTCGACCGCAACCCCTCAGGTTCGAGTTCCGGTTCCGCGGTGGCCGTGAGCGCCAATCTTTGCTCTGTCGCAGTCGGAACCGAAACAGACGGATCTATTCTTTCTCCCTCTTCGTTCAACGGCATTGTCGGAATTAAACCCACACTTGGGCTGGTGAGCCGCACCGGGATCATTCCGATCGCCCACAGCCAGGACACCGCCGGCCCCATGGCCCGAACGGTCACTGACGCGGCGGTCCTGCTCGGTATACTGGCCGGCACCGACCCCACCGACGCCGCGACGGCCCAAAGCTCCTCAAAATCACAACGCGATTACACTCGCTTTCTCGATCCGAACGGGTTGCGGGGCGTCCGTTTGGGGGTCGCCCGCAATTTCTTCGGATCTCATCCGGCAGTCGACGAGTTGATGGACTCCCTTCTGATCCAAATCAAGAATGCCGGGGCCGAACTGGTCGACCCGGCGCCCGTAAACAAGCCGCCCGAAATCGAGTCCGCCGAGATTGAAGTGCTCCGGTACGAGATGAAGGCGGACATGAACGCGTACCTGGCCTCGCTCGGACCCAATGCCCCGGTCCATTCGTTGTCAGAGATCATCCGCTTCAATGAGCAGCATCATGACCGCGAGCTCCGGTGGTTCGGCCAGGAGGAACTGATTAAATCCGAAGCCAAGGGCCCTCTTACGGATAAAGCATACCTGGATGCGCTGGTCACCTGCCGCAGGTTGTCGCGCAATGAAGGGATCGATGCGGCTCTTTCCGAGCACCACGTCGACGCCCTGATTGCTCCGACCTCCGCGCCTGCTCACGTGACCGACTGGGTGCTCGGCGATCACGGCCTCGGCGACAGCACCACTCCCGCCGCGGTGGCCGGCTATCCCAGTATCACGGTGCCGGCGGGCCTGATCCATGGATTGCCCGTTGGCATCTCATTTTTTGCCGAGGCCTGGAGTGAACCGAAGCTGCTTAAAATCGCGTTCGCTTTCGAACAAGCCACCCTGGCGCGAAGACCGCCTGGCTTCCTGGACCGGATTGAAGGGTGATTTACAGGTTACGGGCCTTCCTCTTGCCACCAACCAATGCGCCGCGTAGCTTCGGCCTATGAACACCATCTCTGCCGTGAAGTTGGTCGCCCTTTTTTGCGGCGTATGTTCGAGCCTGGCGGCACAGAGCAACGTCATCGTTGATTTCACGACCACAAACTCGACGCCGTTGAATCTCGGGTTTGCCGGATTCACGACCGAGTTGCTCGGCGCGGGCATCGAGTATGACGACACGAACCTGCAAGCAATGGCGTCGAAATTGTCACCGGGCTGGCTACTTTATCCGGCAGGCACATCTGGCGATGCCTTCGATTGGGCGAGCGGCTTGACGAGTAACGATTGGATTACTGTGATCGCCGGCAAAGTCGGACCGAACAACACGGCGGCAACCCTCTGTTCCAACACAGTCAATGCGCTGATCGGCAAAGGTGGCGCGCAATTCACCAATTTCGCGAGCCTGGCCGCTAGCATTGGCGGCGCGAAAATCATTGTCTGCGTCAACGGGTTTACCGACTCCCCCGCTTCGGCCGGAGCTTTCGCCGGGTTCGCCCTTAGCAACCACATTTCGGTAGCGGCATGGGAGCTTTGTAACGAGCCCTATTTGTTCCAGGGGGCGACCGGCTTTTTCACCAACGGCTATGATTACTGCGCCAAGATGCTGCCCTACCGCAATGCGATTAAAGCCGCCGATTCCAACGCCGTTGTGGCCGTGTTCTTCAGCGACCCAGGCCGGCCTGGTGTAAGTTGGGACAATGCGCTGGCAACTTACGGCGCAACGAACCAATACTGGGACGCGGTGGTGTACCATTATTATCCCCAGCTGCCGACGAATTCCACATTCGCGCAGTTGATGGCGATGGACAACGGCATCCTGTTCAGCAACAGCACGTCCTACGTGCGAAACACGTTGATTGCGAAAACCGCCCGCACCAACACGACTTTCCTGCTGACTGAATTCAACCCCGTCGCGGGGAACGGCCTGGGTGGGCAGTTTCCACCCACGAGCACGCTCTACGGCGGCATCTACGGCGCTGAAATGCTTTTGCGGTTGTCCACCTTGCCGCGCGTGACATTTGCCGGCAGTTATCAATTGGTGAATGGGAGCGGCGTGGACACGACGAACAGTTTCTGGAATGCCGTGACCAAAGCCGCGGCTAACAACTACGTCACCAACACCGTAGGTTTGCCGTTCGGATATTTTTTAAGCGCCCAAGGCTCGGCCGAAGTAATCGCTTACTGGGCGCTCAACCGCTCCACCGCAGTGTATCCAACCACGGTCGCGACAAATTGCCCCCTGGTGCCGATGGACACCAATGGCCTGGCATTCATGCCGGCGATTTATGCTCAGGCTTACGAAGGCGGCAACGGGAAACGGTACGTGGTTCTCGCGAACAAAGGGTCAAATGCCGTGCCGATCCAAATCACCGTAGACGGAGCGATCGTGACCAACCAACTGTTAGAAACGTTTGTTACCGGCAGCGACCCCAGTGTTGTCAATGTGAACCCGCCGACGGCCAACAACGTCGCCATCCAGACACGCGCCGCCGCGAACCCGCTGACCGTGCCTCAATATTCTGTGGTGCGAGTCGAATGGGCGGCAACCAACATCCCGGCGCCGACGCTTGCTTTGACGCTGTCGAATAAGGCAGAGAATCTGCGATGGGCAGGATTGTCCAATGTGGTTTACAACGTGCAAGCGGCTACAAATCTGCCCGGAACCTGGACGACGCTGGGCCGTGTTGCGAATCAAGACACAAATTTCAGCTTCACCATTTGGAACGGGAGATCTCCGCAGTTTTATCGTCTAACGGTGCCGTAGGTCCTTGAAGACCACGTGCTGGCTTGGTCCTGGCCAATCACCAGGCTGACGCTTCGATGCCGCAGGTTGATGCTCTCCACGCGTCCCTGGATAAAATCGATCCGCTTGGGCAGTCGTGTTATGGAGCTGCCGTAACACTCGTATCTCCCCCTTAGGAGAGGATGTCGAGACGGCCGCCGTCGACCACCAGCGTAGTGCCGGTGATAAACCGTGCTTCATCGGCCGCGAGGAAGCAAATTGCAGCAGCGATATCCTCTGGTTTGCCAATAGAACCTTTGACCTTCTCGACCCCGCTCTTGACGTTGGGATTGTTCCAGAGCATCGGGGTATCGACAGCGCCGGGAGCGACACAGTTGATGCGGATCTTCTTGTCCGCCAGTTCTTCGCTGGCGCCTCGAGTGAAAGCCTCCATACCCCCCTTAGACGAGGCATAGGGAACAACGTTCCTGGTGGTCTCATGAGCATGAACCGAACTCACATTTACGATCGCCGAGCCGGGTTTCATGTGCGGGACCGAGTATTTGCAATACAAAAACACCGCCCGGAGATTTACGGCGAGGACCTTGTCCCAGTCTTCGTCGGGCAAATCTGCAATGGGCTTGAAGGTCATCATCGCGGCGTCATTCACCACCACGTCCAGTCGGCCCCACTTGTCCACAGCCGCTCTGATGGAGGCTTTGACGTCGTTCGGATTGCCCACATCCGCTTTTACGAAGAGGGCCGCGCCGCCGGCCCCCTCAATCGCCTGCTGCGTCTTGCGGCCGTGTTCCTCCTTTAGATCCACCACCACCACTTTCCCGCCTTCCCGGGCAAACTGCGCGCAGGTCGCTTTTCCGATACCCGACCCGCCCCCGGTCACCAAACAAACCTTATCCGTAAACCGCATGTTTCCTCCTTTGTCTGCCCAATTACAATGTACTCGGAAATGTCGCGCCTGTTGCTTTCGAGCCCACCTCAGGCTGCCTTGGCCAGGTGCTCCACTTCGAAATCTGAGGACCGCAGCGGGACCGTTAAACAAACACTCTGTGTTGGCAAAACCGCGCCCCAATCCTCAATCAGTTCTTTGTACGCTTTGCCTACAGGCCGAATCTGCCGGTTCAGATCGAACAGACCCAACGGATCGACGGTGCCCTTGTTCTGGCGCAAAGCAACGTCCCAATCCACCTGGTCCGTCAGGGAATACCAAGTAAACCCAACGATCGGCACGCCATCGTTCCGGAGCCGCAGGACATTGGCCCATTCCTTTCTAAGCCAGCGAACCGCTTCATCCCCATCTGCCCCCTGCGACAGGTTGGTCTCGGTATGCATGACCGGCAGTTTATACCGCTCGTAATATTGCCGCGTGATCTCATCATACCCAAAAATCTCGCCCGAAGGTTGAATTTGACCGTCCGGAGTGACGTGGTGCTCGTTTGTTACGTAATAATCATTGCCCATGATGCAATGATGCTTGGGGCTGTGATGCATGAAAAAGTGGTACTCTTTCGGCCTCATCCCGTTATCCATGAGGTACTCATACATGTCTGAGTTCACTCGATGGGCGTAGTTCAAATCCAACGAGAGATACCTTTTTTGGTTGTGCAATTCCGCCGCCTTAATCGCTTTCGGGTTTACAGCGTGAAAATATTCCGAGGACTCGCTCTGCACGAAAATGGCATCGGGGCAAACATTGAGGATCTCCCGCATCCCAAGCACGTTGGCTTTGGCAATATGCTTCAGTGCAGTGACAAAACCGCGTTCGGTCGTCAACTGCTCGTTCCACCAGCCGTAACGGCCGGAAAACAGGGCGCAGATGTACATTTCGTTCACTGGCGTGTAGAGCTGAACGAAAGGAAATCGTTGTGCGAATGCCCGCGCATAACATGCAAAAAGCTGCGGGAAATCAGGATTTTGAAAATCGCCAATCCAATCAGGCACTCCGAAATGGCACAAATCCGTGATGGGTATAAGCCGGCGTCGTTTCAGTTCAAGGAAGGTTTCGTCCGCAAAGGACCAGTCAAAGCGTTCCGGCCCCAGGAAGGTCCGGTGCAACGGCGGACCATACCGGAGAAAGCGGATGCCGAGCTCCTGGACCTTGTCGAAGTCCGTTTTCCAATATTGATAATGCCCGCATTTCTCCATTTCATCGACTCGCACCCGCCGGTTCTCGATCGTTGGATAGCTGTTCTCTATCCCGGTTGCGAACATGAATGTTGGCGTCATTTTCAAACTCCTAAATATTTGCCAGTTCACCGAAGTATTCGTGATCCTCGCTATATCCGCCTTCAGGTTGGGCTCCCGGTGGAATCGCAGACAGGCCAAAAACGCCCCATTGAGCGTAAGCCGCGGCCAATGCCAGGAGCAATGGCGAGGCGAAAACCAGGACCGTCTTTGGCTGGATGCGCATTGTTTTCGAAGGCCGGCCTGGAAGACGGATTCTTCTCCAAATCCCCGGGGTAAGCTAAGCGAGGGCGGCGATAGAAGCAACTGGGGGCAACTAGGGCTGGCAAATATATCGTAATACGATATATTTCGGCCGCTGTTCAGCGCCGACTTACTGCAGCCTGAAGAACTGCCGTGGTCTGCTGAAAAAATTCGTCCAGGGGCTGCCGGCGCCGGGAACCGGAAAGTATGGCCCCGCCACGTTGGTGGCAGAGAGCAGTTGAGAGTTGCCGGACCAGGTAAGGACAAGGCCATTGGACGTTCGCGCGGGCGCGATCGTTGGGCGGTCGATGGGCACGATTTCTCCCGTCGGCAGTATTCGGGCAGAATAGGCTCCGGGGGCGAACCCGGCCGGGTTGGCGAATTGAACCTGCTGCAACTGGGAAGGGCTCAAGCCGGAGGCATCAGTTCCGGCGAACACGTGATCGGAGTTGCTCCAATTGGTAATGACCAGCAGCGCTCCTGTAGTCCAGGAGATGGAAGAACTGTTCAGGAACCGCAAGACAGCAGGATAGCCGGGGGCGAACGCGATAACGGCATTGGTCGCAAGTTGCAGCTGGCCGGCTTCGGCATCCGGGAGTTGGGTCGTTAGGGTGCCGCCCAGGTTGAGGACGCCGGTATTGGTGAACGCTGGCGCGGGATCAATATAACGTCCATTGAAGTACAGTGTCATGGTCAAAGCCCCGCGCAAATAGAGTCCCTGACAGACAAGGTTAACGCCACCGCCAGGACTGGCGCCGTTCAGATCATACGAGCCGGTAATGGACAAAACGCCTTGGACCAGGTGCTGGCCGCCGCTCTGCGCGAAAGTAGCCGCCGCTCCGACTCCGGTCCCAATGGTTTCGAGCGTGCCACCATACAAATTGTATTGCCCTTCGTTCATTGTGAGGCCGCCGCGGATCTCGTTTGAGCCGCCCATTTGGTCAAAAGAAGCGTATTGACCCAGGGTCATCGAAGGCAAAGAAAGCCGGCCCGCCGAAAGTTGACAGTCGGCGTGCTCGATCAAAGGGCCCACGTCGCCGACCATAAAAAACTCGCCGTGCAGGTCGAAGTTGTTGGTCACAAAAACATCGGCCCCCGTGAGTCCAACTTTTCCGTTGCCGCCAATGTTAAGAGTGCCGCAGTGAACGATGCCGGCGGCCAAATCGGGGCCACCTGAAGCCGGCCAATTCGAGGTGCCAGTGACATTGATGAATTGCATGTCTAACAGTCCGCCTTCTTGCGCAAAGCCGGCGTCGTTGGCGACAGTCAGCACGTTTCCCTGGACCATGCCGCTGCGCAGTTCGTAATAGCCGTCCATGACGGTGATATTCCCGTAATTCGTGCCCCCGAACTGCCGGAACCCGGCGCCTTGCGCTGAGCATTGAGTCCCTTCAATCGCGTAGAGGATGCCCGAACTCAGCTCGTACCCGCCCGGAGCGAAAGGATCCTGGTGGTAGGCCGAGACATTAACCTGCTGTGCCGCAATGCTGCCTCCGTTCTGGATGAAGGTGCCGACCGATGCGGGAGCCGACCCGATCGTCACACGACCCAAAGTCAGGTTGGCATTGCTGGTGGTAATGCTGCCGTTGTTGAGCACCGACACCGGCCCATTCACCACGGTCAGCCCATTTTGCTGGACGAATGTTCCCCCATCCAGGAGCAGTTGACCGCCATTCGTGCAGTCCACTTCGAAGCTGCTGTCGAAATTGTCCAAAGCCCCATTGGTTGCAATGACGCACTGGTCAAGAACCTTTAGCGGCGCGGCCGTGCCCGCGTAATTGAGCAACACTGTGCTCAGCGCGTTCGTAGGAGCGGAAACGGTCAGATTACTGATTGTAACCGAGTCCGGGAAAGCGGAGAAGGTGGCGCTGTCAACGGCCACGGCTTTGTAGCCGCCATTGGTGACGTTCACCGTCTGTTCCGAAGCGGGCAAAATGCCCAGGGACCAGGACATCGACTGCCATGAGGCGCTTGCCGGGTTCGTCCACCTGTTGATGGGTTGGGCTTGGGTCCTCAGCACGAGCACCGTTGCCATGGCTGCAAATCTCAAAAACCGTGAAGCAACAGCCACATGCACCGGCGCGGTTTTCCTCATAAGCCACCTCCAATCTCCAATGCCCCACTTCTGACCGTGGTTCTTTTAGCTCGTATCGCTCTCCCACGGTATGGGGCAAATCCCCAGGAAGAGCCCGGAACGGCCCGCGCAGCAGGCGCGTCTATTGGGAAAGTCTGAAGAACTCAACGGCCCCGGTCATTGGCAGGTCCACAGAGCCAACTCCAACTGACCCGGGCACATCGACCCAGTTGGTACTGCCCAGGTCAGGTGTCACCTGGAGCTTTAGGCCGGGATTTGGAGTCCAGGAAAAGTGAATAGCCCCGGCTGTCGTTGAAAACCGCAGTGCCGTGCCCTGGGCAGTTGGCGAAGGTTCGATATGTCCGGCAAAGCCGCGAACGAAACTGGAATCGACGGCCACAGTGACCTTCAAATCATACCAATTTCCGTTGGTCGCGACGTAAAATGTTGGGGAAAACGTGGACCCCGCCGAGACGGGGTAAATCCATGGTCCGCCGCCGAGAAAAGCGTTTGCGGTGATCGTAAAGTTAACCGCACTTGCGCCCGAATTGCGCAAATTCAGTGTCACAGTTGAATTGGTTTCGTCGAGCTGCGCAGAAGCTTCGTATTGATTGCACGACGTGTTCAGGTCGCCGGCGAATCGGCGTTGAAAGCCATTCGGACCGTAAGCCGTCAGGTCATATTTGCCTCCTCCGAACAACCCGGCGTTGAAATAATCGGTGAGCGTAGCGCCAGGCGCGACATCGTACTGCCATGGGCCGTCGGAGCGGAAAGCGTTCGGGTAAATTGATACGTGGGCAGAGGCCGCGCCGGAATTGAAAAGCGTAATATAAAACTGGCTCAGCAAGCAGTCCGCTGAAGAGGTCGCCGTCAACTGATAGGGAAGAACGCGGGCACGAGCGCTGCCGGATTCCTGGGCGGGTGCTATTTGAGGGGAGGGGACCGGTGGAGTAACCCCAGAGCAACTGACGGTGGCCACAGTGGGCAGCAAAGGCTGGGTATAATCCGGGTGCGCAAAATCGAACGCGGATGTCATGTCGCCGCAAATGGTTCGACGCCAGGCGCTGATGTTAGGCTCGGCAACGCCGGTCCATTTTTCAACAAACTGCAGCAGCGAGGTGTGGTCGAACACCTGGGAGCAAATGTAACCGCCGCGAGTCCACGGGGACACGATGATGGTCGGCACACGGGGTCCAAGCCCGATGGGCAGACCGGAAACGAATTCGTCGGGCGTGCCCGCCGGCGGGGTCGGAGCCGGCACGTGATCAAAGAAGCCGCCGTTCTCGTCGTAGGTCAGGATGAAGACTGTCGTGTTCAAAACGGCCGGATTCGAAGCGAGGGCACCAAGCAGTTGCGCTGTTAAAGCTGCCCCATTTACGGGCGGAAAATCCGGATGTTCCGACAAGGCGGTTGGCGCTATCAGCCAGCTTACTTGGGGCAAAGAATTATTTGTCACATCGGCTCGGAACGCCGCGACGAGACTGCCCACAGTAGCCATGCCGCGATCGTGCAGTGGGTTGCCGGGACCGGCAGTTCTATACTGCTTGAACCAGGCTAACGCATTATCGTCGTAGTTGTCTGCTTGCTGGTACACTTTCCAACTGACCCCCGCTTTTTGGAGCCGCTCCGGGTAAGTCGTCCAGGAAAAGCCAGGTTCGCTGTTATCGATCACGGGTCCCCCTCCGGTCCCGTTCGGATCGATCATTCCCGTCATCGTGTAAAGGCGATTTGGATTCGTCGGGCCTAACACCGAGCAAAAATAGTCGTCACAAATCGTGTACGCATCCGCCAGCGCGTAATAATATTGGAGGTCGGTTCGCGTGTAATACGTGAGCGCCGAGGCGCCTTTTGCCAGGACCCATTCATCCCACTTGCCCAAGTCCCAGGCGGCATGGCCCGTGATCCAATCGTGAGCCAGGTCATTGAGGCACTGATTGGTCGAGTGATAAGGCAGAACATAACCATTGCCCTGGGGTTGGTAAAAATCCGCGGTCCCGTTTTGAAAACGCAGCGCATTGCGGTCGTTGAACCCGCGGACGGCCTTATACGCGCCGAAGTAGTTATCAAACGAGCGGTTTTCTTGTATGAAAATGACCACGTGCTGAACATCGGCGATTGTTCCGGTGGCGGCGGATGAAGTCAGCGCCTGCAGGGTGAGACCGAGCAGGATGGCACAAGCGCACGGGAAGCGAGGGAAAGACAAGACGTTCTTGGGGTTCAAACTGAGCAAAGGATTCCGGCGGCCAATCACCTTGTCAACTAGTTCCGCAAATCCCCACAACCGTGGAGCGCGTCAGGCAATGGCCACTAGTCCTTCAACGGTTTTGCTATAAATCTCTGAATCCGCTTCACGGCTTCCTTGATATTTTCCAGGTTGGTCGCGTAGGCGCAGCGGACGAATCCTTCACCGCACTCCCCGAATGCTGTCCCGGGAACCACGGCGACTCGTTCTTCGCGCAGCAGTTTCAAAGCGAAATCGCGGGAAGACACCCCGAAACGGCTCACGCTGGGGAAGGCATAAAAGGCGCCCAGAGGCTGATGGCATTCGATCCCCAAATCACGAAACGCCCCGACCAGGAAATTGCGTCTGCGCCGGTACTCATTCACCATTTCAGCAACGTCCGACTCCGGCCGGGCGAGGGCCTCGACTGCAGCTTTCTGGCTCAAAGATGAGGCGCATAGCATCGTGTATTGGTGGATCTTCATCATGGCCTCGATTAGGTCGGCCGGGCCGCACGCGTATCCCAGTCTGAACCCGGTCATTGCCCAGGCCTTCGAGAAACCGTGCAAGAAGATCGTGCGGTCGCGCAACCCGGGCAAACTTACAATGCTCGTATGCGGCCGGTCATAGGTCAGTTCGCCGTAAATTTCATCGGTCACCACCAGCAAATCACGGTCGCGCGCGAACGCCGCAATGTCCTCCAGGTCGGCCCGACTCATAATCGCGCCGGTCGGGTTATTCGGAAAATTGAGCATCAGCACCTTTGTGCGGGGCGTGGCTTTGGCTTCCAGCATTTGCCGGGTCAGGCGGAAGCCGTTTTCCGGCCTGGTTTCAATCGGAACCGGGACACCTTGCGCAAAGAGGATCGTGGCTCGATAGGACACGTAGCACGGTTCGTGATACAGGACTTCATCGCCCGGGTTCAGTAGCGCGCGCAACGCAAGGTCGAGCGCCTCGCTTACTCCGACCGTGATGAGGATTTCATCTTCCGGGTTGTATTCCGCACCAAAAACCTTTTGGACGTAACGGCTCAGGGCGCGGCGCAACTCGAGGTAACCGTAGTTGCTGGTGTAATGGGTCGCGCCGCGTTCGAGCGCGAAGACCGTCGATTCACGAACGTGCCAGGGTGTGTCGAAATCGGGTTCGCCGATCCCGAGACTGATGACGTCTTTCATCGTCGAAACGATGTCGAAGAAGTCGCGAATCCCCGAGCGCGGGATGTCGCGCACGGTCGTGTTGAGCCGGTTACGGAGAGACGCTGAGGCGTTCATCGGCAGGTTCCTTTTGCATCAAGACACCCAGGCGCTTGTAAGTTTTGAGCATGAAATGTGTCGAGGTGGACAGGACGCCTTCGAGGGGCGAAAGCCGCTCGCTCACGAAACTGGCCACTTCCCGCAGCGTCCGGCCCTCGACAAACAGCAATAAATCGTAGGTCCCGCTCATCAGGTAAGCGGAACTGACCTCCGGGAACCGGCTAATCCGTTGGGCGATTGTGTCAAAACCGCCTTCACGTTGGGGAGTGACCTTGACTTCGATCACCGCTGTGACCTTGTCCAAGCCAAGCTGATCTTCATTGAGAATGGCCTGGTAACCGCGGATGACGCCCTTTTTCTCATAATCGGCAATGCGCGCGCTGACTTCCGCGGCAGGAAGACCCAGCATTCTGCCCAGGTTTTCAGCCGATTCCAGCGCATTGGTCTGCAAAAGCTTCAGCAGTTCATCCATAGTTCACCTCGGTCGTGAGGGGTGAACATAACTGCTTGGAATGCGGGGGGTCGAGCCAAAACGCGGGAGCCGGCGAGTCAAATAGCCCCTGACCTCCAAAATTTTCCGGCGGATTAAAAACTTTTCGGCATTTTTTTTGGACATGATATCGTCCCGCCTCGATGAACCCATTCAGGCGTCGATCCGGGGCTGCTTGGTTGGCTTGCGCGGCGGCGGTAGCAACCGGGCTCGGCCAGGTTTTTGCCGCCGACGGATTGTCGGCAATTCAGAAGCGGGGAGAATTGCTTTGGGGCGCCGATGCCGAGGGCGGCGCTCCTTACGTCTTTCCCAATCCGCAAAGGCCCGAGGAACTCATCGGCTTTGAACATGATCTGGCTGAGGCGCTGGCCGCGCGACTGGGCGTTAAGGCCAGAATGGTCCAGAATCAATGGGATCAGTTAATTCCGGCGCTCGAGCGCGGCAATTTCGATATTGTTTTAAACGGATTGGAACTTACGGCTGAACACCGGCAGCGGATCGACATGTCGCTGCCGTATTACGCCTACGCGCAACAAATGGTTGCGAGAAAAGAGACGGTTGGCTTTGAAACGCTCCAGGACCTGAAAGGCAAAGCAGTTGGCGCATTGTCGTCCACGGTCGCACAACGTTTGCTCCAGGCCATGGGCGGTGTGGACCTTCGGATTTATCCTGGCAACGTGGAAAGCTTGCGGGACCTGAAGGCCCATCGGATTGACGCCGTAGTGATGGATTTGCCAATTGCGCTCTATTACGCCAAATCGGATCCGGAGTTGAAGTTTACCGGAGGTTCGTTCGCGCCTGGGTACTACGGGATTGGGGTACGCAGGGGCGACGTTCATTTGCTGGCGGCCCTGAACCAGGCCATCACCGACTTCGCCCAGGACGGAACCCTCGAACGGATTGACCGCAAATACGGACTTTGGGATGAACGGCAGGAATCCCTCAAAGATTACCGTCCGGAGGTTGTAAGCCAACAAAAGGCGATTTCAACGTTGCGCGAGTGGCCGAAGTACCTGCCGCTTTTGCTGCGGGGCGCATCGGTTACAATCGAGCTCTCCGTGCTGGCGATGGCGCTGGCCGTAGTGACAGGTCTGATCCTCGTCTTGCTGCGGCTCTATGCTCCTCCCCCGGTGAACTGGCTGGCCAGGGCATACGTGGAAGTGATCCGCGGCACGCCTTTGCTGATCCAGTTGTTCCTGATCTATTACGGGTTGCCGGAAATTGGGATCAGGCTCAACCCCTTTTTGGCAGGAATTGCGGGGCTTGGTTTGAACTATGCCGCCAGTGAATCCGAGAATTACCGGGCGGGGATCCAATCGATCCCGCGCGGGCAAACCGAGGCCGCCCAGGCCCTGGGTATGAGCCGCTGGCAAACGCTGCGCCACGTCATTTTGCCCCAGGCGCTGCGAGTCGTCATTCCGCCGGTCACCAACGACTTTATTGCGATGTTCAAGGATTCATCCATTGTGTCGGTGATTACCATGGTAGAGTTAACCAAGGTTTACGGAATGCTGGCGATGTCGACCTATGATTACATCGGGCTTGGCTTGATGACGGCCGCGATCTATTTTGCATTAAGTTACCCGGCATCTCTTTTAGCTGAGCGCCTTGAAAAGCGGCTGAGTTATGATCGTCGTTGAAAAACTGATTAAATCGTATCAAAGCAACCGCGTGTTGCACGGCATCGACCACGCGCAGCGGCGGGGAGAAGCCGTGGTTCTCATCGGCCCCAGCGGCTGCGGCAAGAGCACATTCCTGCGTTGTCTGAATCAGCTCGAGATCGCCGATGAAGGGCGCATTACCATCGGAGGAGTGACAATCTTCGGCGGCAAGCCGCCGAAGGGTGCCGAGGAAAAAGAACAGCAGCGGCAGTTGCGCCTCCGAGCTGGCATGGTGTTTCAATCCTTCAACCTGTTCCCCCACCTGACGGTCCTGGATAATGTCACTTCCGGGCCGAGGTTCGTTAAGGGCGTTCAAAAGGCGGAGGCCGAGACCCTCGGCCGTGAACTTTTGGGCAAAGTTGGACTGGAGGGCAAAGCCTTGGCCTACCCGTCGCAGCTTTCGGGCGGGCAGCAGCAGCGGGTGGCGATCGCGCGGGCACTGGCGATGCAGCCGGAAGTGATGCTCTTTGACGAACCCACCAGCGCCCTGGACCCGGAGTTGCGCGAAGAAGTCCTCAAGGTGATGCGCGGACTGGTTGAAGAAGGCATGACCATGATAGTGGTAACCCACGAATTGCAATTTGCCAGGGACATGGCCGATCGCGTGCTTTTTTTCGACGGCGGCCGCATCGCCGAGGAAGGGCCTCCGGAAGAGATCTTTTCAAACCCGCAACATCAGCGGACCAGGGAGTTCCTCAGCAAGGTGGGGCGATCCCCCTGACCGGGACGCCGTCGGCACACTCAGGCGATGATTCCCTGGGCGACCTCGCCTGAAACGTCTGTAAGTCTGAAATCGCGGCCCTGGAAACGATACGTCAACCGTTTGTGATCGATGCCGCACAAATACAGCATCGTGGCATGCAAATCATGGACGTGCATTTGCTGGCCGTCCTCAAGGTACCGGTAGCCGAGTTCATCTGTCTTGCCGTAGGTTAACCCGCCCTTGATGCCGCCGCCGGCCAGCCACACGGAAAACGCATTGATATGATGGTCCCGTCCTGAGCCTTGCCCCATCGGAGTCCGCCCAAATTCTCCACCCCAGATGACCAGGGTATCTTCGAGCATGCCTCGTTGTTTCAAGTCGGTTACCAGGGCAGCCGATGCCTGGTCGACATCCCTGGCAGCCACAGGCATGTCTTTTTCAATTTCACCGTGGTGATCCCACGCGCGGTGATACAGTTGAATGAAACGCACTCCCCGTTCGGCCAGGCGCCGGGCCAGCAGGCAATTCGATGCGAACGTGCCGTCCCCGGGATGTTTTACGCCGTATAAATCCAGAACGTGTTGCGGTTCTTTCGAGAAATCTGTCAGATCCGGAACTGAGGTTTGCATCCGGAACGCCAATTCATACTGGCTGATCCGGGTTTGAATCTCGGGGTCGATCCTTTCCTCTTCAAGTATGCCGTTGAGCCGTTTGATTTCTTCGACAACCTGTCTTTGCGTGCTTTGGCACACGCCGTCCGGGTTGCCGACGTAATGAACGGCGTCGCCCTTGGATTGGAACAAAATGCCTTGGAATTTGCTCGGCAGGAAACCGCTCGACCACTGGCGCGCGGAGACAGGCTGGAGCCCGGATTTACCCGCGGAATTCAGAACAACGAACCCCGGCAGTTCATCCGTTTCCGCCCCGATGCCGTACAACAGCCAGGAACCCATGCTGGGGCGGCCTTTGATAATCGACCCGGCATTCATAAATGCGTGCGCTGGGTCGTGATTGATTTGTTCGGTGTGCATCGAGCGCACGACGCAGATATCGTCCGCAATCCCGGCAATGGACGGGAACAGGTCTGAAACCTCCTGGCCTGACTGGCCGTGCCTTTTAAAATCAACGAAAGGTCCGCGCGCCTTCAATTCCATGTTCTGCAACTGCGCGAGTTGCTGGCCTTTCGTAAAAGACTCAGGGAAGGGTTGGCCGTGAATGCGTTTCAGCTCGGGCTTGTAGTCAAAGCTTTCCAGGTGCGAAGGCCCGCCGGCCATGCACAGATGGATGACACGCTTGGCACGCACGGGGAAATGCGGCGGATGGATCACTCCTTTCCAATGCTCGAACGGCACCTTCTCGGCCCCGAATGCGGCCTTGGGTTCAAGCAGGCACGCGAGGGCCAGGCCACCCAGCCCGTAAGCAGCACGGCCAAGAAACGTCCTGCGGTTTATGTTCAGTTGGAAATCCGACTGCTTCAGCCGGTCGGCGACTTGCGAAATGGAGCCGGATTGCTGTGCTTTCATTTAAAATCGGGTGATCGTTTCGTGCAGATTAAGAATGACGCGGCAAACCTGGGTCCAGGCAGCCAACTCGGCTCGATCGCGGTCCAACGCGGCCGGGGCATTCCCAATTCGGATAAGCCTGGCCGCTTCTTCGGGCGCTCCGGCATAGTGCTCCCGCTGGGCCGCTAAAAAGCCCAGCAGGGATTCGCGCTCCGCCCGGTTCGGCACTCGAGCCAACGCGCGGCTGAAAGCGACGTTCAGTTTTTCGGAATCGCCGCCTGGCGTTCGAGTGAGCGTGCGGGCCGCAAACACCCTCGCCGCTTCCATGAAGGTTGGATCATTCAGCAGGGTGAGCGCTTGTTGCGGCGTGTCCGAAACAATCCGGTTGGCCGTGCATTCCTCACGCGACGGCGCGTCGAAGTTGGCCAGCATCGGGTGCAAAAACGCGCGCTGCCAGTGAGTGTAAATGCCGCGGCGATATTGGCGCTCGTCCTTGCTTGGATAGTAGTCTCGGTCCGGCCATTGTAGATAACTGTAATAGCCGGGAGGCTGATACGGAAATGCGCTGGGCCCGCCAATATCCGTATTCAGGAGCCCGGCGATCGCGAGCGCGTTGTCGCGCACAAATTCCGCCTCCAGCCGCCGCGGCGATTGGCACGCCACCAGCCGATTGTTGGGATCGACATCTTTTAATTCGGGCCGTTGATTCGAGTCCTGTCGGTACGTCGAGGACATAACGATGAGCCTGACCATATGTTTCATGTCCCAGGGGAAGGCCGAATCGTTGGTTGCCGCCACGGGCAGGCAGGCGCTCGGATTCATGAATTCGCTGGCAAGCCAATCTAGCAACTGCGGATGCACAGGCCATTCGCCTTGCGCTCCCAAATCATCGACAACAGCTGAAACACCGGTCCCGAAAAACTGCTTCCAGAGGCGGTTCATCACGGCGCGTGAGGTCAACGGGTTGTCTGCGGACACGAGCCATCGCGCAAGATCCAGCCGCGTCAAACGACGATGATCCGGGTTCTCAATTTGCGGCAAAAAATGCGGCGCCAAGGGCTGGACCAGGTCGCCGCCTTCGTCCTGCCAATTGCCTCGGCGCAAAACCCGGGTCACCAGGGGTTCCCGCGCCACCGTTACCATCGTTAACGCTCGACCGCCGCGACACTCACGAACTCCATCCTGGAGCACTTTCAATCGCTCCATGGTTTTCTCATCGAACTGCGTGCTCAGCAGGTATGTTCGAAACAGTTCATCCCGTTCGGCGCGGGATCTTCCGAGGATTTTTGCCATTGCCTTCCCCAACGCGCGGCTGGCCCCGGCTTCAAGAGGTTCCTCTCCCGAAAAAGGTGAAACAGATATTCGGACGGCGGCAACTGGCAACCCGCCCAAATCGAGGTTTAGATAACCGCCAGAGCATTGAAGCGGTTTTTCAAGCAGCCAGATAGCGGTTTGAAGCGGTTGATTGGTCGCCAGGTCCCAGCGATCTTTCACTCCGATGACCGGATGGCCGCCCGCGTAATGGATGCTTTTGTAATCTGCTTCAGCACAATAAAAAGAGAGCTTCTTCGCCGGTGAATCGCCCATTTCTTTGTAGCTGGCGGACAGGGAAAGGGACGCCTTTTTGAATTTGCCCTCGGCTTTCACGGGATTGGCTTCGATCCGGATGGCGCTGACGCTTACGTTCGAGAGCAATAGAGTCAGCCGTGTGTCTTCTCTTGGTAGTTCGCTCAATTGGACCCAACCGTCCTCGCGAATAACAAAATTCGTGTTGGCGACGGCATTTGTGTCTTTCAGGCGCATGGCAACCTCGGGCGTGGTCGTCATCCATCCTGTCGGATTTGACGAAAGAAATTTGAGCCCCGTCTTGCGCCAGGCGTCAAAACTCCGCCGCTGTTGCTCATTGGTTTTAAAGGCGGCTGCCGCAAGCTCATATTCCTTTTCCTGTTTTGCGCGGAGCAGCGCAATCCGGTTGTGAAGATACGGACTGTCGACCTCGATTTCCGGAGGGAACGGATGATCGTTGCCGTAGCCTTTCAGCTCCGTATTCGGAGTGTAATCGTAATCTGCATAAACACCCCACTGCTTGATGTCCGCGAAAAAGGCTTCCATCTGGTAGAAATCCTTGGACGTAAACGGATCGTACTTGTGGTCGTGGCACTCCGCGCAACCCATGGTCGATCCCAGCCACGCCATGGAAACTGTCCTGACGCGATCGGCGGCGTATTTGGCCAGGTACTCCTTTTCCTGGGCGCCGCCCTCGCGCGTGACCATGTTGAGGCGGTTAAATCCGGAGGCGATCTTTTGCTCGACGGTCGGCGACGGGAGCAGGTCGCCGGCAAGCTGCTCGACGGTGAATTGGTCAAACGGCTTGTTGCTGTTGAACGCCGTAATCACGTAATCCCGGTACGGAAAGATGTTTTGATTCTGATCCCCGTGATATCCGACAGTGTCTGCGTAGCGCACCACATCGAGCCAAGGCACTGCCATGCGCTCGCCGAAGTGGGGAGATTTGAGCAACCGCTCCACCTGCCGCTCATAGGCACCCGGCGACGTGTCGCTGAGGAATGCACCCAACTCCTCTGGCGTCGGCGGCATCCCGATTAGGTCCAGGCTGAGCCGGCGCAGCAAGGTCGCCTTGCTCGCTTCGGGAGACGGTTGGATTTTCCTCTCCTCGAGCGCTCGCAAAATAAACGCATCAACGGGATCCTTCACCCACCCGGGATCGCTGGTGGCGGGCACAGCCGGACGGCGCAGTTTGATGTAAGCCCAGTGGGGCTCGTATTGCGCTCCTTCGGCAACCCAGCGGCGCAAAAGCTCTTTTTGCGCGGCGGACAGCACTTTGCGCGACTTTGGCGGAGGCATGATTTCCTCGGGGTCGTCCGAGAATATATGTTCAACCAGCTTGCTCTCCTGTGGCTTGCCCGGGACAATGGCGCCCCGTTCAACCGCCGTTTCGCGCACGTCCAGCCTGAGTTTGGCCTTGCGCTGGTTTTTATCTGGCCCATGGCACGCAAAACAATTTTCGGTGATAATCGGCCGGATATCCCTGTTAAATTCGATCTCGGAAGGCGCGGCCGCGCGGGCGCACAGGAGGGTTGAAACCAGTGAGGCGAAGGTGAACCAAAGGCTTTTATGTGCAGCGGACATGGCGCTCGGTCAGCCACCACCCGGCAACGGGGCCGCGTAGGATCAGGTCTCCAAAGTTTCTCCAGTGCCTGGGTGCGGTAGCTTCTAATACAGATAATTACAGAAATTACCGATCGCGCAAGAGAGGAAACCCGCGACGGGCCCCCGGGCTCACTCTTTAGCCGCTTGCGACAGTTCCGAGAGTCGCCATCAGACTGCTATTTACCCACCGCGAGCAGCTTTTCGGTCGTGCGAAAGAAAATTGTCCCATCGGATATGGCTGGGGTGGAAAGGCAGATTCCGTTGAGCTGATTGGTTGCTATGGGTGTGAACTGCGGAGTTGCGGAGAGGACGATCACCTCGCCGCGTTCACCGGTGAAATAGAGTTTATCGGCTGCCGCCACCGGCGAAGCGGTAAAGCCCTGGGACGCGTCGCCGATCCGTTCGGAATAATTCACTTTCCCCGTGTGCAGATCAAAGCAAGTCACCACACTGTCAAGAGCTCCCCACACGAGGTCGCCCACAACGATGGGTGTTTGGAGATAATCTCCGGACCTGGGATGGCACCAGACGACGGCCTGGTTGGTGGAACTCAAATCGGGCGGGGTAATGTCGCCAGTGGCATCTAGCCGAACGGCGCGCATCGGCCGCGCTTTGCCGTGCCCACTGGTCAGGATCACCCTGTCCTCGGCGAGGATCGGAGAAGCCACCGGGATGTCTCCTCCGTCGTGGAGTTGCCAAACCGGGTTGCCGGTGGCGAAATCATAACCGCCAATTTGTTTCCAGCCGTTGACGATGATTTGCGTGCGGCCTGCCCAGGCGGCAACAATGGGTGTGCACCAGGTGGGCACATCCTGCCTGGACTTCCGCCATAATCTCTTGCCATCCCTGGCATCGAACACAGCCAGATACTGCTCGCTTAGAACGTCGCATTGCACGATCACTTTGTCGTCATGCAGCACGGGCGAACTCCCAAATCCCCAGGAAGTATTGGTAACCACGTAGAACCCGGGGTCCATTGGGCCCAAGTCGGTGTGCCAAAGCTGGTTGCCGTCCAGGTCGAATCCAAACAGTCCTTCGGAACCGAGAATCGCCACGATACGCTTGCCGTCTGTGGCCGGCGTGGAATTGCAGTGTGTGGCCTTGGTGTGACGTTGGGCGCGAGGCACTTTCTCCAGAACCAGTTTGTCCCAACGGATTTTGCCGGTTCCTTTGTCGATACAAAGCAGGCGCCATTGGTGCGATTCAGTTTCCGCGTAAGAATCGATATCGCCGTAAAGTCCAATCTTCAGATCGGGCTTTGAGCCCTGTTTCACCGCGGTCGCGATGAAGATTCGATCCCCCCATACAATGGGGCAGGCGTGACCCATGCCCGGCACGGGCGTCTGCCACCGGATGTTTTCGCCCGACTCCAAATTCCAGGTTGTCGGAACCGGCTTTGTCGAAACCCCGCTGGCGTTTGGTCCGCGAAACTGTGGCCAATCGGACGTTGAATCAGCGGACGCGCCTGCTGAGACAAACCCGAGTATTGCGACGCACAGTGTCCGAAAAAGCAAAACTTGAGTTGAAGTTTCCATGGCTGATTACTCGAGTTCGCGCAATTTTATGTTGCGAAACTCTATCTTCATGACCAATCCCGGGTGAATCTGGAGCCCGATGGCGTAAGGATTGGGATATCGTACGTCTTTGTAATCGGTAACTTTTTCGCCGTTCAACCAGACAGTGAAATGGTCTCCTTTGGCTTCTAAACGGATTTTGTTCCAATCGCCGGGCTTAAGGAACTTCTCCAGGTTCTTGGCGCGGCCCGGCTCGGGATATTTTTCTTTTCCATTGGTGTAGAACGAGCAGGTCATGTCGGTCTTCAAGCTTCGCGAGATCCCGATTTGCATCTGCAGTTCGGGTTGACGGAGCATGATGCCGCTGTCAATTTCGACGGACCAACGCGCCTCCAATTCGATGATGAAATTCTTGTAGGCCTTGGTGGTGTAGAGAACGTGGCCTTTCTTTGCGGCATCGTTCTCTCCAACCAGAATCCCGTCCTCGACGCGCCAAAATGGGTTGGGGTCGGGCACTTGCCAGCCGCTGAGATCTTTGCCGTTGAAAATCGGGGCCAGGCCGCTTTCTTCGCTGGCGCGCGCCGGCGGGCTGCAGCTGACGAAATTCAATCCGGCAAGCATCACGGCGGAAAAACGCAAAAAACAACCGGTGAACAGAGGGGCTTTCATAGGCTGTGTTCGAATATCGAGGATTCCAGCAAGCTTGCAAGCCCCCAATAAGAAGCTAGGCTGAAGCTCATCCAGAACGTCTTCCTTTTAAGCAGCGTATGAAGCCGACCAAAGTTACGATCCCTGAAGAGCTCAAAGCCGACCTCCCTCAATCGCGCTTTGGAAAAATCCTTGGGGCGACCCCGGTCGTCATGGCCGTAGTGGCGACTATGTTAGCCGGCCTGGCGTCCAGCGAAATGACCCGGGCCCAGTACGACCGATCCCTCGGGGCACAACAGCAATCCAAGGCCGGCGATCAATGGAGCTTTTTCCAGGCTAAAAGGCTGCGAGGCGCCATTCAGCGCAACTCGGCCGACCTGCTCCAAACCATTGTCGAGCCGCGCGCGTTCGAGCCCGCCGCTCTGAATCAATACGCGGAACAGTCAAGCCCGGGTGACGCCGCGCAAGACGGGTTGCGAAAAGAGCTTTCAACCCTGATTCAATCGCCCGCCGGTCAACAGGCCCTCAAAGTTCTGCAAGCAGGCGAACCTCCGAAACCCAGTTCGGCTGCGGCTCCGGTTGATCCAAAAATCAAAGCCGCGAAGGATGGAGTGGAAACGTCCACCCCCGATGCCGAACTGGCGGTAATTATCAACCAGGTAGACAACAAAAGCATCGATGCCGCCCTCAATGCGGCCCGGGAACAGGCCCAGGATTTCGACACGGCAACCAAGCCCACCAACCAGGCTATCGATCAATTGGATTCGCTTTTGGGACGAATTTCCGCCCTGCGTCAGAAAGCGGCTCCTGGTGATTCCGGCGGGGCCAAAACGGCCGACCCCCTCGCTTCGCTTGTTCGAGACTTTACGAGCGCCCGCCTGCGCTACGCCTCCGCGCGGTATGAAGTCGAAGCACGGTTGAATCAAACGATCGCAAACCTGTTCGAAGTTCAGGTTCGCAAGAGCAACATATCGGCCGAGCACCACCACCGGCGCAGCCAGAGATTCTTCTTCGGCATGCTGGCCGCGCAAACGGGCGTGATCATATCGACCCTGGCGATGGCGGCTAAAAACCGTAACCTTTTATGGTCCATCGCCGCGGCCGCCGGGCTTCTGGCCGTCGCTTTTGCGATTTACGTGTTCCTTTACGTATAAAAAAACCGCCCCTCCCTGGCGTGGCGGTTTCGAGAATCTGTTGGCTGTTCTCTTTTAGCCAAAGAGCGCAACGTGCGGAAATAGGGAGTCAACCCCAAATGGGGGAACGGGGATTGGAGGCTGCACGATTCCGATGTGTTCCTTGGTAAGATTTGAACCAGCACGCTATGGTAGCGTCCGCTGCTAAAATCCCAGAATCGTTTTTACCGGCTGCGGGTTTCGTGTTCGGTGAAACCAATATTTTTTAACTGCCTTTTTTTATACCACGCGATCATTGCCAGGTCGCAAATGCCCCTGCCGAGGCGGTTCCAGATTCCATATTTGGACACGCCGGCGATGCGAGGACGATGGTTCACCGGGACTTCAATGACAACGTTGCCGCCCCCGTGCGCGATGATTGGCATGAAGCGGTGCAGGCCGTCAAAAGCAAACAAGCTTTGCAGTACCGACCGCTTAAATACGCGCAAGTTGCATCCCGAGTCGCGGAAATCCACCCCAAGCGCCGCCTTCCGGGCCCACCGCGCAATCTTGGAAGATATTTTGCGCACGGCGCTGTCCATGCGCTTGGTACGCACACCGCAGACCAGGTCGGCCGACTGAAGCGCTTCGAGCAACCGGGGCAAATCAGCCGGGTCGTTTTGGAGATCCCCGTCCAGGGTCGCAATGATATCGCCGCGGCTGACCTGGAAACCCGTCCAAAGAGCGGCGCTTTGGCCGCTGTTCCGGGAGTGACGAACGGCCCGAATCCGCTTGTCGGCAGCCTGGGCTTCCAGAATCCGTTCCCACGTCTTGTCGGTGCTGGCATCGTCAACCAGGATCAGTTCAATCGCGGGCAAGCCACCTCCAAAAGCGGCGAAAACCTGTTGCGCGAGCGGACGAACATTATCTTCTTCGTTCCAAAGCGGAGCCACAACAGAGATTTGAGGTCGTGCCTGTATTTCGGACATTGAGCCAAGACGGTTTTCGGCGGGGACTCTGTCAAAGCATTAGCCAGTTGTCACGGCTGGATTGTGCCGGCTAAGCCAGGGCGGCGCAGGATCAGACGGGTTGCGATTCGCCTTTGGCTCCGCCCCATGTGAACCAGGCGCAAACTCCAAAAAGCAGCAGGTTAAATAAGCCGAGAGTTTGCAGTACCGCAACGAGGCTGTGACCCGCGTGGTTAACGTAAACAAGAGTCCCAGCGTAGCCCGCGCACAGCAGCAAAGTCAGGGGCACCACCGCGAATTTCCCCCTGGCGAGCAGGTTATTCACCAGCACATTTGCCAAAGCGAGGGGAACCATGGCCGCCGCGTACCACTTCAAAATGGGTCCGGCTACAGGAACAAAGTCGGCTCCATACACAATCTTGATGACAAAAGGCCCAAGAACCGCCAGTCCTGCCGCACCGCAAAGCGCCAGCACCGCGGTTCCAACCAGCACCATTCCCATGATGTTCGTTTCTTGGGATTTGGCAGAGCTGTGCACGATTCGCGGGAACATGACTGCCGCCAGGGGACTCACCAGCCAAATCAAAGCTCTCGAAAGCGTGCCCGCGCTGCCGTAAGCCCCGGTGTCCGACCCGGTGAAGTAATGCTTCACAAACAAAGTGTCACCCGTGAAAAGGAATTGGACGAAAAGAAATCCGAACAGAAGCGGGATGACCTGGCGCAATACATTCATCCATGCGAATGCCATTGGCGGCAGGCTCCAGAGCTTGCGGGTTTGCCAAACGCCCAAACCCAGGCCGACAACGGTGCCAATCAAGACGCCGATCATCATGCCGATTGCGCCGCCGCGCAGCGCCAGCACGGCAATGGCCGCAGCACTGACCCTGCCTACCGCACTGCCCATCATGCTCCACCCAAGCCAGAAAAAATTCTGTTGCCCTTGCAGCACCCCCATGAACACCGGCGTCCAGATCGTCAGCAGCAGGATCGGCATCGTGATCCACAACGCCTTGGGATCGGCCACTCCCCAAAAATTTAGAATCGCGCCTTGAAAGGCAATTACGGCGACGCAAAACAACGCCCAAACCGCGAAGAGGCCCAGGCAGATAAACCGAATGAGACCCGCGAGCTCTCGTTCGGTGCCGGTTGCCAGGGCTTTGGCCGTTTGCTGCGCGAACACCATCTGCAAGGGAATGGCCGGGACGAGCATGATCGCCGTCAAAAGCGTGATGAACAGGCCGTACTGGCTGGTGCCAATGCGTTTGGCCAAAAAGTGAACCGCCCACATCAGCACGCCACCGGCGATGTTGGCTATCATCAGCCAGCCGCTTTGTCTGAAAAAAGACGCGTGAGGCGCCGGTTGCGCGGCAGGCAGTGTTTCGACGTTTTCGGCAATCATGAGTCTGATGTGTCCTTGTAGAAAAGGTTCAAGGGAGTGATCTGAGGAATTTCGAGAGGAGCGCCTTCGCCTTCTCTACCTGGGCAACTTCCACCCATTCATTGCAAGTGTGAGCTTGCGCAATGTCCCCGGGACCGAAGACCACGCTGGGAATGCCGCCTTCGGCGAGCACCGCCGCATCCGAAAAATAGTCCACGCCGCCCGGTTTACTCTGGCCGGCCTCATTCAAAAGCCGCGCGACCAGCGGGTGTGCTGGGCTGGTCTCCAACGGGCGGCACGGGGCCAGTTTGTCATCCAGGCACCGCGCCCTCAGCTCATGCGCATCGAGCAGTTTCTTGATTTCCTTCTTCACTCCAGACTCGGTCTCACCCGGTAATGTTCGGCGATCGACAACAATCGAGCATCGGTCTGGCACGATGTTCGGCTGAGTCC
>DATGLT010000133.1:0-20201 GCA_035294005.1 Verrucomicrobiia bacterium
ACAACCGCAGATATGGTACTGCCCTCTGCGGCAACAACGATGGCAGGGCGCTTTAACAGCCTTTCAGGCGGAGTTCGGAAGACCGATGGCCAATATCGACGACTTTACCAATTACTTCACAGATGTTCAGAAGTCCAAATATGCTTTTGTCGACTTGAATTGGTGGGTGCCACGGCATTTGGAGGGCTCCCCAACGTTGACGTACCCGGATGCTTCGCTTCTCCCTGCGCGTTTGAAGACGCCCTGGCCATCCAAGATGGACGACTTGACTCTTTCGACCCGCCCCATCCTGTCTGACTGGGTTACTGGTTCAAAAGATACTTCAGGAGATTCTTTTACCCGTGCCAGTGGCGCCCACGCCTTCGCGGGCCGGGTTCGAAACGCCAATTCCGGGTATGCGGATGGCCATGTTGTGACGCATTCGGCAAGCAAGATGAAATGGGAACTGCAGCTTACTAACGGCGACGATTCTTACACCTTTTATTAATTATCGAAACGCTTTTATGTCGCGCAGAAGGCCCCAAAGAAGCACCTTTCGCTCTGGGTGAACGAGCCGAACCAATCCTCTCCAGCGAATCCGGCGATCACGTTTCGAGGTCATGCCGAGGGCCAAGGGCGTCGGCTCGCTGAGCGAATCGTTACGGAACTGATGAAAATTTGGCTCTGGGAAAAACGGGCTGAAATTCGAGCCGGTTAAACACTGCCGGAAAATCCATGAAGTTGATCATTCCAGAACCTCCCCGGCCGCCGCGAAAGAAGATTGCGATCGCACCCATTGAGCAGACGAAGCCTCTTTCGGTGACTGAAGTGGCGGCAATCGCTGCCAGGCTCGTTGAGAACATCGAGAAGGTCATCGTCGGGAAACACGAACAGGTCTGTACGGCAGTCATTACCCTGCTGGCTGAAGGGCACCTGTTAATTCAAGATATCCCAGGCGTGGCGAAAACCATGTTGGCCCGGGCCCTGGCGCAGAGTGTCGGCGGAACATTTAACCGCATTCAATGCACGCCGGATCTTCAGCCGGCGGACATCCTGGGAGAACCGTTCCTGGTGCGCGAAACAGGCCAGTCCGAATACAAGTTCGGGCCGCTCTTCGCCAACATTGTCCTGGTGGACGAAATCAACCGTGCCAGCCCGCGCACGCAAGCCGCCATGCTCGAAGCCATGGGCGAGGGCTTGATTTCAATTGAGCGAGTAACTTACCGGATGGAACGCCCGTTCATGGTGGTGGCGACCCAAAACCCAATCGAGCATGAAGGAACCTTCGGGCTGCCTGAAGCGCAACTGGATCGATTCCTAATTCGGATGAGCATTGGGTATCCGTCACTTGCGGATGAAAGACAGATGTGCCGGAGCTTCCAGTTGGGGCACCCGATTGAAACGCTGAACCCGGTCACCTCGCCGGACGCCATCATGAAATGCCAGGAAGCGGTTCGCACGGTGGAGGTCGAGCCTGAGGTCTGCGAAAAAATCCTGGAGCGCGTTCAGCAGACCCGGCGACATGCCGCGCTCGTCCTGGGGGCCAGCCCTCGCGGGTCGCTGGGGCTGTTTCGCGCAGCGCAGGCGGCGGCGGCAATGGAAGGAAAAGCGTCCGTGTCAGCCGAGAAAGTCGATGAACTCGCGGAGGCGGTCCTGGCGCACAGGCTCCTGCTGCGGCCGGAATTAAAAGAGCGTTGGAACCAGGGAAACGATGTTATCCGCGAGATCCTCTCAGGCAAATCGGTTGGGTAGGTTTGTGCTTAGACTGATTTGTTTGAGCTGACCGGAGCCGCTGGTGGCTCGAAACGCGAAGAGAATAGCCGCTCGACCTGGGCCATCGCCTCCAATGCGTCTTCGCCCTCGATCGTAAACGTCATGACCGAGCCGGGCCCCGCGCCCAGGGTCAACAAACCTAGAATGCTTTTGCCGGAGGCGGTTTCGCCATTGCATTCGACCAACACGTCTGAAGAGTAGGCTTGCAGGGTCTTCACCAGGAGCGCACATGGCCGGGCGTGAAGTCCCTGCTCGAGATTCACAACGAACGAGCGGCGGATCGACTGTTTAGCAATCGACACGAGCCCAACATTTCCCTCGCTCGCTAATATGACGCCACTCATAAAATGGATTTGGTGATTGAAAGCGACCGCACCCGAGCGAGCGTGTGGCAATTGCTGTGCCAAAGCTCGCATGGCAGTGGAACCTTGCCTTTTCCCGCATAAACCTCTGTGCCGCACGCCAACTGGAGTTCACTCGGTTACGCCGAGCCGTGTCAAGGGTGCAGTGATTGCACCAGGGGGATCAAATTTGTGCATCGAATTTCGCCAGTGACCTTTCGCGCACCGCGCTAGCCTTCCCAGGTCCGCCGTCAAGCCGCGGCTCTCGCGGCTGCACGTCCCGGAATCTGCTGGAAACCGACTCACCAGGCCCACTAGTCTGGGGCATGCCATTGAAAAACCTGCTCCCGGGCATTTTGACCGCACGCACCTGCCTCGGCACTGTTCTCTTAGCGTATTTGGCGTGGTCCACAGCTGGAATGGCTGACCCGGCCCAAGGTCACGCGCTGCAATCTCCAAACGGCCGCATTCGAGTGGCAGTTCAAATGCCAGGCGCTCCGCCAAATGACCAAATCCAATGGTCCGCCACCTTCGCGGGAAAACCGCTCGTTTCAGGATGTCACCTGGGGCTGCAGTCCAAGGATGGCGGCGAACTTTTGGCAGGCTCCAGGCTCAAGCGAGCCACGCACAGGTCGCAGAACAAGACCATCCCAGTCCTGTTCGGGAAATCGGATCATGCGCAGGACACTTTCAACGAGGTTCGGTATGAGCTTGAAAATATCAATCATCAGCGCCTCGACGTGGTTTTCAGGTGCTACAACGACTGCATTGCCCTTCGGTATGAGTTGCCTGCGCGGAGCGCAGGCCGAGAGGTGGTCCTTGTTGATGAATCCACTTCATTTGGCATCGAAGGCAATCCGACTGCCTACGCTCAATACCTGGAAAACTACAACACCTCGCATGAGCATAACGTTACCAACGTCCAGGCCAGCGAACTGCCCCCGGCGCAACTTCTTGATATGCCCCTAACGCTGTCCTGGCCAGACGGAACTTGCGCGGCGATCACCGAAGCGTCTCTGCGACATTATGCCGGCATGTCTCTGCGGCGCACCGCAGCGGCCGGCCAAACTGTTGACCTGGTATGCCAACTGACCCCGCTGCCGGACGGAACCAAGGTCGTCGGTCGGCTCCCGTTCCGGACTCCATGGCGGGTAATCCTCGTGGCGGATAGACCCGGCGCGCTTCTCGAATCCAGCACGCTTTACTGCCTCAACGAACCGTCCGTCATCCAAGACACCTCCTGGATTAAGCCGGGCAAGATTACCTTTTCATGGTGGAACGGCGACGTGTACGACGGCAAACGCGACCTACCCATTCTGTCAGTCGCCATGGCTAAAAAGTACATCGATTTCTGCGCGCGCACGGGCATTCCGACACACTCGCTCACGTCCGACGAAAAAACCGTGTCACCCTGGTATTTCCAATCCCCGGTCGGTGTGGCTCCCGGCCCTGACACGGACGTAACCAGGACGCGAGCCGATTTCGATTTGCCGGCCATTGCGGAATACGCCGCGTCAAAACACGTGCGCTTGTGGACCTGGGTTCACCAGGGAGCATTGCGAGGCCGGGTCGAGCAGGCGTTTGCAGCGTTTGAAAAAATGGGGTGGAGCGGCATGATGGTCGACTTTTTTGAACATGACGACCAGGGCTCGGTCGAGCATGCGGAATCGATCCTGCAAGCCGCCGCCCGCCACCATATCCTGATCCATTTCCACGGCATATGGAAGCCGACCGGCTGGCAACGAACCTATCCCAACTTGATGAATCACGAGGGCGCGCTGAACCTCGAGTATTTGAAATGGAGCGACCGCTGCACACCCGAGCATGACCTGCGAATGGCCAACACCCGGCTGATCGCCGGCCCGATGGACTACCACCTGGGCGGCTTTCGCGCAGTCACGCGGGCGGAGTTTCAGCCTCACAACATCGCCCCGAATGTCTTGGGCACCCGATGCCATCAGCTCGGACTTTATGTCTGCTTCGATAACCCAAACCCGATGGTTGCGGATTACCCGGCCGCCTATGAGGGGCAACCCGGATTCGAGTTCCTCACGTCCGTGCCCACCTGGTGGAATGAGACCCGTGTGCTTGTGGATCAAATTGGAAGAGTGCTTGTGACGGCCCGACGCAAAGACAACGTGTGGTATGTGGGTGGAATCTCCGCGGGACGCCAAAACACGATTGATGTTCCCCTCGCGTTTCTCAAGTCCGGCTCCTACCAGGTCGAGATTTGGAAGGACGCTGCGGACTCAGACGCGAACCCAAATCACCTGCAGACAGAGCGGACGAAATTGAGTCGAAAGGACCATCTGCAAATTCGGCTTGCCGAGGACGGCGGGTTTGTCGCCCGGTTCACCCGTTGATGTCGATTAAATCGATTCGCCTTCGATGACGCCCGCCTTCGAACGGTGTATCCAGCCAAGCGCGAACAATATTCAGCGCGGTTTCCAGGCTCATCATGCGCTGGCCGAGCGAAAGCATGTTTGCGTTGTTGTGCTGCCTCGCTAGCTTCGCCGACTCGATGTTCCAGCAGAGGGCACAGCGAATCCCACGGACGCGATTCGCCACGATTGCTTCGCCATTCCCCGATCCGCCCAACACAACGCCGCGTTCGCAATCGCCTCGGGCAACCGCCTCGGCAACCGGGCGAATAAACAACGGATAGTCCACGGCTTGAGTGGAGTTTGTTCCGAAATCAGTGACCTCGTGTCCAAGGTCCGCAAGGAGGTTCCGAATCTGTTCTTTATATTCAAAACCAGCGTGATCTGAGCCGATGCCGATCTTCATGTCGTATGGTTCGTGGGTGAAAAACGCGGACGACGATACCTTTGAACCAGAGTGGGGGCAAGTTTGGCGTTCCGTCAGAGAGGCAGCGTTGAGGAAAACCTCGGTGGGGTTAAACCCCAAATAAGCGCTGCGAAACACCTCAAGGGCGCAAGTCCAGGGCGCCTGAAGAACACCATTGGAAAAGGGTTGTGAGGGTAAAACCGAAGACACCAACTGGTTTCCCACCCTTGTCTTTAAGCATTCAGCAAGTAGGTTTTGGCCATGAAGGTCGCAAACCGGAACAAGGTCGCGCTATGAAGTTAACCGCTCACCACCTCAAGCGCTACAAAGACATCGCGATGCTGTTTCTGAGATACGGGCAGCCGGACCTCGTATCGAGATTCGGCAAACATGAAGCCACAGCCCCGCCCAGCCCGAATGGCGGCCAGGCGGCAGACGAACTGCCGAATGAACTCGAGCGCCTGGGCCCGACCTTCGTCAAACTGGGCCAACTTCTTTCCAGCCGGCCGGATCTGCTTCCTCCGCAATATTTGAAAGCGCTCGCCAGGCTTCAAGACCGGGTCAAACCGTTCCCCTATGAAGACGTTGAGTTCATAATCGAATCGGAGTTGGGCGCCAAAATCAACAAGGTGTTCTCGTATTTTGAAAAAGAACCGCTGGCCGCGGCTTCCTTGGGGCAAGTGCATCGCGCGGCGCTTCACGACGGCCGGCCGGTGGCGGTCAAGGTCCAACGCCCGAACATCGCCAAGCAAATCGATGAAGATTTCGCCGCCCTTGAAGAGGTCGCCAAATTCCTGCAGAGGCACACCAAAATCGGCCAGCGCTACCAACTGCTGAGTATTCTCGACGAGTTCGAGAAGACCCTGGCCCATGAATTGGATTATTGCCGAGAAGCGGCGAACATGACGACGCTGGCGAAGTCCCTGGTTGGATTCGAGCGAATCAAGATACCTCTGCCGGTCCAGGATTACACCACGCACCGAATCCTCACGATGGAGTACATTGAGGGCACTAAGATTACCGAGTTGTCGCCGCTGGCCCGGCTGGACTTACAGGGCGCCGCGCTTGCTGAAGAGCTTTTCCAGGCCTATCTGCAGCAAATCCTGGTCGATGGAATCTTCCACGCAGACCCTCACCCCGGAAACATTCTCCTGACGCCGGACCGGCGTATAGCGCTGCTGGACCTTGGCATGGTTGGGCACACCTCTCCGGCAATGCAGGAAAACTTGTTAAAGTTGTTGCTGGCGATCAGCGAGGGCGAAAGCGACCAGGCCGCGGACATTGCCGTCCGAATAAGCAGTACCAGCCTGGAATTTCAGGAACAGGATTTTCGGAGGCAGATCGGACAGCTGGTGACTGAACAGCAGAACACGACTCTGAGCCAGATGGACATCGGCAAAGCCATCCTCGAAGTGGGCCGGGCGGCGGCGAAAACAGGGCTGTTCGTTCCTACCGAACTCTCGTTGCTTGGCAAAACATTGCTCCAGCTGGACGAAGTGGGGCGGTTCTTGGATCCGGAGTTCGACCCGAACGAATCAGTGCGACGCAATGCCAGCAAGATTCTCAATCAGCGGCTTAAGTCGACAATCACCGAAGGCAAAGTGTTCTCATCGTTGCTGGAGGCCAAACAATTCCTGGGCGCCCTGCCCTCCCGGCTAAACAAAATACTCGACGCGGTGGGAAGCGCCGAACTCAACGTAAACGTCAAGCCAAGCGAGACTGAGTTTCTAGTCGAGAGCGCGAATAAGGTAGCGAACCGGATTACGACGGGGTTGATCCTGGCCGCACTAATTATCGGGGCAGCTCTATTGATGCGGATCCAAACAAACTTCGAAATTTTCGGTTATCCGGGGCTGGCGATGCTGTGCTTCATGGCTGCCGGGGGCGGCGGCTTCTGGCTGGTGCTGACCATCCTGTGGCAGGACCACAAGACCAAGCACAAGAGTCAAATGCACCGGTTCTAGGGACAAATCAGCAACAAGCGACCAGCGCCAGGGCCACCGCGATCGTCACCCGCAGAAAGCAACGGTCGTCGATAAGCTGGTGCATGGTCTTGGCGGGATTCAGTTGGGCAAGTAGCGCGGCTTTCATTTTCGTCTTTCGGTCTCGTTGGTTGTCTTGCAAAGACCCTGCACCAAATGCGAGAAAACCACAATCCAGGGGAGGTCTGAAAACTGCCCCGGGGATTCTCCGGGACGTCGTTTGCAGCGCCGGGAACAGGGTTTTGTAGTTCATTGACTACAAAAGGGCATGCTGAAATTGCCCCTTTAACCAAAAAAAGGGAAGCGGATTGTCGCCAGGCGCCGGGGGGAACTGCTCAGAGGGCCGCCAGAGGCTAGACAGGTATCAACTTTTCGCCGGCCGGCGCCGGGTTTCCGTCGTCCAGAGGTGCCTCAGTCAACCGCTCCAGGCGGCCATGAATTATAAAGGTAAGCGCTACGAGCAAAACCTCGCAAGGCAACACGGGTTTAGGGATAAAACCGCAAGCGCCGGAAGCGGCCGCTTTGGCGCGGGCGTTGGCGTCGTCCTGGCCCGTAATGAAAACGACGGGAGTCGACCGGTTCAGCGGCAACTCGTGGAGTTTCGTACAAGTCTCAAACCCGTCCATCCCAGGCATGATGACGTCCAGGAAGATAACGTCATAGGGCTTCTCTCGGGCCAGCGCGAGGGCTGCTGCGCCGCAATCGGCGCTGTCCGGCCTGGCAATCGACAACTGGATCGCCCCGGAAAATGCGCGACGCGACACCGGGTCATCATCGACGACCAGCACACGTATGGGCGGCTCGGTCAAATCGATGGTCTTACGTTCCCGGCAAAGTTCATCGATGGTGTAGAAGGCGGTCAGCGCGCTATGGAACACGCACGGTGTGCAATAGGCAGGCCGGTCAATGACCTTCTTAAGCAGGGCTTCCAAGGCGAAGGCGACGCGAAACAGCGCGCCTCGCTGCATTCGACCGGTCTCCTCACAGAGCGTATGGAACCCGGCGTAGACGTCGCGCAGGACCTTATCTCTTTCCGCGGGATTCGCCGTGTTGCGGGCTAAAATTAGGCTCTCACGCAGCGGCAAAAGCCGGATCGGGGCAAAGAAGACTTCACCAAAATCGTCCTTGGGGGCTTCCGGGAGTTCAGCCGAGGACGCTGGATCAGGAACCTTGTCCTTGTCCGTCGGCGAAGTGGATTGAGCCACTTGCGTTGGAACTTTAGCCGCAACAGGTGATTCTTTGGTGCCCTTTGCCTCGGTCGGTGCCGTCGCGGCTGACTGAGCTCCACGGTTATCCTCGACCGCACCAGGTTGCGCTTTGACAGCGGAAGAAGATTCGACGGTTTTCTCAGCCGCGGCCTTTTGATCATCAATGGCAAGACGATTCTTCAGCACAAGCGTCAGGGCTTTCAGCATGATTTCGAAGGCGCCGAATGGCTTCCCGATAAGCTCGTGGGCCCCTACCCGAGCGCTGTTGGTGCGGGCGTCGAAATCGCAATGGCCGGTGACAAACACGACGGGCGTCGTGAAGTTCTCAGCCGTGTCGTGAATCCTGAGGCAGACCTCAAAACCATCCAGGCCCGGCATCTCGACATCCAGCAGAATCAGGTCATAACGATGCTTTTCCACCAGTGAAAGAGCGATTTTGCCATCCGGTGCCAGATCCGGCTCGTGGAAGGTCTTTTTCAAGGCTGACGATAACGCCCCTCGAGTGAAGGGCTCGTCATCAACCACCAGGAGCCTGATCCGGGGCTCTGTGGCCAGGTCCGGTCTAAACGCCCGGTTGCACATGAGATCGAGCAGGTCGATTGCGCCCGCAGCCGTTCTCAATTCGGAAGAGGTGACTTTGGCAGATTTGATGGAAAGCTGCTTTAAGAGCCCGTGCAACGCTGTAATCAGCAACAAAACGGGGCGCAGGTGCGGCAACTTTGCGCCGTCCCTGATCCGCTCGGCCGTTTGAATCAGGTCGAGGAGCAGATGCTCACGAACGCCGGGGACCCGCCCTGCTTTTTGAAACCGCGCCCATCCCGTAACCAGCGCCCGGCTCGCTTTTGACAGCTCTTCCCGGTCCATCGTGGCTGTGGCCGCGCTGCCTTCTTTGCTGTCGCAAGGAGCAATTTCGTCGAGCGCTCGAATCACTTCGAGAAGAGCCGGCTCATTGGCCATCGAGTTGAGGGCCTCATTTTGCTTCGAAGTAACTGTGCGATGGTAACGCCGAAGAACCAGGATTGAGGCCAACCCCAGCCCGATCGATCCAAAAACGAAGGCACCCAACAGGAGCCAATACTCGGTATGCGCGCCCACTACAGGCCCAGTGGACTCTGAAGGCTGCGAAACCCAGCTGAACCGCCGTTTGTCGCGCCATGAATTGGCTGCGGCAGGAGCGTTCTCTGGAGCGCCGGGTTTCCAAGGTGTCATTTGAGCCCCCGAAACTGTGCCAAGTCCCATGGCCAGGCATATCGTCCAGAACGCCGTCCGCACCCGGTTTTTCAAAGCATATCGCCGCCACATCAGGTTGATCGTGTGGCACCCAGCGGACCCGCGCATTTTTGTCCGTTCTCTCATCCCGGAATCGAATTCACAAGAGCACAAATCATTCCGAAATGACCCGGCGCCGGGGGTGTAGAGCGAGTTTCGCGGCGAACCGCCGCAGACCAGTTTGGAGCCAAACTGTCCTAATTCTCAGGATTAACAGACGTCGCAAGTCTAAATAATGGGCAAAGAAAGCAGAAATAATGCTAAACCAGGCCGTCCAGGCCGGAACCGGCTCGATACTTGCTTTTTTAATTGCCGCGAAAATCGGGTTAATTGTGAGAATTGCAGTCCATTCAGGCGAAAGGCTAAACAGGCAATCGCAGGCATTTACAATGGCTGAGGTGCTGATCGCGCTTCTGCTCTTGGGAATCACCTTGGGAGGCATTCTCGGCGTCTATATCGAAGCGGCCGCCTGCTCGGATTGGTCCGCGCACTCCGTGGCGGCTCAGATTAGCGCCCTCAACAGCCTGGAACAGTGCCGGGCTGCCAAGTTCGACCCGCGCGGAACCCCGGCGATCGACCAGCTGGTCAGCAGCAATTTTCCAACAAAAATCTATGTTCTGGACGTAGGCACTTCGGTGGGTCCCACGACCTATTCCACCAACGTGACAACGATTTCGACTCTTTCCACCAATCCCCCCCTGAAAGTGGTGCGGGTGGATTGCACCTGGTTTTACCCCAGGAAAGGACTGTTCACAAACACGGTATTCACGTACCGGGCTGCAAATCAATGAAGCTGCCGATCGCGCATAACTTGCTGAAACAAACGACCCTTTCCAGGGCCGGCCATACCTTGGTCGAGATGCTGGTATCCATGTCGATTTTCAGCCTGGCCATAGCCGGGATCTTGGCGTGCCACCTTGCGGGTCTGCGGTTCAACTGGTTCATCCAGCCGAAAATTGAGAATGCCCAGTACACGCGGCAAACCATCAGCCGCATTGTCGAAGAAGTGCGCTGCGCCTCATCAGTCCAGGTGGGTTCGGGAACACTGACGAATTTCACGCCCGCGGGGGCGACCAATATCCAGGCCGGCAATGCTCTGCGCGTTTATCCTTCGACCAACTCCACTCAGTATATCTATTACTATCATGACCCCTCCAGCGCGTGTCTGAACCGGGTCTCTTTGTTCGGAGGACCCAGCGTCCCGATTGCCACGATGGTCACCAATGACAACGTTTTTGAAATGGAAGATTTCTCCGGGACGGTTTTGACCAACAGCCAGAACAACGCCGTGCTGGGCATCCTCCTGCAGATGCGACGCGACCTGAACATGGGGGGCGCTTCGGATGCCTTTCAAATCGTGTCCAAGATCACGAGGCGAGGAATTCTATAAGTATGAAGATCAGCTTACCGCAAGCGCGGATCGGAAGATCGGGAAACGTTTTGCTCACGGTCATCCTTCTGCTGGGGATCAGCGGACTGATGGTTGCCGGGATGTACACATACGCGAAGTCGAACGAGCGGCTGAATCAGCGCAACAATGATTACATGTCCGCCACCACGGCGGCGGAGGCGGCCACGGAGAAAGTCCTGGCGCAAATCACATCCGATTTTCGAAACTTCGGCGACGGTTACCTTCAGCAAAATATCGCCACCTACCGCGCGATGGTGCCAACGTCGGCCGAAATACCGACCGCCACGAACTTCGATTTCCAGGATCTCTCGGGCAATTCGGGACACCTCGATGTACAGTTCAACTCGTTGAACGGCTTTTCCATCATCGGCAGCCAATATGGTCCGCTGCACGGGTTCAACGATCAAATTCGGATCATAGCCAACGCAAAATCCAAGACCTCCCTCGACGGTGTCGCGGCTTCAGTTTACCAGGACATTAACCTGACCCGGATTCCGATATTTCAATATGCCATCTTCTACAATGTTCCACTGGAGTTCACGCCGCTACCGCCCATGTTTGTCACCGGGCTGGTTCATTGCAACACCAACATCTATATGAACCCGGCCGGCAGCCTCACCTTCAACAGCGACGTAACGGCAACAGGGACCATTTACCAGGGCATTAACCCCATTTCCCCAATGCCCGCGCTGGGAGGCACCGTCACCTACAATGGCGCCCACGACAGCGGCACAAGCTATCTGAACCTGCCGATCGGCACCAACAGTAGCGCCGCCGCGGTCCAGCAAATCCTGGCTCTTCCCCCACCCCTGGAGGATCCTCTGTCGGCAATCGGGCAGGAGCGTTTCTATAACAAAGCAGACCTTGTAATCCTGGTGAGCAACAACACGGTGGTGGCGGAAAGCGGGCGCTCCACTTCCTTCGCCTACCAGGTGCCCACCAACGAGCTCTTCACTTTCGTCTCCACCAATACCTCCTTCTATAACAAACGGGAGGGCAAGACCGTCGCCGCCATTCAGATTGACGTGGCCAAACTGGTTCAATGGAACGCCACCAATACCAGCATTCGCCCGTACCTTCCCAACGGCGACGTAGCAACCATCTATGTGTCGGATCAGCGCAGCCTGCCTTCCACGAGCGAATCCGGAGTCCGATTGGTCAATGGAAGCACTCTGCCGCCAAGCGGTTTGACTGTTGCCACGCCCTCCCCGGCTTACATCCTCGGGAACTATAATGTTCCGACCTCGGCCATTGGAACAACCAATACCACGGGCACACTGCCCGCCTCAGTTGCCTCTGACGCGATCACCATCCTCTCAACGGCGTGGAATGACGCGAATAGTTCGAGATCCCTGTCGTATCGCATCGCGGGAAATACGACCGTAAACGCCGCTTTCCTGACGGGAATTGTCGCCTCAACCGGGGCAAGCGACAGTGGCGGGGTGGAAAATTATCCGCGGTTCCTCGAGGACTGGACGGGCTACACTTTTACCTACAACGGTTCACTGGTGTGCATGTATTACAGCGCAATTGCCACAGGATTGTGGCTCGGCATCGGGAGCCAATACGATATTTACAATCCGCCCAACCGGAATTGGGCCTGGGATCAGAATTTCCAGTACCGTAACAAGCTGCCGCCCTCTACGCCCTGCCTGACCGTGCTTGTCCGTGCGGAGTGGCGCATGCCAGCCGCCTTCACCACGAATACAATTGCGGGTTTCTAAGCTTTGATTTTGGGGGAATCGGGTGAGGTGTTGCCACGTTTCCTCCGCCGGCTTGGTGTCACGGCCAAGCCGGCACTTTCTTATCTTTTCTCACCCACTACGTGCTATCTGCAAACGAGTTATGCGAGATTGACTCAAAAATGACTGGCATATCCAATGCTCTTGTCGGTCCTATGAACAGCACTGAAAATGTGACGGAGGACAGGTTCAGCCTCGGAAAGGGAGTTTTAGGCGCCTTCATTGGGGCGGCACTGGGAGTTGGGGCTATGATTGCCTTCTACACGTTTGTCGGGTTCCGGTTCCCGCTCCTGGGTGTGGGGATCGGTATCCTCACCGGTTTTTTCGCCAAAATACTTTTTAAAGGCACCGATACCACCTTGGGATACATCTCGGCCGGAGTCGCCCTGACGGCCGTTGTCGCGACTCTGCTCCTGATGTACGGAGCATTTCCTCCGGTCAGCATTATCTCGGTGATTGTCAGCGCCAGCGTCGCTTACCGCATCGCTTCGCATTGAGCGGGCACGTAGTAGCGGGCCCTATGTTTCCACCCTGGCATCCATGGTGATGTTGGCCCGCAGAAGCTTTGAAATTGGGCAACCGGCTTTGGCGGCATTGGCGATTTCGATCGCTTTTGCCTTGTCGGCGCCCGGGATCCGGGCCGTCACTTCCAGGTGAGATTCGGTGACGCTGAATCCGCCGTCGGTTTTGTCCAGTGTTACCGTGGCTGTGGTCTGAATGGACTGCGGCGTCAGTCCCGCTTTGCCCAGCTCGGCCGAGAAGGCCATCGAAAAGCAACCGGCATGCGCCGCCGCGATGAGTTCTTCGGGATTGGTGCCCGCGCCGTTTTCAAATCGTGTGCTGAATGAGTACTGCGTTTCCTTAAGCACTCCGCTGTCGGTCGATATAGTTCCTTTGCCGTCCTTCAGCCCGCCACGCCATACCGCTGATGCTTTCCGTTTCATGTTCGATGCCTTTCGTATCGTCCTTGAGTTTACCCGGCCCGCCCCTCCAACACCGAGGCCAGGCCGCACGTTCGTGAGAACTTAGGCCAGTGCTCGCGCGCGCGCAACCAGGGGTAACGGAGGAAAAGCGGATGAACGCCGATGCCGGGTGTCACACGTCAAACCTGGGCTCTGGCCGGCTCAACCGCGCGGCTCTTGTTATGGGCAGGCGCCCCTGAATAGGAGGCATGGTAATCTTTGTATTTGTAGTAGTGATAAAAGCCGGCCAGTGATGGGCGAAACGCGTTCAGGACCAGGCCGAGCACATGAACATGCCGCGCATACAAAAGATCCAGCGCGGCGCGGGCGACACGCGCGGAGGTATGTTCTGAACGGATGACAAAAATGACTCCATCCACATGAGGTGCCAGGCTGGTAACATCGTCGGCGGCCATCACGGGGGCAGTATCCAGGAGGACGAAATCATACATGGCTGTGGCTGCTTTGAGAAAGTCCCTGGCGCCCGAGCCAATGAACAGTTCGCTCGATTTATCAGTGCTTCTGCCGCGGGGGAGCAAAAACAGGTTGGGGAACCCGGTGGGCTTCACAAAAGAATTCCAACCGGCCACGCTCTTAGCTCCCGGACCACAGGAGTCACACATGAGGTTTCGGACCTCGCCGATTGCTTCGGCCAGGCCCGGCTCGGCCGACGAAACGCCGAATCGGTGATGAAGACTGCCCTTGCGGAGATCGGCGTCGACGAGCAAGACGCGCGACCCGGCGCCCGCCAGCATGATTGCGACGTTCGCCGAGGTCAGCGATTTGCCATCGTTCGGAACCGAGCTCGTTACCAGCAATGTTCTTGGGCGATGTTCATCGCCGGACAAATACAACAGGGAAGAGCGAAGGCTTCGATATGCCTCGACGAATCCGTAGCGCTCATCAGCCTGGTTGAGCAGGCCGGAATCGCCTTTGCGAAGCGCCGACTTTTCGAAAGGAATCTGCGCCAGCACTGGCTCACGGAAGAGCTCAGCCAGCTCGCCAATGGAAGAAACTCTATCGTCCAGTCGATCGATTAGGACCAGGAGGAACAATCCGACGCCCAGGCCGATGATGCCGCCGACGACCAGCCGCTTCTTAAAGAGGCTCGCGTCAGCGACGGAGGGACAAGCCTTTTCCATGATGGTGACGCTCTCCGGACTGATCTGCTTATTTACATCGAGTGTCTGCATTGTCGCGAGCAAACGGTCGTACAGGCCCTGGATCCGCTGTCCATTGGCTTTGAGCCGCTTAAATTCCGCGTCCCGGCGGCTCAAGTCCAGCAATTGGGCCTCTGACTCTCTTACCTGCGACTCCAGGCTGGTCATCTGCAGCTTCAAGGATTGCTTGTAACTCTCAAAGCGCTGGGCGTTCTGGAGTCGAAAAATGTCCAGCAACCGCTCCCGTCGTTCGATTTCTTCTGCGAGCAGGGCCATGCGAGGGTGCTTTGGGCGAAGTCGCTTGGACAAGTCATCGCGCTCGCTCTTCATGAGGAGCAACTGCTGCCGGGCACGCCAATAATCCACCGCGGGCGATCCGGCGGGTTCCGCTGCAATGAAGTTGCCGGAGGGATCGGCCGACATGCCGACCAAACCCGGCTCCTGAGACCGCTCGATGTTTTGGTCCGGGCTCAGCACCTTTTGCAATGCCCACTCGGACTTGAGACTGGCAAGCTTTTGGGAAAGGCCGGATAGAAATTGGGCGGCGGTATTGCCCTGTTCCTGCAGCAGGACGACGCTGTTGGTGGAGGAAAAGGAGACACATTCTTCATCGCACCTTCGCAATTCCTTTTCGAGACGAACCACCTCCTCCGTTATGCCGGCCAGGGTCATATCTGAGGTCTGGGCGCGCATTTCCTTTTTCAAATTGATGTATTCTTCCATGCACGCCTGCACAAAACCCTGGGTATACCGGGAATCCGGCCCGGTGCCTTGCAGCACGAAAATCGTGGTTCTGGGGAGAATCAAGGCCTTCAGGGCAACGGGAGCGCTCTGTCCTTCCGGCCCCGGCTCCGAAATTCTCGCCTGCGCCCGCTCAGCCACCACCGGACTCTGCATCAGTGCTGCCTGGGTCCCAAGAAAGTTGTTCAACTCCTCGGTATAGAGCGATCCCTCAGGAATCGAGAGCTTCAGGTTCACAATCATGCGGCCCGATGAAACATAAAGCTGCGGCTCGAACCGGTACAGAATGACTTGGACTCCCAATCCAGCAACCATGGTACCCGGCAAAATCCACCAACGTTTCGCCAATTGGGTTTTGAACCGGGCCAAACGCGCAAGAAATCGTGTTCGCCATTCCTGCTGCTCGCGTATGAAACTGCGCTCCGACGTGTCTTCTGAAGGTTTTTGCATGGTTAGAAGTTGATAAGCCTTGAACTGACAATGACGGAATCCTCGGCGCGCAAAGGCATGTCTTTCTCAATCTCCCCGTCTTCCAGGATCTCAATCATGTTCAGTTCGAAAACCTGCCTTGGCGCGCCCGCCGCCCCGGGACGAATCACTTTTACTTTCTTTTTGTTGGCGAAATCCGCAAAGCCTCCAGCTCGAAGCAGCGCTTTGCCTGCGGTGAGATTTTCGTCCATAACCACGTCCAGTGCCCCTTGCGTTTTTACCTGGCCCCAAACGTACACACGTCCGAGAATCTTGTTGGCTGCATCCAAACTGATGATGAGGGTTGCAGTGTAATAATATTCTTTCTCGAGCAACGTCTTGAGTTCATCGGTCAGTTGTTTGCAGGTCTTGCCGGACGCGGCCACTCGCCCCAAGTACGGCAGCTCCAACTCTCCTGAATCCGCAACAGTGAGCAGGCGAGGCGCATCACGATCCTGGAGGATTTGAAAACTCACCCTGTCCCCGAGGCGCAGTTTATATTTATCATCCGGCACATAGCTGCCCGGAGGGACCGGCTCCGGCGGGATCTCGGGGTGCGCATTCGTGACGATGCCGGGAGAACCGCGCACGAGCGTGGTGGCGTTCGAGCAAGTTTGAGCGCAAATTCGCCCAGAAACATTGGTTCCAGTTTGGCCCAGGACGGTTGAACAACAGCACTTCACCAACACGCAAATCAACAAAACTCGAAGGGTGGCAGCTATGTTTGGGCGCATTTTCATCGCAATAAGATTGGGATCACAGTTGATACACAAAGTTCAGGGTAACGATGTTGAGGTCATAGTCGCCGCCCGGAGTGTCTGAGCGCCGGCGGTAATACTGGTAGCGGAGCAAGCTCGATAATTTGCGGGTAAGGGAACGCTCGAACGTAATTCCCGGTCCAACCCTTTCGAAACTCGCATTCCCGCTAAGAAGCTCGGACCCGTGCTCGAAGTCACAACCCGTCGTCACCCCAAGCTTTTGAAACAAGTGCCAACGGGCTTCGCACCGGGCGCTCCACATTTCAACCGTGCCGGCAAAGAACCCGAAGCTTACGCTGCGTCCAGCCGAGGCGCTGCATTCGACAAAGCGATTGAGACGGTGATTCAGGGCAACCCGCGTGTATGCGCCGTTGAATTCCTGCTGGGCGGTGGAAACCACCTCGGGCCTGTACGACGTATAGCCGGCAGAAAGGGACAACGACATGTTTCCAGTCGGTTTCACCTCGGCAAATGCGCCGGCATTGAAATCAGTCGCATCGGCATTGGGAGTATCCTTGTAGGAAATCCAACCCCCTCCCCCTTCGAGTCCCAAACTGACCACCGATGAGGCTCGATATCCAACGGAGCAGGAAAACATGTCGCTATAACCTGAAGAAACACCGCCTCGACCGGTAACCGGCACGTAATCGGAATGGTCAGAGCCCAGTCTCGCCGTCACCTTGCTCAAATCCCACGTGACATTCACTCCGACGATGTTTTGCAATTGAGAGTAATCGCCAGCCTGCGACAACGTGGGGTCCTGGTAAGCACTTTGGGTAAGTGAACAACGCTCGTGGATATTGATCCAGAGATCGGACATGTAGAAGTCGAACAGCAGCGCCGAACCCGGCACGATGTAGAATCGGTTCAGAGCCGGATGCGTGAAGTATTGGGAGTAGCCCGCGCTGAACGTGAAGTTCAGGCGATTCCGATCGGAAACGGGAAGAACCATCCGGGCGTCCACCTGCGGACGCACGATGACATCCAACGCCGGATCGTCAGGGACAAAGCCGATGTTGTCGTTGACTTCAAAGCCCAATTCCGTCCCAAAAGCCCATCGGGAAGGGCCTGCCCTCCAGTTCCAGCGAGTAGAGTCCAATTCAGCCCCGGCGCGATCTTCCGCAGCCGCTTCTCCTGCGAGAGAATGCCGGTTTGATTCCTGGGCCGTTCCAGGCAGAAGACTTGCCAGCCAGAAGATTTGCGCCACACCAACAATGGTGCTAAGCCGTCTCAACTCGGCGCGGCGACCTGCCATTGGCAAGCCGTTTGAAAAGACAATAATCCCCCGGCAGCTCACAAGTCGTAATGAATAGACCCTTCAGCGTCCAAAAACCTCGGCACAGATCTACCCAAAGGGCCGAAAAAGTAAAAGGACAAAATGCATTACTCTAATCATTAGTGCTTCTACATTATAACAAACTGATTGCCAAACTTGAGTCACCTGCTATAAGCGAACTGCCGCGGGCGCTCCAGACCGGATACGCCTGGGCCGATGAAACTTTGCAGTTGAGGAGGTTTTCATCTCAAAACCGGACGGCGCATAAGTCCTTCGATAAACGAATTGCGAAGTGACCGGGGCGAAGCCTGCGCCCGTTTCAAAGTATCTCCTTCACCTCTGAAATAATCTTCGGTGGAATGGCCAACTGGTTCGCCCGGGGCATGGGCGTTGTACTAAACCTGGTTCTCATTCCGATTCTGTTTCGCAAGCTGCCTAGCCAGGAGTTGGGGATCTGGTTTCTCCTTGGGCAAAGTTGGACTGTGATTGGTTTTTTTGATTTCGGATTCGCAAGCATCTTTTCTCGCAAGGTGGCTTTTGCGCTCGAAAGTGGGAGCCGGGAAGCTTCTATTGCACAATCGCGAGAAGCGGTGATTTCACAGTTGTTCGCGACTTGCCATGTTTTGAACCGCTGGCTGGCTGTTTTTGCCTTCGTGGTGTCACTGATTTCGGGCGCCATTTACCTTGGCAAGCTCGACTTGGTCGAGGTGAACCGGATGAGCGCGTGGGCGGCATGGTCTGTTCTTTGCCTGGCGCGGGCGGTCGCAATCTGGTCGTCAACATGGGCAAGTCTATTGAGGGGACTGGGCTATGTAGGGTGGGATACCGTGCTTGGCGCATTGGTGAATGCGGCGATACTGACAGGCCAGGCTGTTTGCGTGTGGCTGGGCGGGGGCCTTGTAGCGCTGGCAATCGTGGCGGGAGTCGGCGCGGTCACGCAACGCTGGTTGGTTACGCGATTCATCCGGCGTCGTTGTTCCGCGCTGAACCTGGAGCGCGGCCGGTGGGATTCGGGCTGCTTTCGAAGCATGCTCCCTTTTGCATTGCGCGGCTGGATAACTTCATTGGGGCACCTGCTCCTGGCAGCCACGGATCAATTTTTCGTAACGTCTTACAAAGGGGCAAGCGCCCTGCCCGCGTATCGAGCGGCATTCATTCTTAGCATCAACCTGCATCTGCTTGCCGGGGTATTCTCAGGAGCGGCTCCTCTTTTTGTCAGCCGTTTATGGCGCAGCGGCGAACTTGGCCAGATCCGATCGATTCTAAAGCGCAACGCCCAAATCGGCTTGTTTTCCATGGCCTGCGGGAGCGCGACGATTCTGTGCCTTGGACCAACCCTATTTGACGTCTGGCTCGGGCCCGGAAATTTCATCGGCTACCCGGTTTTGGGGATCTTCCTCGCCACATTTGTTCTGGAACACCACGCCAACGTTTTCAGCACGTGTTCGAGAGCCACCAACGACGAAGCGTATGCGATTTGGTCCGTCGCGGCAGGGATCATAAAAGTGATTCTTGCACTGGTGCTGATGAGGCGATTCGGGCTGGCCGGGTTGGCGCTTTCAACGCTGCTGGCCCAGGGCCTCACTACGGATTGGTTCATGGTTTATCGTTCCGGGATCCGACTTGCCGTGGATTATGAGGCTCACGTTAGGCAGGTGGTAATCCCATTTTTCAGTGTATTGGCCACCGCCTCGGCCATCGCTGCCACAGTAAATGCCCTCACGTCGGCACAGCCAGCTGGGATACGGTTGCCGGCCGTCGTGTTCTCCGCGCTGGTGACGCTTGCCGGGTCGGTCTGGCTGGTGATCTTACGCCCAGCGGATAGAGCCTGCGTTTTGAAGACCATCGGTTCTTTGACTTCAAAACACTGCATCGCGCTGGTTCGCAGGTAATGGAGAACCCCCCTACTACATCTGGGGCACCGGGAACAGCGATCCATATAAGCAGGTGCTGGGGATCGCAACATGGTGGCAGCGCTTACTCGGAAGCTCTTGTCCGGCAATTTCTCGACCGGGGTTGGAATGTCATTTTGGTTGCTGAAAAGTTGAATAGGATCCCAGGTTCTGTTCGAACGCTGCGACTGCCAGGATTCTTTCGCAACGACCTGCGCGCATTGCGGAGCCGGGTCAGGGACATTTTGAGGATTTGCCGCCTGGTCGAAGCGGTTCACAACCCACTCGTCGTCGTCCAGGGCGATTTACCGCGGATCACCTACCTGGCATTGCAGTGGGTGGCGCCATTGATGTTCATCAGGCAAGACGGCATTTTGACGTGTCCCGGCAATGACCGGTTTCTCGCCCGGGACCGGACCGTATGCGGGCACCGCGCCGGCCTGAACTGCCTG